>NZ_JAIUHJ010000003.1:0-358905 GCF_020165105.1 Mesorhizobium sp. CA5 | reverse complement strand
CTGACCAAGGACGAGGGCGGCCGTCACACGCCGTTCTTCACCAACTACCGTCCGCAGTTCTACTTCCGCACGACGGATGTGACGGGCATCGTGACGCTGCCGGCCGGCACCGAGATGGTGATGCCCGGCGACAACATCACCGTCGACGTCGAGCTGATCGTGCCGATCGCGATGGAAGAGAAGCTGCGCTTCGCCATCCGTGAAGGCGGCCGCACCGTCGGTGCCGGCATCGTCGTCACCATCAAAGAGTAATTTGGACTGAAACCGATCTGTCGCGGGCGCGGGAGCTGCCCGCGCCGCGCCAGAACAAGGAATTGACGCATGAACGGACAGAATATCCGCATCCGCCTTAAGGCGTTTGACCACCGGGTGCTCGACGCCTCGACGCGCGAAATCGTGTCGACCGCCAAGCGCACCGGCGCCAACGTCCGCGGCCCAATCCCGCTGCCGACGCGGATCGAAAAATTCACGGTCAACCGGTCGCCCCACGTCGACAAGAAGAGCCGCGAACAGTTCGAGATGCGCACGCACAAGCGGCTGCTCGACATTGTCGATCCGACCCCGCAGACGGTCGATGCTTTGATGAAGCTTGATCTGGCCGCCGGTGTCGACGTCGAGATCAAGCTCTAAGGGAATGAGAGAGCGGTAAGGGGCGGTGCCCCTGGCCCGGAACTCTAAAGGAATTGAACCGATGCGTTCAGGTGTGATTGCAAAGAAGGTGGGAATGACCCGCATCTACAACGATGCCGGCGAACACGTTCCCGTCACCGTTCTCCAGATGGAGAACTGCCAGGTCGTGGCCCAGCGCACGCAGGAGAAGAACGGCTACACCGCCGTCCAGCTCGGCGTTGGCCTTGCCAAGGTGAAGAACACGTCGAAGGCGATGCGCGGCCATTTCGCCGCCGCTTCCGTCGAGCCGAAGGCCAAGGTCGCCGAGTTCCGCGTCTCCGCCGACAACATGATCGACGTCGGCGCCGAGCTGACCGTCGAGCATTTCGTCGCCGGCCAGAAGGTGGACGTCACCGGCACCTCGACCGGCAAAGGTTTCCAGGGCGTGATCAAGCGGCACCACATGGGTGGTGGCCGCGCCACGCACGGTAACTCGGTCTCGCACCGCACGCACGGCTCGACCGGCCAGCGCCAGGACCCCGGCAAGGTGTTCAAGGGCAAGAAGATGGCCGGCCACATGGGCGACACCCGCGTCACCACGCAGAATGTCGAGGTCGTCTCGACCGACGCCGATCGCGGCCTGATCCTGATCCGCGGCGCGGTCCCCGGCGTCAAGGGCGCCTGGATCCTGGTTCGCGACGCCGCCAAGGTTGCGCTGCCGGCCAATGCGCCGAAGCCGGCCGCGATCCGCGCCGCTGCCGCCAAGAACGAAGCCCCGGCCACTGAGGGAGCCGAATAATGGATCTCAAGATCACAACGCTGGGCGGCAAGGACGCCGGCAAGGTGGAACTCTCCGAGGAGATTTTCGGCCTTGACCCGCGCGAGGACATCCTGCAGCGCGTCGTGCGCTGGCAGCTCGCCAAGAAGCAGCAGGGCACGCACAAGGCCAAGGGCCGCGCCGAAATCGCGCGCACCGGCGCCAAGATGTACAAGCAGAAGGGTACGGGCCGCGCCCGTCACCACTCGGCCCGCGCTCCGCAGTTCCGCGGCGGCGGCAAGGCACACGGCCCGGTCGTTCGCAGCCATGAGCACGAGCTGCCGAAGAAGGTCCGTGCGCTTGGCCTCAAGCACGCTCTCTCGGCCAAGGCCAAGAGCGCTTCGCTGATCATCGTCGACGAGCTGAAGCTCACCGAAGCCAAGACCAAGGCGCTGGTGGCGAATTTTGAGACGCTGGGGCTGACCAACGCCCTGGTCATCGGCGGCGCCGAGCTTGACCAGAATTTCAAGCTGGCCGCGACCAACATTCCGAACATCGACGTGCTGCCCATCCAGGGCATCAACGTCTACGACATTCTGCGCCGCGGCACGCTGGTCCTTTCGAAGGCCGCCGTCGAGGCTCTCGAGGAGCGCTTTAAATGACCGACCTCCGTCACTACGACGTGATCGTCTCGCCGGCGATCACCGAAAAGTCGACCATGGCTTCCGAGCAGAACCAGGTCGTCTTCAACGTCGCCAAGAAGGCGTCGAAGCCGGAAATCAAGGCTGCCGTGGAGGCTCTCTTCGGCGTCAAGGTGACGGCTGTGAACACGCTCGTCCGCAAGGGCAAGATCAAGCGCTTCCGCGGCACAGTTGGCCGCCAGGGCGACGTCAAGAAGGCGGTTGTGACGCTGGCCGACGGCCAGTCGATCGACGTCGCGACGGGTCTCTGAGCAAGGCCGCGAGGACAGGACAATGGCACTTAAGAAATTCAACCCGGTAACGCCGAGCACCCGCCAGCTGGTCATCGTCGACCGCTCGGGCCTCTACAAGGGCAAGCCCGTCAAGGGCCTGACCGAAGGCCTGACCAAGTCGGGCGGCCGCAACAACTACGGCCGCATCACGGCCCGCTTCATCGGCGGCGGTCACAAGCGTTCGTACCGCATCATCGACTTCAAGCGTAAGAAGTACGACGTCGTCGGCACGGTCGAGCGTATCGAATACGATCCGAACCGCACCGCCTTCATCGCGCTGATCAAGTACGACGACGGCGAGCTGTCCTACATCCTGGCCCCGCAGCGTCTTGCTGCCGGCGACAAGATCGTGGCCGGCGAAGCGGTCGACGTGAAGCCGGGCAACGCGATGCCGCTGGCCTCGATGCCGGTCGGCACGATCGTCCACAACATCGAGCTGAAGCCGGGCAAGGGCGGCCAGGTCGCCCGTTCGGCTGGCGGTTACGCCCAGCTCGTCGGCCGCGACCAGGGCATGGCGATCCTGCGCCTCAACTCGGGCGAGCAGCGTGTCGTGCACGGCTCTTGCATGGCCACCGTCGGCGCCGTGTCGAACCCCGACCACGGCAACATCAACGACGGCAAGGCCGGTCGCACCGTGTGGCGCGGCAAGCGCCCGCACAATCGCGGCGTGGCCATGAACCCGGTCGACCATCCGCATGGCGGCGGCGAAGGCCGCACCTCGGGTGGCCGTCATCCGGTTTCGCCCTGGGGCAAGCCGACCAAGGGCAAGAAGACGCGGTCCAACAAGGCGACCGACAAGTTCATCCTGCGCTCGCGTCATCAGCGCAAGAGCTAAGAAGAGGTAACGCCAAGTGACTCGTTCGATTTGGAAAGGCCCCTTTATCGACGGCTACCTTCTCAAGAAGGTGGACAAGGTTCGTGAAGGTGGTCGCAATGAGGTGATCAAGATGTGGAGCCGTCGCTCCACCATCCTGCCGCAGTTCGTCGGCTTCACCTTCGGTGTCTACAACGGCCAGAAGCACGTTCCCGTCTCGGTGAACGAGGACATGGTCGGCCACAAGTTCGGTGAATTCGCTCCGACCCGGACCTATTACGGTCACGGCGCGGATAAGAAGGCGAAGAGGAAATAATCATGGGCAAGGCCAAAGCTCCGCGCAGGCTTGCTGATAACGAGGCGCGTGCCGTTCTGCGCACGATCCGCATCAGCCCGCAGAAGCTCAACCTGGTTGCCGCGCTGATCCGCGGCAAGAAGGTCGCGACAGCGCTTTCCGACCTCGAATTCTCGGCCAAGCGGATTTCCGGCACGGTCAAGAAGACGCTGGAATCGGCGATCGCCAATGCGGAAAACAATCACGACCTCGACGTCGACGCTCTGATCGTGGCGGAAGCCTATGTCGGCAAGTCGATCGTCATGAAACGTTTCCACGCTCGTGGCCGCGGTCGCGCCAGCCGTATCGAAAAGCCGTTCTCGCACCTCACGATCGTCGTTCGTGAAGTCGAGGAAAAAGGGGAGGCCGCATAATGGGCCAGAAAGTCAATCCGATCGGGCTGCGTCTCGGCATCAACCGTACCTGGGATTCGCGCTGGTTCGCGAACACCGGCGAATACGGCCAGCTGCTGCACGAGGACCTCAAGATCCGCAAGTATCTTGAGAAGGAACTCAAGCAGGCCGCGATCTCGAAGGTCGTGATCGAGCGCCCGCACAAGAAGTGCCGCGTCACCATCCACGCCGCGCGTCCGGGCCTCATCATCGGCAAGAAGGGCGCCGACATCGAGAAGCTTCGCAAGAAGCTGACCGAGATGACGAAGTCCGAAACGCACCTCAACATCGTTGAAGTGCGCAAGCCGGAAATCGACGCCACGCTGGTCGCCCAGTCGATCGCCCAGCAGCTCGAACGCCGCATCGCGTTCCGCCGCGCCATGAAGCGTGCCGTTCAGTCGGCCATGCGTCTCGGCGCCGAAGGCATCCGCATCAACTGCTCCGGCCGTCTCGGCGGCGCCGAGATCGCGCGTATGGAGTGGTACCGCGAAGGCCGCGTGCCGCTGCATACGCTGCGCGCCGACGTCGACTACGGCACGGCCGAGGCGAACACAGCCTACGGCATCTGCGGCGTCAAGGTGTGGGTGTTCAAGGGCGAGATCCTCGAGCATGACCCGATGGCTTCCGAGCGCCGTGCAACCGAAGGCGATGCCGCGCATGGCGGCGGCGGTGCTGGCGGTGAGCGCGAACGCGGCCGCCGTCGCGAGAACGCCTGAGACATTTGAGAATTTGGAGTTAGAACGATGCTGCAGCCAAAGCGCACAAAGTTCCGCAAGCAGTTCAAGGGCCGTATCCACGGTGCCGCCAAGGGCGGCACCAACCTGGATTTCGGCGGTTTCGGGCTGAAGGCGCTTGAGCCGAACCGCGTCACCGCGCGCGAGATCGAGGCGGCCCGCCGCGCGATCACCCGCGAGATGAAGCGCGCCGGCCGCGTCTGGATCCGGGTGTTCCCGGACCTGCCGGTCACCTCGAAGCCGACCGAAGTCCGCATGGGTAAGGGCAAGGGCGCCGTCGACTACTGGGCGGCGCGCGTCAAGCCCGGCCGTATCATGTTCGAGATCGACGGCGTCAGCGAGGAGACCGCTCGTGAAGCGCTGCGTCTCGGCGCCGCCAAGCTCTCGGTCAAGACGCGCTTCGTGCAGCGCATCGCAGAATAAGGACAGGCGATCATGAAAGCCGAAGATATCCGGACCAAGACCCAGGATCAGCTGACCGACGACCTGGCCGCTCTCAAGAAGGAGCAGTTCAACCTGCGCTTCCAGAAGGCCACCGGCCAGCTCGAAAAGACCGCGCGCGTGAAGCAGGTCCGCAAGGACATCGCGCGCATCAAGACCATCGCCGCGGAAAAAGCCGCGGCCAAGAAGGGTTAAGACCATGCCAAAGCGCATCCTGCAGGGCACCGTCGTCAGCGACAAGAACGAGAAGACGGTCGTGGTCAAGGTCGAGCGTCGCTTCACGCATCCTGTGATGAAGAAGACCGTGCGCATGACCAAGAAGTACAAGGCGCACGACGAGAACAACGCCCACAAGGTCGGCGACCAGGTGTTCATCCAGGAATCGAAGCCGATTTCCAAGGACAAGCGCTGGGTTGTCGTCTCTTCGGATCAGGCTTGATCCGGGCGAACGAACCGAATTTTGGACAGACCGGGGAGGGGTGAAGAACCCGTCCCGTTAGAAAAGAAGAAGGCGGCCAGTCATGATTCAGATGCAAACAAACCTCGACGTCGCGGATAATTCCGGCGCCCGTCGTGTCATGTGCATCAAGGTGCTGGGCGGCTCGAAGCGGAAATACGCCTCCGTCGGCGACATCATCGTGGTGTCGATCAAGGAAGCCATTCCGCGCGGCCGCGTTAAGAAGGGCGATGTGATGAAGGCGGTCGTGGTTCGCACGGCCAAGGACATCCGCCGCCCGGACGGCAGCGTGATCCGTTTCGACAAGAACGCGGCCGTTCTCGTCGACAATAAGAAAGAGCCGATCGGCACCCGTATCTTCGGACCGGTTCCGCGCGAATTGCGCGCCAAGAACCACATGAAGATCATCTCGCTCGCGCCTGAAGTGCTGTAAGGAGCCGGACCAATGCAAAAGATCAAAAAAGGCGACAAGGTCGTCGTGCTTGCCGGCAAGGACAAGGGCCGTTCGGGCGAAGTCCTGTCGGTGCAGCCAAAGGAAGACACCGCGGTCGTCCGCGGCGTGAACCTCATTCGCCGTCACCAGAAGCAGACCCAGTCGCAAGAGGCCGGGATCATCACCAAGGAAGCGCCGATCCACCTGTCGAATATCGCGCTGGCCGACCCCAAGGACGGCAAGCCGACCCGCGTCGGCTTCACCATCCAGAAGGATGGCAAGAAGGTGCGCGTCGCCAAGCGTTCGGGAGAAGTCATCAATGGCTAAGGCTGAAACCAAGCAGGCAACTGCCAAGAACGAGCCGCGCCTCAAGAAGGTCTACAACGAGACCATCCGCAAGGCGATGCAGGAGCAGTTCGGCTACGACAATGACATGCAGGTTCCGCGCATCGACAAGATCGTGCTGAACATGGGTGTCGGCGAAGCAACCGCAGACTCCAAGAAGCCCTCGGTCGCGGCCGAGGATCTCGCGCTGATCGCCGGCCAGAAGGCCGTCGTCACCCGCGCCCGCAACTCGATTGCCGGCTTCAAGGTGCGCGAGAACATGCCGATCGGCGCCAAGGTCACGCTGCGCAAGGAACGCATGTACGAGTTCCTCGACCGCCTGGTGAACATCGCGCTGCCGCGCGTTCGCGACTTCCGCGGACTGAACCCGAAGAGCTTTGACGGCCGTGGCAACTACGCCATGGGTATCAAGGAACACATCGTGTTCCCGGAGATCAACTACGACAAGGTTGATCAGGTCTGGGGCATGGACGTCATCGTTTGTACGACGGCGAAGACGGACGACGAGGCAAGAGCGCTGCTCAAGGCCTTCAACTTCCCCTTCCGCCAGTAACGGCAGCGAAAAAGGAAACATCTGAAATGGCAAAGACCAGCTCAGTCGAGAAGAACAACCGGCGCCGCAAGCTCGCCGACCAGTACGCCGCCAAGCGCACGGCGCTCAAGGCCATCATCATGGATCAGTCCAAGCCGATGGAAGAGCGTTTCCGCGCCCAGTTGAAGCTTTCGGCGCTGCCGCGCAACTCGGCCAAGATCCGCATCCGCAATCGCTGCGAGGTGACGGGCCGTCCGCGCGCCTACTATCGCAAGCTGAAGCTTTCGCGTATCGCGCTTCGCGATCTGGGCAATACCGGCCAGATCCCGGGCCTGGTCAAGTCGAGCTGGTAAGGAGACACTGAGATGTCATTGAGCGATCCTCTCGGCGATATGCTGACCCGCATCCGCAACGCCTATGGCCGCAAGAAGTCGAGCGTTTCGACCCCGGCCTCGCGTCTGCGTGCCCGCGTCCTCGAAGTGCTGAAGTCGGAAGGCTATATCCGCGACTACAGCCAGACCGACTTCGAAAACGGCAAGTCGGAAATCGAGATCGAGCTGAAATATTTCGACGGCGCCCCGGTTGTGCGCGAGATCGAGCGCGTCTCGAAGCCTGGCCGTCGCGTCTATGTCTCGGCCAAGTCGATCCCGCACGTCGCCAACGGCCTCGGCATCGCCATCCTTTCGACGCCGAAGGGCGTCATGGCCGACCATGAAGCGCGCGAGCAGAATGTCGGCGGCGAAATCCTCTGCCAGATCTTCTGATCGGCCAAGAGATTGATGAATGGGCTTCGGTTCTCGGGATCGCGCCCGGGAACTGGAACCTGAAACCAAAGAAGTGACGAGGACAACAAAATGTCTCGTATCGGAAAGAAACCCGTTTCGCTGCCGCAGGGCGTGACCGCGTCCGTCAACGGCCAGACCGTGACGGCGAAGGGCCCCAAGGGCGAGCTGAAGTTCGTGGTGAACGACGAAGTGCTGGTGAAGATGGAGAACAACGAGATCTCCGTCGAGCCGCGCGACCAGACCAAGACCGCCCGCTCCAAGTGGGGCATGTCGCGCACGCAGATCGTCAACATCCTGCAGGGCGTGAAGGACGGCTTCGAGAAGAAGCTCGAGATCACCGGCGTCGGCTATCGCGCGGCGTTGCAGGGTAAGAACCTGCAGCTGGCGCTCGGCTTCAGCCACGACGTGGTCTATCAGACGCCGCAGGGCATCACCATCACGGTGCCGAAGCCGACCGAAATCACGGTCTCGGGTATTGATAAGCAGCAGGTCGGCCAGGTCGCCGCCGAGATCCGCGAATATCGCGGTCCCGAGCCCTATAAGGGCAAGGGCGTGCGCTATGCCGACGAGCGCATCGTGCGCAAGGAAGGCAAGAAGAAGTAATAGGCCTGGCCCCGAGAAGTTGTAGACTTTTCGAAAAGGGCCAAGCCGCAGAAGTGTAACGCCGCGGGGAGCGGCCGCGGGAGGCTCGGCCTACCGCACAGGGTTGCCCCCGTTTTCTGAAGGCAAGGAACTGACATTATGGCAAGCCCCAAAGAAACCATCCAGCGCCGCGCACAGCGCGTGCGCCGCCAGCTGAAAAAGGTCGCCGGCGAGCGTCCGAGGCTTTCGGTGCACCGCACCTCGAAGAACATCTACGTCCAGGTGATCGACGACGCCAACGGCCACACGCTGGCCGCCGCCTCGACGCTGGAGAAGGACCTCAAGGGTTCGCTCAAGACCGGCGCCGACACCGCAGCCGCGGCCGCGGTCGGCAAGCTGATCGCCGAGCGCGCCGCCAAGGCCGGCGTCAAGGAAGTCGTCTTCGACCGCGGCCCGTACATCTATCACGGCCGCGTCAAGGCGCTGGCCGAGGCTGCCCGCGAAGGCGGTCTCAGCTTCTAATGCTTGATCCCGAACCGAGAGGTCCGCGCAGCGAAAAGTTGCAGACTTTTCGGACAAGATCATGCAAAGGAAAAGTTCGCCGCCGGCGACCCTAAAGCGGCGTCGGCAAACAGCAACCCGTGCTTCCGGAAAAGAACAAGGAACAGGATATGGCACAGGAACGTAGAGAAGGCGGCCGCGGCCGCGAGCGCGAAGAGCGTGACGACGGCATGGTGGACAAGCTCGTCCACATCAACCGCGTCGCCAAGGTGGTGAAGGGCGGCCGTCGTTTCGGTTTTGCCGCTCTCGTCGTCGTCGGCGACCAGAAGGGCCGCGTCGGCTTCGGCCACGGCAAGGCGCGCGAAGTGCCGGAAGCGATCCGCAAGGCGACCGAGTCGGCCAAGCGCGACATGATCTTCGTGCCGCTGCGTTCGGGCCGCACGCTGCATCACGACGTCGAGGGCCGCTGGGGCGCCGGACGCGTTCTGCTGCGCGCCGCCAAGCAAGGTACCGGCATCATCGCCGGCGGTCCGATGCGCGCCGTCTTCGAGACGCTCGGCATGCATGACGTGGTCGCCAAGTCGATGGGTTCGTCGAACCCCTACAACATGGTTCGCGCCACCTTCGACGCGCTGAAGAGCCAGATGCATCCGAAGGATGTGGCTGCCGCGCGCGGCATCAAGTACTCGACCCTTCAGGCCCGCCGCGGCACCGCCGTTGCGGCTGAAGAATAGTCGACGCTGACCAGGGATTTCGACCATGGCCAAGAAAGCTACCAAGACCATCACCGTCGAGCAGATCGGCTCTCCGATCCGCCGGCCGAAGGAGCAGCGCGCGACGCTGGTCGGCCTCGGCCTGAACAAGATGCACAAGCGGCGCACGCTGGAAGATACCCCTTCGGTGCGCGGCATGATCGCCGCCGTCCAGCACCTCGTCCGCGTCGTGGACGAGGCCTGAACGGAAGGGCAGGAGAAGAAACATGAAACTCAACGATCTGCGTGACAAGGACGGCGCGACGCACTCCAAGAAGCGTCTCGGCCGCGGCATCGGTTCCGGCTCGGGCAAGACCGCCGGTCGCGGCGTCAAGGGCCAGAAGGCCCGCTCTGGCGTTGCCATCAACGGCTTCGAGGGTGGCCAGATGCCGCTCTATCGGCGCCTGCCGAAGCGCGGCTTCAATAACATCTTCGCCAAGAGCTTCACTGTCGTGTCGCTGGCCCGCATCCAGGCTGCTGTCGATGCCAAGAAGCTCGACGCCAAGGCGACCGTGACGGCCGAGGCCCTGGTTGCCGCCGGCGTCATCCGCCGCGCCAAGGACGGCGTGCGCGTGCTCTCCGACGGCGAACTCAAGGCCAAGCTGTCCTTCGACGTCGCTGGCGCCTCCAAGGCTGCGATCGAGAAGATCGAGAAGGCCGGCGGTTCGGTGAAGCTGCCGGAAGCGGCCGCCGCCGAGTAACGGCGATTTGAAGCGCGGCCGACCGGGATGACTTCGCATATTCCGTCGAACCGCGCTTTGACCGGATGAATTGGGCGGCCGCGTCAACGCGGCCGCTTGCATGTTTACGGTCCCGAGCTTATCTCGTGAGCTTCGGTGACACGCGCCGCCTGAGCTGCGGCATCGAGCGCGACGTAGAAATCAAAGAAGTAGAGCATGATGTCGTCCGAAAACCGCTCCACATTTTTCGGCATCGTGCTCTAGCGGAGAATCAGGCATGGCCTCGGCTGCTGAACAACTAGCCTCCAATCTGAATTTCGCGGCCTTCGCCAAGGCCGAGGATCTCAAGAAGCGCATCTGGTTCACCATCGGCGCGCTGCTCGTCTACCGCCTCGGCACCTATATCCCGCTTCCCGGCATCAACCCCGATGCTTTCGCCCAGGCCTTCTCCTCGCAGAGCAAGGGCGTGCTCGGCATGTTCAACATGTTCGCCGGCGGCGCCGTGCAGCGCATGGCGATCTTCGCGCTGGGCATCATGCCCTACATCTCCGCCTCCATCATCATGCAGCTGATGACCTCGGTCATCCCGTCGCTGGAAACGCTGAAGAAGGAAGGCGAGCAGGGCCGCAAGATCATCAACCAGTACACGCGCTACGGCACCGTGCTCCTGGCGTTGATCCAGGCCTACGGCATTTCGATCGGCCTCGAGGGCGGCAACGGTATCGTCAACGATCCCGGCATGTTCTTCCGCATCTCGACAGTCGTCACGCTCGTCGGCGGCACCATGTTCCTGATGTGGCTCGGCGAGCAGATCACCGCGCGCGGCATCGGCAACGGCATTTCGCTGATCATCTTCTCCGGCATCGTCGCGGGCCTGCCGCGCGCGATCTCCGGCACGCTGGAACTCGGCCGTACCGGCGCGCTGTCGACGGGCCTCATCCTCGCGATCATCGTGCTGGCCATCATCGTCATTGCGCTCATCGTCTTCTTCGAACGCGCGCAGCGGCGCCTGCTCATCCAGTATCCGAAGCGCCAGGTCGGCAATCGCATGTTCCAGGGCGATACCTCGCATTTGCCGCTGAAGCTCAACACCTCCGGCGTCATCCCGCCGATCTTCGCGTCCTCGCTGCTGCTTCTGCCGGCGACCGTGGCGGGCTTCTCGCAGGCGACCAACCTGCCGGCCTGGGCAAGCACGATTCTCGCCTCGCTCGGCCACGGCCAGCCGCTCTACATGATCTTCTATGCGGGCATGATCATCTTCTTCGCCTTCTTCTACACGGCGATCGTCTTCAACCCGAAGGACACAGCCGACCAGCTCAAGAAGCACTCCGGCTTCATCCCGGGCTATCGGCCGGGCGAGCGCACCGCCGACTATATCGACTATGTTCTGACGCGCATTACCGTCATCGGCGCCATTTACCTGGTGCTGGTCTGTCTGCTGCCGGAGTTCCTGATTTCGGCGACTGGCGTACCTTTCTACCTCGGTGGCACATCGCTTCTGATCGTGGTCAGTGTCACGCTCGATACGGTGGCGCAGATTCAGGGTCACCTGATCGCGCACCAGTATGAGGGCCTGATCAAGAAGTCGAAGTTGCGCGGGGGGAAGAGGAGCAGATGAGGCTGATTTTGCTTGGGCCGCCAGGAGCGGGCAAGGGGACACAAGCACAAAGACTGGTTGAAAAACACGGCATCCCCCAGCTCTCGACGGGTGACATGCTGCGTGCCGCCGTCCAGGCCGGAACCGAGGTCGGCAAGCGTGCCAAGGCGGTGATGGATGCCGGTGAGCTGGTCTCGGATGCGATCGTCAACGCCATCGTCGCCGAGCGTATCGATCAGCCGGATTGCGCCAAGGGATTCATCCTCGACGGCTATCCGCGCACGCTGGTCCAGGCCGACGCGGTCGAGGCCATGCTTGCCGAACGCGGCATAGCGCTCGACACCGTCATAGAGCTCGTCGTCGACGACAAGGCGCTGGTTGGCCGAATCGTCAAACGCGCCGAGGACGCCAAGGCCGCCGGCCAGCCTGTGCGCAAGGACGACAACCCGGAGGTGTTCGAGGAACGCCTGCGCGAATACTACAAGAAGACGGCGCCGCTGACCGGCTACTACTACGCCAAGGGCAAGCTCAAGACCGTCGACGGCATGGCCGGTATGGATGCCGTGACCGCCGAGATCGGCAAGGTGCTCGCGGCCGCGGTGAAGTAGACCGGGCCGACACTAAAGATAGCGCTTGGCGACAATTAACGATTGCGCTTGACTGGAGTGGGCCGTTGGGGTATGGCGGCCCGTCTTCCTATCAGGCATGGACTTTGCTTGCCCTTGCGGGCAAGGCATCCGCTTTGAACCAGGAAACTCCCGCAAGGGCCGGCCTCCACCGGACGCGGGGCAACTTCGACAGCGCCGGCTCGTCCGGCCCAAATGGAGAAAGAGAAGAAAATGGCTCGTATAGCCGGCGTCAACATTCCGACCAACAAGCGCGTCGTCATCGCGCTTCAGTACATTCACGGCATCGGCAAGAAGTTTGCCCAGGAGATCGTCGACAAGGTCGGCATCCCGGCGGACCGCCGCGTCAACCAGCTGACCGACGCGGAAGTGCTGCAGATCCGCGAGACGATCGACCGCGACTACCAGGTCGAAGGCGACCTGCGCCGCGAAGTCTCGATGAACATCAAGCGGCTCATGGACCTCGGCTGCTACCGCGGCCTACGTCACCGTCGCTCGCTGCCGGTCCGCGGCCAGCGCACGCATACCAACGCCCGCACCCGCAAGGGTCCGGCCAAGGCGATCGCCGGCAAGAAGAAGTAATTGAGCGAATAGCGAGTAGCGGTTAGCGAGTAGGGGACCCTGTTCGCTATCCCCTACTCACTACTCGCTTTTCCAAGGTGGAGCCGCTGGCATTACGGCGGTGTAGAGATCAACTGAAAGGAATACCATGGCCAAGGAAGCCGCTCGTGTTCGCCGTCGCGAACGCAAGAACATTTCGTCGGGCGTTGCCCACGTCAATTCGACCTTTAACAACACCATGATCACCATCACCGACGCGCAGGGCAATTCGATTGCCTGGTCGTCGGCCGGTGCCCAGGGTTTCAAGGGTTCGCGCAAGTCGACCCCGTTTGCAGCCCAGATGGCTGCCGAGGACGTCGCCAAGAAGGCGCAGGAACACGGCATGCGCATGCTCGAGGTCGAGGTCTGCGGACCCGGCTCCGGTCGTGAATCGGCGCTCCGCGCGCTGCAGGCGGCGGGCTTCACCATCACCTCGATCCGTGACGTGACGCCGATCCCGCACAATGGCTGCCGCCCGCGCAAGAAGCGCCGCGTCTGATTTTTAAACGCCGCGCGAACGCCAAGGCGTTCCTCCGCGGTTTTCCGTGTCGCCCGCCACGATTGGATGGTGGCGGGGCAAAGGAAGGAAGACTTTTATGATCCAGAAAAACTGGCAGGAACTGATCAAGCCGAACAAGATCGAGTTCTCGTCGAAGAAGAAGACGCTGACCACGCTGGTGGCCGAGCCGCTCGAACGCGGCTTTGGCCTGACGCTGGGCAACGCGCTGCGGCGTGTGCTTCTGTCTTCGCTGCGCGGCGCGGCTGTCACCGCCGTGCAGATCGACGGCGTGCTGCACGAATTCTCGTCCATCGCCGGCGTGCGCGAGGACGTGACCGACATCGTGCTCAACATCAAGGAAATCGCCATCCGCATGGAAGGCGATGGCCCCAAGCGCATGGTCGTGCGCAAGCAGGGCCCGGGCGCCGTGCTCGCCGGCGACATCCAGACGGTCGGCGACGTCGAGATCCTCAACCCCGACCACGTGATCTGCACGCTGGACGAGGGCGCCGAGATCCGCATGGAGTTCACCGTCGACACCGGCAAGGGCTATGTGCCGGCCGAGCGCAACCGCGCCGAGGACGCGCCGATCGGGCTGATCCCGGTCGACAGCCTCTATTCGCCGGTCAAGAAGGTCTCCTACAAGGTCGAGAACACCCGCGAGGGCCAGGTTCTCGACTATGACAAGCTGACCATGACGATCGAGACCAACGGCTCGATTTCGGGCGAGGACGCGGTCGCTTTCGCCGCCCGCATCCTGCAGGACCAGCTTGGCCTGTTCGTCAACTTCGACGAGCCGCAGAAGGAAGTCGCCACCGAGGCCGTCACCGAGCTCGCCTTCAACCCGGCGCTGCTCAAGAAGGTCGACGAGCTCGAGCTTTCGGTGCGTTCGGCCAACTGCCTGAAGAACGACAACATCGTCTACATCGGCGACCTGATCCAGAAGACCGAAGCCGAGATGCTGCGCACCCCGAACTTCGGCCGCAAGTCGCTGAACGAGATCAAGGAAGTGCTGGCGGCCATGGGCCTCCATCTCGGCATGGAAGTGCCGGACTGGCCGCCGGAAAACATCGAAGACCTCGCCAAGCGTTACGAAGACCAATATTGAGCATGAATTCCAAGGATCGGCGGCGAGAGCCGCTCGATCCGACGGTCATGCGGAAAACCATCAGAGGCCGTGGCCTCTTGAACAACTGAAGAAGGAAAAGAGCCATGCGCCACGGTTTCAAAGGCCGTCGTTTCGCCCGCAGCATCAGCCACCGCAAGTCGATGTTCGCCAATCTCGCCGTGTCGCTGATCGAGCACGAGCAGATCGTCACCACCTTGCCGAAGGCGAAGGACCTGCGTCCGATCGTCGAGAAGCTCGTGACGCTCGGCAAGCGCGGTGACCTGCACGCCCGCCGCCAGGTGATCGCTCAGATCGGCAATGAAGGCGTCGTCAAGCGCCTGTTCGAGACCATCGCCCCGCGCTACGCCACCCGCAATGGCGGCTATCTGCGCATCATGAAGGCGGGTTTCCGCAAGGGCGACAACGCCGCGATGGCGGTCATCGAATTCGTCGATCGCGACACCTCGGCCAAGGGCGCCGCCGACCGCGCCCGCATAGAGGCTGAGGGCGCCAACGAGGAAGCCGCGGCCGCCTGAGGTCGCTGTTTCGTCAATGACTTCGAGGGGCCTACGGGCCCCTTTTGCATTTGGAGCAGGTTTGAGCGGCTGAGCGGAATTTCACGCCCAGGCTCAAGCTTTTGCGCGACAAGTGTCGCATTTGTGTGCATTAGCCTTTCATTCTGCACATTCGTCGAGACAATGGCGCCCTATCTGGAGGGATTCGAGAATGCACCTCAAACGACTGTTTCTTGTTGCCGCGCTGGCGGTCTTTGCCGCGGCACCGGCCGCAAGACAGGCTTTTGCCGAGGACGCCGCCAAGCCGGCCGATCCGGGCCTCTCCGACGTGCTGACCGATCTCTTGCATGGCGTCGAAGGCGAGAACGGCACGTCCGGCCCGGACAAGCGCGTGCCGTTCGGCCGCGAGGAAGTACAGCTCTCCTTCGCGCCGCTGGTCAAGCAGACGGCGCCGGCCGTCGTCAATGTCTATGCCTCGCAGACCGCAAAGGTGACGTCGCCCTTCGAAGGCGATCCCTTCTTCGAGGAGTTCTTCGGCCGTGCCCAGCCGCGCGCCCAGTCCTCGCTGGGCTCTGGCGTGCTGGTCGATCCGAGCGGCGTGATCGTCACCAACTTCCACGTCATCAAGGACGCCGACGAGGTGAAGGTCGCAACCGCCGACGGTCGCGAGTTCACCTCAAAGGTCATGCTCAAGGACGAGACGCTCGATCTCGCCGTGCTCAAGATCTCGGCCGACAAGCCGTTTCCGGTGATCGCCATCGGCGATTCCGACGCGCTTGAGGTCGGCGACCTTGTGCTCGCCATCGGCAATCCGTTCGGTGTCGGGCAGACCACCACCAGCGGCATTGTCTCGGCACTCGCCCGCAGCCATATCGGTGTTTCGGATTCGGGCTATTTCATCCAGACCGATGCCGCCATCAATCCCGGCAACTCCGGCGGCGCCCTGATCAACATGGGCGGCCAGCTGGTCGGCATCAACACGGCCATCTACAGCCGCAGCGGTGGTTCGATCGGCATCGGCTTCGCCATTCCTTCGAACATGGTGCGCGCCTTCGCCGACGCCGCCAAGGCCGGGCTCGACTTCTTCGAGCGTCCCTATATCGGAGCGGAATTCGAACTGGTGACGCCGCAGATCGCAGAGTCGCTCGGCATGGAGAAACCCACCGGCGCATTGGTGTCGTCCGTGGACGCCACCGGGCCTGCCGGCAAGGCCGGCCTGAAGCCTGGCGACGTCATCCTGTCGCTCAACAACACGCCGGTCGAAAGCATCGAGGCGCTCGACTACCGCATGGCGACGCTGTCGATCGGCACCAAGGCGACCTTCGCCGTGCTGAGCAAGGGGCAGCAGGCGACGTTGGAGATTCCGCTGGAGCGCGCGCCGGAAGGCGCCAAGCCCAGCGAGGTCACTTTGCGTGGCCGCAGTCCCTTTTCCGGCGCCAAGGTGGCGGAACTGTCGCCCAGGCTTGCCCAGCGGCTTGGCCTTCGCACCGACCTCAAGGGCGTCACCGTCATCGATATCAGCCGCGATTCGCCGGCCGCCGATTTCGGTTTCCAGCCGGGCGATATCGTGCGCGAGGTGAACGGCACCACCATCGAGACCGCGGAGACACTGGCGCAGGTTGCCCAGCAGGACACGCGCTGGTGGCGCTTTACCGTCGAGCGCGGCGGGCAGATACTGCGCCAGGTGTTGCGTTATTGAGGCGATCTGCCCATTTAGAGCATGATCATGATCCCGAACCGAAGGCCGGCGTAGCAAGAAGTGGGAGCCGGCGTTCGGATAAGATGGTGCTCGCAAAAGAGCGGAATCGCGTTTCAACCAAAAGACTTGCATGGCAGATCTGTTCAGTTCCGATGAGCCGGAGAAGGCGCCGCCCGGGCGGCCGCTGGCCGATCGGTTGCGCCCCAAGAATCTCGGCGAGGTCGTCGGGCAGGAGCATCTGACCGGCCCTGACGGCGCGCTGACCAGGTTGATCGATTCGGGTTCGCTCGGCTCGATGATCTTCTGGGGTCCGCCCGGCACCGGCAAGACGACGGTGGCGCGGCTGCTCGCCGGCGAGACCAATCTCGCTTTCGAGCAGATCTCTGCCGTGTTTTCCGGCGTCGCGGATCTCAAGAAAGTGTTCGAGGCGGCGAAGCTAAGGCGCTCGAACGGCCGCCAGACGCTGCTCTTCGTCGACGAGATCCATCGCTTCAACCGCGCCCAGCAGGACGGGTTTTTGCCGGTGATGGAAGACGGCACCGTGGTGCTGGTCGGCGCCACGACGGAGAACCCGTCCTTTGAGCTCAATGCAGCGCTTCTGTCGCGCGCGCGTGTGCTGGTGTTCCGTTCGCTGGGTGAGGACAGCATCGCCAAGCTTCTGGCCCGGGCAGAAGAAACCGAGGGCAGGGCGCTGCCGCTCGACGAAGAAGCGCGCGCCATGCTGATCCGCATGGCGGATGGCGACGGCCGCGCCTCGCTGACCCTGGCTGAGGAAGTCTGGCGCGCCGCCAAGAAAGGCGAAATGTTCGGGCCGGAAGGCCTGCAGCGCGTCATCCAGCGCCGTGCGCCCATCTACGACAAGGGCCAGGACGGCCATTACAATCTGATCTCGGCGCTACACAAATCGGTGCGCGGCTCCGATCCGGATGCCGCGCTTTATTACCTCGCCCGCATGTTCGATGCCGGCGAGGATCCTCTCTATCTCGGCCGCCGCCTCGTGCGCATGGCGGTGGAGGATATCGGGCTCGCCGACCCACAGGCGCTTGTCGTGGCCAATGCGGCCAAGGACGCCTATGACTATCTAGGCTCGCCAGAGGGCGAGCTCGCCTTTGCCCAGGCCGCCGTTTATCTCGCCACGGCGCCGAAATCGAACGCCGTCTACACTGCCTTCAAGGCCGCGACCGCGGCAGCCAAGGAGTTCGGCTCGCTGCTGCCGCCCAAGCACATCCTCAACGCGCCGACCAAGCTGATGAAGCAAGAGGATTACGGCGCCGGCTATCGCTACGACCATGACGAGCCGGAGGCGTTTTCAGGCCAGGACTATTTTCCGGAGAAGATGGGCCGGCGCACTTTCTACGATCCGCCGGAACGCGGTTTCGAGCGCGATATCCGCAAGCGGCTGGAATACTGGGCGAAGCTGCGAAGCGAACGGAACAGTTGAGTTACGCGGCCCGGCGGTCGGCACGCTTCGACGCGAAGCCGCGTTGTGGTGGACCACACCTGCTGCGGCATTGTGCCGGGAAACAAAAAATCCTATCAAGACGCACGGCTGGCGGGGGTCGCCGTGATGTTGTCCCATGGAACAGGATCGCGCTCCCGCGCGAATGACAATGACAAAGCAAACCGTCAAGACGCTCCGCAAGGCCGCCATCGCCGTCGTAGTTCTCGCGCTCGCCTTCTATTTCATCCCAATCCTGACCACCATCTGGGTCGTTTGCGGCCTGATCGATGTCATGCGCAACGACCAGAAGACCCAGAACCTGTTCGAGCGCTACTTCCTCGGCAACGGCCTGTTCACCTGGCTGTTGTCGCCGTTCAACCTGATCGTTGACCTTCTCAGCTACCGCAACCCCGGCGTCTGGAAGCCCGAGCAGTTCCCCGAGGACTATCAGCGCGAGATCAACGAGGTGCTGGGCGTCTTCAAGGCGCGCAAGGACGAGATCATCGCCGATATCGATGCCAATTTCGGCGCCGGCCGGCGCGGCATGTATGTCTACCAGTGGTACGGCAAGCACAAGATCGACAATGTTCCTGAATTCAACAAGGACTACAAATACATCAAGACGATCGCGGTATCCGTTTTCAGCAAGCGCGAATCGACGTCCTGGCATTTCGGTCCGCTCCGGCTCAGCCTGCGCATCCTCTACAATCTGATACCGGTCAAGGCCGAGATATTCGTCCAGTGCGGCAGCAAGAAGAACTACTGGTACGACAATCCGCTGTTCATCTTCGACGACACCCTGTTCCACCGCTCGGTCAACGAATATGACGGCCGCCGCTACTGCGTCTTCATCGATATCATCCGGCCGTCTCCGTTTCCCAGGCTGATCGCTGGCCTTCTCGCCATCGTCTCCGTCAGCGTGGAGCGTATCAATTCTGTCTTCTACAAGAACTGGAAGATGATCGGCTCGTCGAAGCCGAAGGCGGCCGCCAACTGACCACGGCCGAACCTCGCCTCAATCGGCCTTAAACCAACGTCCAATGGCGCGGACGAACCGCGACCTTTAGGACTCCAGCGCGGCTCCAGGACACGCGTAGCGATTTTTCGTCGGGAATTGCGCAAGATCAAATACGCGTTCCGGCCGGCGTTCTATCGAAAGCTGACCCGCAACTGGTAGCGGAATAGTCTACCGAGCATGATGACGGAGCGGCAGGAGGTTCCGCTCACCGGGAGGATAGGTTGATCGGACGGCAACCAGCCGTGCACGCGGACCAAGTCCAGGCCTCGGTCGCCAAGAGCGACGCAGCCCACTCGGCGGTCGTCGCCTCGTGGCGGCGGTCGCTCCAATTGCACGGCCTGGACCCCGCAGCACGCACGGCGCCGCGGCGGCTGACCGAAGGCGAGCTCAGGCTCACGAGGCAGCGCATGGAGCGGTTGATCCGCGCGGCCGAACCCAGCCTCAATCGGCTCTATCTCGCCGTGGGCGGCGTCGGCTGCTGCGTCATGCTGGCGGATCGAGACGGCATCCCGGTCGAGCGACGGGGCGCCGTCGCGGACGACGGGACATTCGATGAATGGGGCCTGTGGACCGGCACCGTCTGGAGCGAGGACAGCGAAGGCACCAACGGCATCGGCACCTGCATCGCCGACCAGCGCGCTCTGACCATCCACCGCGATCAGCATTTCTTCTCCCGCAACACGCTGCTGAGCTGCACCACGGCTCCGGTCTATGACCATGAAGGCAATCTGGCGGCGGCGCTCGATGTCTCGTCCTGCCGGTCGGACCTGACCGAGGGCTTTGTCCAGCTCATCGCGGTCGCGGTCGGCGACGCCGCGCGCCGGATCGAAGCGGAAAATTTCCGCATGGTGTTTTCGGATGCCCGCATCTTGCTCGCACCCGTCACCGAGCGCAGCGCCGGTGCGCTGATAGCGGTCGATTCGGATGATCTTGTGATCGGCGCGACGCGCTCTGCCCGTCTTGGTCTCGGCATAACGCGGGAAGCGCTGGCGAGAGGACTGCTTGCCACCGATATTCTCGGCGACTGCGCAAAGACCGCTGAGGATTTGGACGATGCCGAGCGTGGTGTGGTTCAGCGGGCGCTGGCGCGCGCCGGCGGCAACGTCTCGGCCGCCGCGCAGAACCTCGGCATCTCCCGCGCCACCCTGCATCGCAAGCTCGCCCGCTTCGACATTCGCCGCCCGCATTGATTGCAGACCGGACTGTCGCAGTTCTGCGACAGTCCGGCGCCACGATCATCCAGCCCCGGGCTGACAAGCCAACGCCGATCCGCAACCCTTCCTCCCATAGCGCCGCATCCCGCGGCGTGCTCATTGGGAGGCAGTGATGAACAAGGTGGAATTCTCGCGCACGGCCAAGGTTCCTTTCGCCAAGCGCTACGACAACTTCATCGGCGGCAAATGGGCGGCGCCGCTCTCCGGCAGATATTTCAAAAACATCTCGCCGGTCACCGGCCGGCCGCTCTGCGAAATCGCCCGGTCGGACGCAAATGACATCGAGGCCGCGCTTGATGCAGCCCACAAAGCCAAGGACGCCTGGGGCAAGACCAGCCCCGCGGCCCGCGCGCTGATCCTCAACCGCATCGCTGATCGCATGGAAGACAATCTCGACCTGCTGGCGCTCGCCGAGACCTGGGACAATGGCAAGCCGATCCGCGAGACGACCGCCGCCGACCTGCCTCTGGCCATCGACCATTTCCGCTATTTCGCCGGCGTGCTGCGCAGCCAGGAAGGTTCGATCTCCGAAATCGACCACGACACCGTCGCCTACCACTTCCATGAGCCGCTCGGTGTCGTCGGCCAGATCATTCCGTGGAACTTCCCGCTGCTGATGGCGGTGTGGAAGCTGGCGCCGGCGCTCGCCGCCGGCAATTGCGTGGTGCTGAAGCCCGCCGAACAGACACCCGCCACGATCATGCTGTGGGCCGACCTCATCGGTGACCTCTTGCCAGAAGGCGTGCTCAACATCGTCAACGGCTTCGGCCTTGAGGCCGGCAAGCCGCTCGCCTCGTCGAACCGCATCGCCAAGATCGCTTTCACCGGCGAGACGACCACCGGCCGCCTAATCTCGCAATATGCCAGCCACAACCTCATTCCGGTGACGCTCGAGCTTGGCGGCAAGTCGCCCAACATCTTCTTCCAGGATGTGACGGCGGAAGACGACGATTTCTTCGACAAGGCGATCGAGGGCTTCGTCATGTTCGCGCTCAACCAGGGCGAGGTCTGCACGTGCCCCAGCCGCGCGCTGGTGCATGAGAAGATCTACGACAAGTTCATCGAGCGCGCGCTGAAGCGTGTCGAGGCGATCGTCCAGGGCGATCCGCTCGATCCCGCCACCATGATCGGCGCGCAGGCCTCGAGCGAGCAGCTGGAAAAGATCCTGTCCTACTTCGACATCGGCCGCCAGGAAGGCGCCGAAGTCTTGACCGGCGGCGAGCGGAACCATCTGCCGGGCGATCTCGCCGGCGGCTACTACATCAAGCCGACCGTGTTCAAGGGCAACAACAAGATGCGCATCTTCCAGGAGGAGATCTTTGGACCCGTCGTGTCCGTGACGACCTTCAAGGACGATGACGAGGCGCTGTCGATCGCCAACGACACTCTCTACGGCCTCGGCGCCGGCATCTGGAGCCGCGACGCGAACCGCTGCTACCGCTTCGGCCGCGCCATCCAGGCCGGGCGTGTCTGGACCAACTGCTATCACGCCTATCCGGCGCATGCCGCCTTCGGCGGCTACAAGCAGTCCGGCATCGGCCGCGAGACGCACAAGATGATGCTCGACCACTATCAGCAGACCAAGAACATGCTGGTCAGCTACAGCCCGAAGAAGCTCGGCTTCTTCTGATCCTCCCAGGGCGAAGAGGAGGGCGCGGCCCACCCGCGTCCTCCCGTCAGTCGAGGAGGATTTGATGGACAAGCCTTCATTGGGCAAGGTGTCGGCCACGCCGGAGGCCGAGGCGCTGCTTGCCGAGATCATCGCCGATCACGGCCCGGTTCTGTTCCATCAGTCCGGCGGCTGCTGCGACGGCTCCTCGCCGATGTGCTACCCGCGTGGCGAGTTCATGATCGGCGACAATGAAGTGAAATTGGGCGAAATCGGCGATACGCCGGTCTATATCAGCGCCTCTCAATATGAGGCGTGGAAGCACACCGATCTCATCATCGATGTGGTGAAGGGCAGGGGCGGGATGTTCTCGCTCGACAATGGCCGCGAGAAGCGCTTTCTGACGCGCTCGACCGTCTGCGCGGTGCTTACGCCTTCGGGCAATTGATCAGACGACGTTTGGGGTAATTATCGCTCTTTGTTGGGCCTTTGGCTCGCAACCTGTCCGCCTTAGTGCTATGGCGCCGCTTTCGAATGGAAAAGCAAAGTCATGGCAGGTGTTGAACAGATCACGGTTGAGGCCGGTGAGGCGGGCATGCGGCTCGACCGCTGGTTCAAGGTCCATTATCCGGGCCTCGGCTTCGGCCATCTGCAGAAGTTGCTTCGGTCGGGGCAGATCCGGGTCGATGGCGGCCGGGTGAAGGCCGACACGCGTGTGGAGCCCGGCCAGTCTGTCCGCGTTCCGCCGCTCGACGTCGATAAGAAGGGCGATGCGCCGCTCACCGGCCACTCGATCCGCAACCAGGGCGATGCCGACGTGCTCGCCAAGATGCTCCTGCATGAGGATCCGAAAGTTTTCGTCTTCAACAAGCCGGCTGGCCTGGCGGTCCAGGGCGGCTCCGGCGTCACCCGCAATGTCGACGACATGCTGGAGGCCTGGCGCAACAAGAAGGGCGAGAAGCCGCGCCTCGTCCATCGCCTCGATCGCGACACGTCCGGCGTGCTGGTGGTTGCCCGTACCCGTCTTGCGGCGATGAAGCTGTCGGAGGCGTTCCGCGCGCGAGAGACCAAGAAAACCTACTGGGCGCTGGTCAAGGGCGTGCCGCCCAAGCGCGAGGACAAGATCTCGACCTGGCTGATCAAGGAGCCCACGGAAGATGGCGACCGCGTGCGCGTAGCCGCGCATGGCGAGAAGGGCGCCGACCACGCCGTCTCCTACTACCGTGTCATCGAGCAGGCGGCGCAGACGATGACCTGGCTGGAGATGGAGCCCTATACCGGCCGCACGCACCAGCTTCGCGTTCACTCCGCCTACATAGGTTGCCCGATCATCGGCGATCCCAAATATTTCGAGGCCGATACCAACTGGGATTTCCCGGGCGGCATTCAAAACCGCCTGCACCTGCATGCGCGCCGCATCATCATCCCGCATCCGGACCACGGCGTCATCGACGTCACGGCGCCGATGCCGCCGCATATGCGCCAGAGCTGGAACCTGATCGGCTTCGACGACCAGAGCGCGGAAGACTGACTTGGCTGTCGCCCCCGCATTGGATCGCCGCGATGCAGTCGACATGGCCGCGGCGGCCATCATGGTCGGGCTGACCTTTTCCTGGGGCCTGAACTATGTCGCCGCCAAGGTGTCATACTCCGGCTACGACCCTGTCTTCGTCTCGATCGCACGTTCGCTCATCGGGGGAGCCTGCGTGTTCGTCTGGTGCCGGCTGCGCGGCATCAAGCTCTTCGAAGCGGATCGGACGCTGGCCGCCGGTATCGTCGTCGGCGTGCTCTTCGGCGTCGAGTTCCTGTGTCTCTATATCGGCCTCGAATACACGACCGTTGCCCGCAACACGCTCCTGGTCAACACCATGCCGTTCTGGGTGCTGATCGGCGGACATTTCCTGCTTGGCGAGCGTATCAATGCGCGCAAGCTCGGTGGCCTTGTTCTCGCCTTCTGCGGTCTGGCGGCGGTCTTCTCCGACGGCATCACTGCCGGCAGCGGCGCGACACTGACCGGCGATCTGCTCAGTCTCGGCTCTGGCATTCTCTGGGCAGCGACCAGCATCGTCATCAAACGATCGAGGCTGGTCGAGACGCGCGCGGAGAAACTGCTGCTCTATCAGCTGGCCGGCGCGGCCGTCGTTGGTATCCTGGTGATGCCTTTCGCCGGCCCGCCCATTCGAGCGCTTGCCGTCCTGCCGACACTGGCGCTGCTGTTCCAGTCTTTCTATATCGTCGCCTTCACCTATGTGTTGTGGTTCTGGCTGCTCACGCGCTATCCGGCGGCCGGCTTGTCGAGCTTCGCCTTTCTGTCGCCGGTGTTCGGCGTCCTGTGCGGCGCGGTGCTGTTGGGCGAGCTGCCGACGACCAGGATTTTCCTGGCGCTCGGCCTTATTGCCACCGGGCTGATCATCGTCAATCGCCCGGCGCGCAGACAACCCGCACCATAGATCAGCTCGCGGAACGGCAAGCTGCCCTATCTCTTTGTGTTGACGCGATTGCGGACGCAAAACCGCTTCACACTTTTCCTCAAATTGCTTTAAGGAGTTCGGCATGCGCGACATCCTCGAAGACCTCGAAGCCGGTAAGCTGCTTTCAGATCCCGATCCTGTGCGCCGCGCCCAGATCCAGATGAAGACGCCGCTGCCGAAGCGTTTCTACCAGGCTGTTTCGGTGACTCCCGTCGAGAATGGCTTTGCCGTTCATCTCGACGGCCGCCCGGTGCGCACGCCGGGCAAGGCTGTGATGGTGTTGCCGACCGAAAAGGCTGCAGCACTTGTGGCCGCTGAATTCAGCGCGCAAGGCGAAGTCATCGATCCCCTGACGATGCCGGTCATGCGGCTAGTGAACACCGCCATCGACGGCGTCGCCTCCGATCCGCAGGCGGTGCTGGAGGATATCCTGCGCTTCGCCTCGTCCGATCTTCTTTGCTACCGCGCCGACGGCCCGCAAGGCCTGGTCGATCGCCAAAACAAGCATTGGGACCCGGTGCTGGACTGGGCGCGCGGCCATCTCGGCGCACGCTTCAACCTTGCCGAAGGCGTCGTCCATGTCGAGCAGCCCCGCGAAACCATCGCCGTCCTCGGCGCGCATCTTGGCCAGCGCTCGGAGCCGATGCGGCTGGCCGCCATCCATGTCATGACCGCGCTGACCGGCTCGGCGCTGCTGGCGCTGGCCGTCGATTTCGGCGAGCTCGACGGCGAGGAAGCCTGGGCGGCCGGCCATGTCGACGAGGATTGGCAGATCGAGCATTGGGGCCAGGATGCGGAGGCCTTGGCGCGCCGCTTGGCGCGCAAGCGCGACATGATGGCGGCGGTCAGCCTGCTCGAGGCGCTGCAGGGCTAAAGTAACTTCAGGAACGCCGCACAACGGGTTCCGTTCAGAATACCGCTTGGCCACTGACAGCTATCCGGCAACCGATCCTATGCTATTATTCGCCGCGCAATCGGGGGGCGGCAATGTCAGACTTTCGGAATGCGGTAACCTCAATGCCGGCCAGGGAGCGCCTGGCTAAAGCGCCCCATGGCGCAAAAGTTGTGATCCATGCCACTGCCGCCGAGACGAACGGCGCATTCGGGATGTGGGAAACTTTCACCCCACCCGGGAAAGGCCCGGCCCCTCACACTCACACCCGAGAGACCGAGGTTTTTCGGGTGATACGCGGGATCTATCGTTTCCAATGTGGTGACGAGGAATTCGATGCCCCTCCAGGCGCCGTCGTTGTTTTGCCTCCTCACGTGCGTCACAGTTGGCGAAACATTGGCGACGAGCCCGGGCAGATGTTTGCAATAGTGACGCCGGGTGGCTTCGAGCAACTCTTCATGGAGATAGAGGCCTCTGGCGCCGACGCGCCCGACGAGATCGCATTGATTGAAGCACGCCTTGGGATAATCAACGACGAGACGGTGGCGATCAATCGCTGACGCTTGGCCATGCATCTTGAGAAACGCTTCCTTTCCAAGAAGACACATTCGATCGGCGATATTTGCGGCCCGGTGCCGGAAATGATCCGCTCCAAGTGCTGCACTCAGCTTTCGCAGCGCACCTAATACCAAAGTCATAATCCCATCGTCGCGGTGCCTTTCGCCCGCCCTTTCTGTCATTTTTCCTTCGTTGGCTGCGTTTTTGAGTCCGCGTTCGCAGGAGCGCGGACGGTGGCGCGCAGCCATCGAGGACAGACGGGATCTCACGGGAGGATATATCAATGGCAATGGCTTCGACCGCCGGCGGAACCAGCCGCGGCATGACGCGGGAGGAGAAGAAGGTCATCTTCGCCTCCTCGCTCGGTACCGTTTTCGAGTGGTATGATTTCTATCTCTACGGCTCGCTGGCCGCCTTCATCGGCTCGACCTTCTTCAGCCCGGCGATTCCCGAAGCGACGCGCAACATCTTCGCGCTGCTGGCCTTTGCCGCCGGCTTCCTTGTGCGTCCGTTCGGCGCGCTCGTGTTTGGCCGCATCGGCGATCTCGTCGGCCGCAAATACACCTTCCTCGTCACTATGAC
The DNA here is from genome assembly GCF_020165105.1 of Mesorhizobium sp. CA5. Lineage (NCBI taxonomy): Bacteria > Pseudomonadati > Pseudomonadota > Alphaproteobacteria > Hyphomicrobiales > Phyllobacteriaceae > Mesorhizobium > Mesorhizobium sp. CA5. The sequence continues at coordinate 332,355 of NZ_JAIUHJ010000003.1, read as the reverse complement.
GATCATGGGCCTGTCCACCTTCCTGGTGGGCCTGCTGCCCGGCTATGCCAGTTGGGGCATCGCGGCGCCCGTGATCCTGATCGGGCTGCGCATGCTGCAGGGCCTTGCGCTTGGCGGCGAGTATGGCGGTGCCGCGACCTACGTCGCCGAACACGCGCCGGACGACCGACGCGGCTACTACACGTCCTGGATCCAGACCACGGCGACGCTCGGCCTGTTCCTGTCGCTGATCGTCATCCTGATCGTCCAGGGCTCGCTCAGCAAGGAGACCTACGCCAGTTGGGGTTGGCGCATCCCCTTCATCGTCTCGTTCCTGCTGCTCGCCATCTCGATCTGGATCCGGCTGTCGCTTTCGGAGTCGCCGACCTTCCAGCGCATGAAGGAGGAAGGTAAGGGCTCCAAGGCGCCGTTAACGGAAGCTTTCGGTCAGTGGAAGAACGCCAAGATCGCCCTTCTGGCGCTGCTCGGCCTTACCGCCGGCCAGGCCGTGATCTGGTACAACGGGCAGTTCTACGCCCTGTTCTTCCTGCAGAACGTGCTGAAGGTCGACGCATGGTCGGTCAACGTCATGATCGCTATCGCGCTGGCCGTCGGCTCGATCTTCTTCGTCGTGTTCGGCTGGCTGTCGGACAAGATCGGCCGTAAGCCCATCATCATGGCAGGCCTTGCGTTGGGCATCGTCTGCACCTTCCCGCTGTTCAAGGCTCTGACCTGGGCCGCCAATCCGGCTCTGGCCACCGCGCAGCAGAACACCCGCGCGACGGTGACGGCGGCGCCCGGCGACTGCAAGTTCCAGTTCAATCCTGTCGGCACGGCGAAGTTCACGACATCCTGTGATATCGCGACGTCGTTCCTGACCAAGAACTCGGTGCCTTACGACGTCGTTGCGACGGCAGCGCCCGGCACGGCTGCCACGGTCAAGATCGGCAACGAGACGGTGGCGTCCTATGATGCCGTTGCCGCTGGCGATCAGGCCAAGGCCAAGGAGGCGGCCTTCCAGAAAGCGGTGAACATGGCGCTGCGGGACGGCGGCTATCCGCTGAAGCGCGCCGCGGCCAAGGTTCCGGACCAGAAGCTCGACGCCTTCATCGCGGCCAATCCCGAACTCAAGCTCGATGCCGCGGCCATCCGCGGCGGCGAAAAGGCGACGGTTCCGGCCGACAAGGCGATCGCCGACAAGCTGCTGACCAAGGAGGAGGCGGCGGGTGCGCCCGAAGTCACCGTCTACAATATCCCGGGCGGCGGTCCGTTCGCCATGACTGCCGATCCGGCAGCCATCAACTGGCCGCTCACGATCGGCATCCTGTTCATCCTGGTGCTGTTCGTGACCATGGTCTATGGGCCGATCGCAGCCATCCTGGTCGAGATGTTCCCGACCCGCATTCGCTACACCGGCATGTCGCTGCCCTACCACATTGGCAATGGCTGGTTCGGCGGTCTGCTGCCGGCAACGGTGTTCGCGCTCAGCGCCTACAAGGGCGATATCTACTACGGTCTCTGGTACCCGGTTATCATCGCGGCAATGTCGCTTATCATCGGCATGATCTTCGTCAGGGATACGCTCGGCACAGACCTCCACGCCAAGGAATGACCTCGGTCATCCCGTTCAAACAGAAGGCCCGGCGTGAGCGATCACGCCGGGCTTTTTTCATGCCCAATTGCAAGAAAGCGGACAGCTCAGCTCTTGCGCTGCTGGTTCTCTTCCTCGATCGCCGCTTCGTGGTACCAGCCGTCGAAGTCGGCGTGCTCGCCGCGAAGTGCCGCAAGTTCTGCCGCGAATTTGGCCTTTGCGCCTAAATTTGAGGCAGACTTGCGTGCTGCGAGCGGGAACAGCAGGACTTTTGCCGACGGCCGCGATGGCGTGACTTGCATTGCCGATCTCCTCGCCTTTTCAGGAGCGTACCGATTCACCTTCCCACCAAAATATGCCCTGCGACTCCTTTAGGCAATATGCTTACAAAAAGATCAGCAAATGCCTATTTTGTAAGCAAAAACGGCGCCTGAACGATCCAGTCGCATTGCTGAGACGGCTCAACAAAATCAACGCGTTGCCATGACCATTTTGCCGCACCCCGCGAAGGCCGAGTGGCATACGAATTGCTTTTTGACCGTCGGCAGGCCGGCTCGAGCCGGCCGAGCGTCGCCACCATTTGGCGGTGATCAAGCAACGAGAGGCTCTAGAATGACCAAATACAAGCTCGAGTATATCTGGCTGGACGGCTACACACCGGTCCCCAATTTGCGCGGCAAGACCCAGATCAAGGAATTCGCCGAGTTCCCGACGCTCGAGCAGCTGCCGCTATGGGGCTTCGATGGTTCCTCCACGAACCAGGCCGAGGGCCGCAGCTCCGATTGCGTGCTGAAGCCGGTCGCGCTTTATCCAGACCCGGCCCGCACCAACGGTATTCTGGTCATGTGCGAAGTGATGATGCCCGATGGCGTCACCCCGCATGAATCCAACAGCCGCGCGACCATCCTCGACGACGAGGATGCCTGGTTCGGCTTCGAGCAGGAATATTTCTTCTACAAGGACGGCCGTCCGCTTGGCTTCCCCGAGAGCGGCTACCCGGCCCCGCAGGGTCCGTATTACACCGGCGTTGGCTACAAGAACGTCGGCGATGTCGCCCGCCAGATCGTCGAGGAACATCTCGACCTTTGCCTCGCCGCCGGCATCAACCATGAAGGCATCAACGCCGAAGTGGCCAAGGGCCAGTGGGAATTCCAGATTTTCGGCAAGGGCTCCAAGAAGGCCGCCGACCAGATCTGGATGGCGCGCTATCTGCTGCTGCGTCTGACCGAAAAATACGGCATCGACATCGAGTTCCACTGCAAGCCGCTCGGCGACACCGACTGGAACGGCTCGGGCATGCACTGCAACTTCTCGACCAAGTACATGCGTGAAGTCGGCGGCAAGGCCTATTTCGAGGCGCTGATGGCGCAGTTCGACAAGAACCTGATGGATCATATCGCGGTCTACGGCCCGGACAACGACAAGCGCCTGACCGGCAAGCACGAAACCGCGCCGTGGAACAAGTTCTCCTACGGTGTCGCCGACCGCGGCGCTTCGATCCGCGTGCCGCACTCCTTCGTCAAGAACGACTACAAGGGCTACCTGGAAGACCGTCGCCCGAACTCGCAGGGCGACCCCTACCAGATCGCCTCGCAGGTGCTGAAGACGATCTCGCAGGTTTCGACCGCCGCGGTTTCGGCCGCCGCCTGATCTCCTCGCTTGCCCTGGGGCGCAGGCCCTTGGCGCGATGAGCACGCTAGAAAAGCCCCAGCGGAAACCCGCTGGGGCTTTTTGCATGAGATGAGCCGGCAATACAGGCCAGTCTGCCGCCACCGTCAGGCGGCAATCACGCACGCGATTTGAGCGCTGCCACTACGTCTTGGCGTGGGGCAGGCAGCGGCGTGCGGTTCCCGTCGCGGTTGACCAGGGCGAGGAAGATGTTGCCGGAGAAATGCGAGCAGCCGGCGGTGCCGGTGCGCGAGCCCGGCCGGCACGCGCCGCGCCGGCTCGAAAGCCCGTCTTCTGAAATGAAAAGCCCTTGGAAGGGAGTGCCTTCCAAGGGCGGAATTTCCATCCGATCAGAAGCTTAGACTGAATAATACATGTCGTACTCGACCGGGTGCGGGGTCATTTCGAAGCGCATGACCTCGGCCATCTTGAGCTCGATATAGCTGTCGATCTGATCGTCGTCGAAGACGCCGCCAGCTTTCAGGAAGCCGCGGTCCTTGTCGAGGTTCTGCAGGGCTTCGCGCAGCGAGCCGCAGACGGTCGGGATCTTCTTCAGCTCCTTCGGCGGCAGGTCGTAGAGATCCTTGTCCATCGGCTGTCCGGGGTGGATCTTGTTCTTGATGCCATCGAGGCCGGCCATCAACATGGCGGCGAAACCGAGATAGGGGTTCGCGCCCGGATCGGGGAAGCGGACCTCGACGCGCTTCGACTTCGGCGAGTTGCCGAACGGAATGCGGCAGGAAGCCGAGCGGTTGCGCGCCGAATAGGCGAGCAGCACCGGCGCCTCATAGCCCGGCACCAGACGCTTGTAGGAGTTGGTCAGCGGGTTGGTGAAGGCGTTGATCGCCTTGGCGTGCTTGATGATGCCGCCGATGTAATAGAGGCAGCTCTCCGACAGGCCGGCATATTCGTTGCCGGCGAAGGTCGGCTTGCCGCCCTTCCAGATCGACTGGTGGACGTGCATGCCCGAGCCGTTGTCGCCGAACACCGGCTTCGGCATGAAGGTGGCTGTCTTACCGTAGGCGTTGGCGACCTGGTGCACGACATACTTGTAGATCAGCATCTTGTCGGCGTTGCGCACCAGCGTGTCGAACTTGATGCCGAGCTCGTGCTGCGCGGCGGCGACCTCGTGGTGGTGCTTTTCGACGCGCACGCCCATTTCGGCGAGCACGGTCAGCATCTCGGAGCGCATGTCCTGGCAGGAATCGATCGGTGGCACCGGGAAATAGCCGCCCTTGATGCGCGGACGGTGGCCGAGATTGCCGGTCTCGTAGTCGGTATCGTCGTTGGAGGGCAGTTCGGTCGAGTCGAGACGGAAGCCGGTGTTGTAGGGATCGGCCTTGTACTTGACGTCGTCGAACACGAAGAACTCGGCCTCGGGACCGACATAGATGGTGTCGCCGATCCCTTCCGCCTTCATGTAGGCCTCGGCCTTCTTGGCGGTGCCGCGCGGATCGCGATTGTAAGCCTCGCCCGAAATCGGATCGAGGATGTCGCACAGGATGACCATGGTCGACTGGGCGAAGAACGGATCCATATGGACGGTATCCGTGTCCGGCATCAGCACCATGTCGGACTCGTTGATTGCCTTCCAACCGGCGATCGAGGAGCCGTCGAACATGACGCCGTCGGCGAACATGTCTTCCTCCACCTCGACGACATCCATCGTCACATGCTGCAGCTTGCCCCGCGGATCGGTGAAGCGCAGGTCGACGAATTTCACGTCGTTGTCCTTGATCTGCTTCATGATGTCTTTGGCTGTCGTCATGTCATTTCTTCCCTGTGTGATGACGTCCGGAAATGGATTGTAGGTTTGGTCAGATGGCGTCGATGCCGGTCTCGCCTGTGCGGATGCGCACGACTTCCTCTATGTTGGAGACGAAGATTTTTCCATCGCCGATGCGGCCGGTCTGCGCCGCCTTGCGGATGGCCTCGATGGCGCCTTCGACAGCCTCGTCGCCAAGCACCACCTCGATCTTCACCTTGGGCAGGAAATCGACGACATATTCGGCGCCGCGATAGAGCTCGGTATGGCCCTTCTGACGGCCGAAACCCTTGGCTTCGGTGACGGTGATGCCTTGCAGTCCGGCCTCCTGAAGCGCTTCCTTCACTTCGTCCAGCTTGAATGGCTTGATGATCGCTTCGATCTTTTTCATGTAAAAAGTGGCCTCCACTGCCAAGAAGACGGGTTGTGTGCCCCGCTTGCGCCTTCATCAAGCACGAAGCGTGCCAATCCTGAGGAGAGCAGGCGGTGAGGGGCGTTTTCGCGCCCATGCCGCGTCCGGGTGCAAATTCGCGTCACCGGCTGCATCGGATGCGTCATGGACGCCCAAACCGTATACATCGCTCCTCCTCGCGTCTGCGTAAAAAATGGGCAGACAGCGCAATTTGCAGGCTGAACCCTCCCGGATGCGACCGCATTTGCAAGACAAGGCGCGGTCACTGGTTTGCTTTCGAACCGAAAACTGGACAATGCTTGATCGCATGGAGATCGGCAATCCCATGCGCAATGAACTTCTATCGCCGGCCGAAATGGCCGAGGCCGACAGGCTGACAATCGCGGCCGGACCGCTCGACGGCTATCGCTTGATGCTACGCGCGGGCGAGGCGGTCGCGGCCGTCGTGCTGGCGCGCTATCCTGGCGCGAAGAAGGTGCACGTGCTGTGCGGCCCGGGCAACAATGGCGGCGACGGCTACGTCGTGGCGCGGCTGCTGGCCGCGGCCGGCGTCGATGTGGCCCTGTGGATATCGGGTGAACCGAAGGCAGGCAGCGACGCCGCGCTCGCGGCGGCTGATTGCGCTCTGGAGCGGCACCCGCTTTCAGCCTTCACCGCGGAAGCTGGATCGCTGGTTGTCGACGCCATCTATGGTGCGGGCCTGTCGAAGCCTCTCGCCGGCGACGCCAGAGGCGCGGTCGACACCGCGACGGGCATGAACCTGCCGGTTGTCGCGATCGACCTGCCTTCGGGCGTTTCAGGCGAAAGCGGCGAAATCCTCGGTTCGGCATTTGGCGCGGCTCTCACGGTGACCTTCGCACGAAAGAAGCCTGGGCATCTGCTGCTGCCTGGCCGCGAGCGATGCGGCGAGATCGTGTTGGCCGACATCGGCATTCGTGACGAGATCATCGACGAGGTCGCGCCGCGGGCCTTTGAGAATCGCCCCGGGCTCTGGATCGCAAGCTTTCCCGCGCCCGCCCTCGACACGCACAAATACAAGCGCGGCCATACCAGCGTCTTTTCGGGCGGACCATCGGCGACCGGCGCGGCGCGGCTGTCGGCGCTTGCGGCCGCCAGAAGCGGAGCAGGGGCCGTCACCGTGCTCTCGCCCGCCAACGCCATGCAGGTCAACGCTGCGCATCTGACCTCGATCATGCTGCGCAAGGTCGACGCGATCGAGGATGTGCATGATCTTATCGGCGATCGCCGGCCGTCCGCCTTCGTTCTCGGCCCCGGCTTCGGCATCGGTGACAAGGTGCGCGATTTCGCGCTCGCCGTGCTCGCCAAAAACCGGCAGGACGGCGGCGTTGAGGGCCTCGTGCTCGACGCCGACGGCATCACCTCTTTCCGCAATGCGGCCTTGACGCTGTTCGAGGCGGCCGCCAGACCGGACGCGCCGGCGTTGATCATGACGCCGCATGAGGGTGAGTTCGGCAGGTTGTTTGCCGACATTGCCGGCAACAAGGCCTTGTCGAAGCTGGCCAAGGCACGCGAAGCCGCGCAGCGCGCCAACGCCGTGATCGTCTACAAGGGCGCCGACAGCGTGATCGCCTCGCCGGAGGGCCGCGCCGCGATCAATAGCAATGGCGCGCCATGGCTCGCCACCGCCGGGTCGGGCGACGTGCTGGCGGGCATCATTGCCGGGCTTCTGGCGCAAGGCATGCCGGCCTTCGAAGCGGCTTGCGCCGCGGTCTGGATCCACGCCGAAGCCGGCAGCCGCTTTGGGCCGGGTTTGATCGCAGAAGACCTGCCTCTGGCCATGGTGCCGGTTCTTCGCGAGCTGGCGCAGAGCGCTGTCCTATGAAGCGGCTGGGGCTGCTTGTTGCCGTCCTGGCCGCTTTCATTGCCCAGCCGGCGCGCGCCGCCGATCATCCGGTTGCCATCATCGACGACCCACGCGTGCTCGCCGCACTAGATGCCGGGGGATATGGCTTCGCCGACCTCTTCGGCGTCGACGGCAGCGACGATCTGAAATCCCTCTATGATGAGGCACCGGCCTATCACGCCATCGTCGACACAGTGGCCGGCGATGTCGCCGCGTTGCGAACCGAGATGAAGGCCGGCGGCCGCACTCTCTACGAAGTGACCGACGGCAATGTCGGCCGCATCATCGACATGCGCTGGCTGAAGACGAACGCGGCGCGCTTCCGTCTGATCGGTGTCGTCAACCGTCTCGACCGGCGCGATTTCGCAACGCTTGGCAACGAGACGAACTGCGGCGAGGTGCGGTTCATCTATCGCCTGGCCTACAGCTTCAGGAAGAACGGCAAGCAACTGGCCTCGCGCCTGCCGTTCAACTTCAGCGCCATATACCGCGTCGCGCAAGACGCCGACGGGGGCTGTGTAGGCGCTGCTGGCCGCTGGACGCCGCAGCTCGACGAAACGGTCGATGCCGGCTGGTTGACCGGCGGGCCGCTCGAAAAGGCCTCGCTATCCTTCAAGCAGCTCGAGCTCAACGCGCAGGTGGTGCGCTTTCCTTCCGGCCAGGAAACCGAGTTCGGCGGGCAGGCCGCCTACCTGATGCGCATCTTCAGCATCGATGGTTCGAGGGTCGGCGAAAAACCGCTGGAAAATACGCCGGACACAGCCCGGCTTGCCGAGGACGCCGATCTGAAAGCGCGGCTTGCCGACTATGTCCGCGCCAATGCCGCGGCGGTCGATCTCGGCGTCTACGAAATCCCGGACGAATTCCTCGCCCGAAAAGTCGTCTCCTGGTCGACCTTCGGCAGTGCAAGGCAAGCCAATCATCCGTTCACGCCGCTGTTCGACCCAAAGGAGTTCGCCGGGCTAGACTATTCGAAGTTTACCTTGGCGCGCACGCCGGACGCTTTGATCGAGCGGCTCGACAACGGCGCCTGCCAGGGTTGCCATCAGGCGGGCTCGACCGCCGGCTTCCATTTCATCGGTCTCGACGACGCCACGACCTCGCCGCTCAACCGTATCGAAGTCGGCATCTCGCCGCATCTCCATGCCGAGATTGCGCGCCGCGAGGCGTGGCTCAAGGCGACGGCTGAAGCCAGGGAGCCCAATCGTTTTCGTCCGCTCTCCTTCGCACCGCCCGCCGTCTGGAAGGATGCGGGCGAGCCCGCCTATGCGCCGGCCGAAACGGCAATGCCATGCCTGATGCTGGATGACGCAAGCCGCTTCGGCGGCACCTGGCAATGCGGCGCCGGCACGGTCTGCACGCCGATCGCCACCGCTTCGGGGGTGAGAACCGAACTGGCGCAATGCCTGCTGCCGAAAGACAGTCCAGCGATGTTTTCGGGCCATCCTTGCCTCACCGGCTCGATCGCCAGCAACGTGACGCAGCCGTTCAACGATCGCTACAAGATCACCGGCCAATTCGCTGCCTTCGCGCCGGCGATCTCGCGCACTGCCTATACCTGCCGGCCGCCGAAGATCGGCGTTCCGGGAGGCTTCGCGTATCGCGCCTGCGATGACAAGGATCGCGCCTTCTCCGCTTTCAAGCCCGGCAAGCCGATGCCGAGCGAGATCTGCGGCTTGGTCGGCGGCAAGAAGTTCGACACCTGCGTGGCCACCAACAATTTCGACCAGTGTCTCGGCGGCTCGGTCAACCGCGGCAACCGCCCAGCCTGCTCGGCTGACCATTTCTGCCGCGAGGATTATATGTGCCAGTCGCTGCCGCCGGACACACCGGGCGCCGCCAGGGTCAAGGGCATCGGCTTCTGCTCGCCGACCTATTTCATCTTCCAGATGCGCATCGACAATCACGCCACGCCTTGGGCGACCACGGCGCGCGCGAGCATGGGCGCGGGTTTCGGGGCGGCAGCCGAGGAATAGGTCAGGTGAATTGCGGCGCGTTTTTTCGGATCGCTGCCGCAAGCGCCTCGCGAACCCTGTCCTCGGATACCGCGCGCGTGTTCTTCACCCAGCCCGGCGTCGAAATCGGCGGCTCGAGAAAGATCACCTGTTCGTTCACCGGACCGTGCATATAGGCTCGGTTCAAACCGTATATGAGCACACAAGGGCCGCCCAGCGCCCCAGCAGCGTGGGAGATGCCGCCGTCGACGCCGAGAAAAATGGTCGAGGCCGCGATCTGGCACATGGCTTCCGCAATATCGGGCGTCGAGGTAAAATCGAGCGCCGCGGGCAAACAAGCCCTGATTTCCGCCGCAGCGTGCCGCTCGCGCGGCCCGCCGATCAGCCAGACCGACCAGCCGCGGGCAACATGGTCGCGCGCGATCGAGACGAAGCGCTCCATCGGCCATGAGCGTTTGTTGGCAAAGTCCGATGTGTAGAGGGCAATCGCCGGCTTTGCAGGGTCGATCCCGTTGCGCCGACGCCAACCGGCAAGCTCTTCGGCGGAAACAACCAGCTGCGGAGCCGGCAATGGTCCGTCCTCGGCAGGCCTTTTGCCGAGACGCGCGATTGCGCAAACCTGGTCTGCCACCCGCGTCTTGCGCGGGCCGAATGCAAGCATCGATTTCAGCCAACCGGCGGGCAGCCGGTTGACGATGCCGAACTGGAACTCGCGCGGATAGCCGATGCGCTCCGGTATTCTGGCCAGCCATGGCACCAGGCAAGCCTTGGTGCTGCTGGTGAGCATATAGGCCGCCTGGTAATTCTCCCGGCGGATTTCGCGTGCCAGACCAGCCCGCTCATTCAGCCCTGGCTTCCAGTGCTTCTCGGCTATCCAGGCCTTGCGAACATGCGGCATCAGCCGCGCCAGCGGCGCGGCGACCCTTGAAGTGATGATGTCGATCGGCTGCCCCGGGAATCTCTCGGCGATGATCCGGATGGCCGAGTGGCAGCGGATGAAATCACCGATCGCCGGCAGGCAGAAGATCAGGATGGGGCGCAATGCGCGATACTCTTTCGGTCCGGAACGGTCAGCGCTGCTAAGAAACACCTGCGTGATGTCTCATGGAAGCGCTTCGCCATCAAGAATACGGTGGTAGAGCTCGATATAGGCTTTTGCGGCCTTTTGGATCGGGAACCGGTCTGCCGCGGATTCGCGGCATCTTTGCGCCGACAAACCGTCGATTTCACCGAAACCGCGCGCGAACTCCTCATCCGTGTCGAAGAAACGGCCGGTATCGGCATCGACGGTTTCGGGCAGCGCGCCGCATGCCGTGGTCAAGACCGGCGTGCCGCACAGCATGGATTCGACCGGCGCATTGCCGAAAGGCTCCTCCCAGGAAATCGGATTCAGAAAGGCTTTGGTCTCGCCCAGCAATCGCACCTTCGGTTCACCATCGACCATGCCGTGATAGCGGAAGCGCAGTGACAGGCTCTTGAAGAACACGCCCTCGCGTCGCGTCTTGCTGCGGCCAAGCAGCTTCCAGCGCGAGCCGCCGGCGATATCGAGCTTGAAATCGTACTTTTTCGCCAGGTCCACCGCCCGATTGAGGCCCTTTCCGGCCCGCGCGATGGCCGCCATGAAGAATAGATGGTCGTTCTTCGTCGCTGCCAGGCGATAGGCATCCACCGGAAAGCCATTGTAAACGAAGGTCTTGCGCCCATGCAGCTCGGCATGGCGGGCGCTGATGAAGCTCCAGTTCGGCTGCGGCCTGGGGTAATCCGGCAGATGGCCGCGCTCGGTATTGAGCGTCGGAAAAGGAACTTCGACCTTCCAGGCATGGAGATGGACAATATCAGTGTCCTTGGGAACAGCCGCGCGGCATTCGTCATTGGTCACCGCGTGGCGGACCTCGCACATCGGATGCGACGATCCCGGGCCGGCGATCAATGTCACCTGATGCCCCATTTTGACCATTTCCGTAGTCAGCCATTCGACCTGCCGCTGGATGCCGCCATAGCCTTTGCACGGAATAAGGCCCTGGGCCGCAAGTGTTATTCGCATTTCGTCTCCGCGCTCATGTTAGCGGTTGTCCCTTCGGCTGGCGGGAGGTCTTTCACAGCGGGATGTTGTCGTGCTTCTTCCAGGGGTTCTGCATATCCTTGTTGCGCAGCATGCGCAGCGCCCGCGCGACGCGACGCCGGGTCGAGTGTGGCATGATCACCTCGTCGACATAGCCGCGTTCGGCGGCGACGAAAGGCGACAGGAAGCGGTCCTCGTAAGTCTTTGTATGAGCGGCGATTTTCTCCGGATCGCCGATGTCCTTGCGATAGATGATCTCGACCGCGCCCCTGGCGCCCATCACCGCGATCTGCGCCGTCGGCCAGGCATAGTTCATGTCGCCGCGCAGATGCTTCGAAGCCATCACGTCATAGGCGCCGCCATAAGCCTTGCGGGTGATGACGGTGATCTTCGGCACGGTCGCCTCGGCATAGGCGAAGAGCAGTTTGGCGCCATGCTTGATTAGCCCGCCATATTCCTGCGCGGTGCCCGGCAGGAAGCCTGGCACGTCGACGAAAGTGACGATGGGAATAGAAAAACAGTCGCAGAAGCGCACGAAGCGCGCGGCCTTGCGGCTGGCGTCGGAATCGAGCACGCCGGCCAGCACCATCGGCTGGTTGGCGACGAAACCGACCGTGCGGCCCTCGACGCGGCCGAAGCCGGTGACGATGTTCTTGGCGAAACTCTGCTGAATCTCGAAGAAATCGCCTTCGTCCGCGACCTTCAGGATCAACTCCTTGATGTCGTAGGGCTTGTTGGCATTGTCGGGGATCAGCCGGTCGAGCGACAGGTCGTGATCCGTCACCGACTGGTAGCACTCTATCTCGGGAATCTCGGCTGTGTTCGACGCTGGCAAAAGATCGACCAGCCGGCGCATTTGCAGCAGCGCCTCGACATCATTGTCATAGGCGCCATCGGCGATGGAAGATTTGGTGGTGTGGACGGACGCGCCGCCGAGGCTTTCGGCAGTCACCGTCTCGTTGGTCACCGTCTTCACCACGTCCGGCCCGGTGACGAACATGTAGGAGGTGTCGCGCACCATGAAGATGAAATCGGTCATGGCGGGCGAGTAGACGTCGCCGCCGGCGCAGGGACCCATGATCAGCGAGATTTGCGGGATGACGCCGGAGGCGAGCACATTGCGCTGGAATATCTCGGCATAGCCGCCAAGCGCCGCCACGCCTTCCTGGATACGTGCGCCGCCGGCGTCGTAGAGGCCGATGATCGGCGCGCGGTTGCGCAGAGCCATCTCCTGGACTTTGATGACCTTCTCGGCATGCGCTTCCGACAGCGAGCCGCCGAACACGGTGAAATCCTTGGCGAAGATATAGACCGGACGCCCATTGACGGTGCCCCAGCCGGTGACGACGCCATCGCCGGCGATCTTGGTCTTCTCCATGCCGAAATCGGTCGAACGATGCTCGACATACATGTCGAACTCCTCGAACGAGCCCTCGTCGAGGAATATCTCGATACGCTCGCGCGCGGTGAGCTTGCCCTTCTTGTGCTGCGCCTCGATGCGGTCCTTGCCGCCGCCCATGCGGGCAATCTCGCGGCGACGCTCGAGTTCCTTCAGCACGTCTTTCATCGCTAGTCCTCAAAACCAATAGGTAATTTGTGGTAATCGCGCCGGCAGGGGAGCGCAAGAACCTCTGTTTTGCTGCGCCGCAACATGACGCCCCTTGCATTTCGGGACGAACTCAGCCATATGCAGCGGCATAGGCGCTTGGGCCGGGAATCATCCGGCCTTCTCGACGAATGAGACTGGTTGCGTCTGTTTTCCCTCTTTCCGGCAAATCGGCCCTGGTCGATCGGCAAGCTGGCGAAAAAGCCCCGAGGCATGATGTCTGCGGGCACGACAGCGCAGCCGCGCGGACGATTGTCCGCCGCCTTGTCGTTCCATGACAATTTATCCGACGGCAGGTTGCGCCCTGCCGCCATTGATGTTTGCGGCCACAAGGCCGCGTGAAAGAAGATTACTTTGACCAACGAAAACACAGCGGAACTGAACGGTTTCGCAGCACTTGGGATTTCCGGCGCGCTGCTCAAGGCGACCCATGCCGCCGGCTTCACCGATCCGAAGCCGATCCAGATGCAGGCGATCCCGCCGCAGCTCGAGGGGCGCGATATTTTCGGTATCGCCCAGACCGGCTCGGGCAAGACGGCGGCCTTTGCGCTGCCGATTCTCTCGAAGATCATCGGCCTTGGCACCAAGCGCCGGCCGAAGACGACGCGGGCGCTCATCCTGGCGCCGACGCGCGAGCTAGCCGTGCAGATCGAGGACACCATCAAGATCCTCGCCAAGGGCGCGCATGTCTCGACCGCGCTGGTGCTGGGCGGCGTCTCGCGCTTCAGCCAGGTGAAGAAGGTTGCGCCCGGCGTCGACATTCTGATCGCCACGCCCGGCCGCCTGACCGACCTAGTGCGTGAGGGCGACCTCATCCTTGCCGACACCAAATGGCTGGTGCTCGACGAGGGCGACCGCATGCTCGACATGGGCTTCATCAACGACGTCAAGCGTATCGCCAAGGCGACTGCGCCGGACCGCCAGACGGCACTGTTCTCGGCCACCATGCCCGATGAAATCGCGGAGCTTGCCAAGGGCTTGCTGAAGAACCCCGTCCGTATCGAAGTCTCGCCGCAAAGCACCGCTGCGGTCGAGATCGTGCAGAGCTTGGTGCTCGCCCGCACCAAGCAGAAGCGCCAGGTGCTGTCCAAGATGCTGGCCGACGAGGCGATGCGTTCGGTGATCGTGTTCTCGCGCACCAAGCATGGTGCCGACCGCGTCACCAAGGACCTTGCCCGTGACGGTTTCGAGGCGGCCGTCATCCACGGCAACAAGTCGCAGAACGCGCGCCAGAAGGCGCTCAACGATTTCCGCGACGGCTCGGTGCGCATCCTGGTCGCGACCGATATCGCGGCGCGCGGCATCGACGTGCCCGGCATCAGCCATGTCGTGAATTTCGACTTGCCCGACGAAGCGGAGAGCTATGTCCATCGTATCGGCCGCACCGGCCGCAACGGCAGGGACGGTATTGCGATCACGCTGTGCGATCCTTCGGAAAACGCCAAGCTGCGGCAGGTCGAGCGCATCATCCGCATGAAGCTGCCGGTCGTGGCCGACCATCTCGGCAGCCCGGATCCGCAGCGCGACCCCAGGGAAAAGACCGAGCGTCATTTCGAACCGGCCAATGACCGCGAGCATCACGGCGCCCGTCGCGATGGCCGCCGCCCGGGCAACGGTGGCGACAACAAGCGTTTCGCTGGCAAGCCTCATGGCGAGCGCGCTCCGAAGCCGCAGGGCGAACGCCTGGCCGCGGCCAAGCCGAATGGCTCGAGCAAGCCCGACGGCTTCAAGCGCTTCAAGGGCAACAACAAGCGCCGCTTTGGCGGCAAGCGTCCGGCGAACCGGGCCGCCTGAGCCTAGAGCCGGATGATTTCAGGTCGAGTCGAGCTGAAATCTGAATCCGGCTCTAAATCAAAGACATAGAGCATGATGTCGTCCGAAAACCGCTCCACACTTTTCGGCATCATGCTCTAGCAGAACCACGCGAACAGGAACGGCCGGAGCGATGCTTCGGCCGTTTTTTTCCATTTCACTGGCCTGATTTCACTGGCCTGATTGCTGCTGCATCAACGCCTTCACCCACACCACGATACGCTGGGTGAGGAAGGCTGTGGTCTGCGGCGACAGCACATCGCCGGCGATGACGTGATTGTCCGGATCGCCGGTGTCGTCGACCGGCACCAGCTCATGCGGCGCACCCCAGCGCCCAGCTATCTCGCGCGTCCGGTCGGGCCGCACCACCTTGTCGGAATCCGAGAAGATGAACAGGGCAGGGATTTTCGCCTTCTCGACCGGCGCCTCATAGGCGAGATTGGTGAGCGCCGCCATCGGCAGCACCGACCTCATGGGATATTTGGTGGTCCAGAATTTCTCGTGCAGCGCGTTGCGGGCAGGGAAACTGCGCTCCTTGCCACCGACAAGCTCGGCGATCTGCCGGCCCCAGGGTAGTGTGAGAACCTCGGCGCCGGAGGCCTTGACGCCGAAATTCGGCGATATGAATGCAATAGCAGCGACACCGTCCGATGCATCCGGCCGGGTTGCAGCCCATGCTGCGAGCGAGCCGCCGGTCGAGGTCCCGATGACGATCACCTTGTCACCGATGGCACGGCCGATGGCCAAAGCTTCCTCATAGTCGTTGATCCAGGCATTGACGCTGCCTTGCGCCATGGCCCCGCCGTCCTGGCCGTGGCCGGTCAGGCGCGTGTAGAAGAGGTTGGCCTCCAATTCATTCGCAATGTCGTCCGGCAAGGGGCGGACCTCGCCCTTCGAGGCGGAAAAGCCATGGATATAGACGATGGCCAAGGGCGTCTTGGCATGGACCATCGGGTTCGCCCAGATGATCTCCTTGTCGAGGCCGTCGCGGATGTTGGGCACGGCAGCCTCTTCGCGCGCCAGATAGGCCTGCGGATCGTCGCCGATCGCCGACGGATTGAACCGGATTGTGGTGTCGACCGGCACGCGTGGACCGAGGAAGAAAACGGCTATCAGGACGACTGCAAGGCCAAGCACCGTCAGCACGATCCGCCGCCCCATTACAGTCTCCAAGCAATGATTCTCAACCTATGGCCGTACCCGCCGGCAGGCAATCGCCGTTTCGCCGGTTTATGCCGCCTTGTCGCGGGATGGGTTCTTGTCGCCAGGCAGCCTGCGATCGAAATGCAATGGCCGTCCCCACCAGTGGGTGGTGAGCCCGATGACGAAGCGGCCGATCGGCCGCGGCAACAGGCCGAGCACCTTCAACGGCAAGCTTATGTGGTACGGGAAGGTGACTTCGAAGCCGCCCTTCCGGATGCCGCGAGCCATGCGGCGCGACGCGCGATGCACAGGCATGAGGCCCGGCATCGGCAGCCTGTTCTTTTCCGTCAGCGGCGTGTCGACGAAGCCCGGGTTGATGACCTGGATGCGGATATTCATCTTGTCGAAATCGTATTTCAGCGACTCCGCCAGGATGTTGATCGCGGCCTTGGTGCCGCCATAGGCCGCCGTGGTCGGCCAGCCCGAATAAGCGGTGACCGATCCCACCAGAACGATATGGCCGCGTCCGCGCACGCGCATATGCTCGACGACAGGCACCACGCCGTTGACGATGCCGAAATAGTTCACGGCGAAGGAGCGGTGGAAATCGCGCACAACCAGATTCTCGCCGGGGGTGGCGATGTAGTTGCCGGCGTTGAAGACGGCAAGCACGATGGGGCCCATCTGCTCCTCGATTGCGGCGGCCGTACGCGCCATGCCCTGCTCGTCGGTGACGTCGCAGGGAAAGGATTTCACATGTCCGGACATTTGCGCCGTTTCGACGACCAGCGTGTCGGCCGGATCTTCGGGCAGAGAGGTCACCGCGACGGCATAGCCTTGATTGGCAAGATCCTTGGCCAAAGCGCGGCCAAGTCCGCTGCTGCCGCCCGTGATCCAGGCGACACCATCCTTCGGATTGGCCCGGTAGAGTGTCATGCGATGTCCTGCGAATGTTCGGGCTTGCTGTAGCGGCGAAGAAATCGAATGAAAAGAGCGCTTTTGCGCTTGGCGTTGAAATGATCGCAAGCGTTGCAGCGTCCAGAATGCGACTGGACCAGACAAAATCTTACCTTGAAACCGGGGCGTCCGGTTTTTAGGGTCTCGCCGCACACATAAAGGAATCCCGCATGCCCCGTTCTGTGATCGAAGCGATCGGCAACACGCCCCTGATCCGGCTCAACAAGGCTTCGGAAGCGACCGGCTGTGAGATCCTCGGCAAGGCCGAGTTCATGAATCCGGGGCAATCGGTGAAGGATCGGGCCGGCCTGTTCATCATCCGCGACGCCGAGCAGCGCGGCCTGCTCAAGCCCGGCGGGCTCATCGTGGAAGGGACTGCCGGCAACACCGGCATCGGCTTGACGCTGGTCGCCAAGGCGCTCGGCTACCGCACCGTGATCGTCATTCCCGACACGCAGAGCCAGGAAAAGAGGGACGTGATCAAGATCCTGGGCGCGGAGCTCATCGAGGTGCCCGCCGTGCCCTACAAGAACCCAAACAATTACATAAAACTGTCCGGCCGGCTTGCCGAGCAACTGGCGCGCTCGGAGCCGAACGGCGCGATCTGGGCCAACCAGTTCGACAATGTCGCCAATCGCGACGGCCATGTCCGCACGACTGCCCAGGAGATATGGGCCCAGACCGGCGGCAAGATCGATGGCTTCGTCTCGGCCGTCGGCTCCGGCGGCACGCTTGCGGGTGTCGCGCTCGGGCTCAAGGGCAAGAGCAAGGACGTCAAGATCGCACTCGCCGACCCGCTGGGTGCCGCCCTCTACAGCTTCTACACCAGCGGTGAGCTGAAATCCGATGGCAGCTCGATCACCGAAGGTATCGGCCAGGGCCGCATCACCGCCAATCTGGAAGACTTCACGCCGGATTTCTCCTACCAGATCCCGGACGAGGAAGCGTTGCCCATCATTTTCGACCTGATCCAGGAAGAGGGGCTCTGCGTCGGCGGCTCGACCGGCATCAACATCGCCGGAGCCGTGCGGCTGGCGCGCGAGCTCGGACCCGGCCACACCATCGTGACGATCCTTGCCGACTACGGCACGCGCTACCAGGCCAAGCTCTTCAATCCGGAGTTCCTGCGCGGCAAGAACCTTCCGGTGCCGGGCTGGATGGAAGAAAAAGCCGATATTTCAGTGCCGTTCGAAAAGGTGGCATGATGGCGTACAAAACCGAGGCGCGGTTTCGCGACGACGCCTATCAGAAGACGGCGGAGGCCGAGGTCGTCGCGATCAACGATCGTGGCGGCATCCTTCTCGATCGGACAGTCTTTTATGCAACGTCCGGTGGGCAGCCGGGCGACACCGGGATATTTGAGCGCGCCGATGGCGGCCGCATCGCGATCGCCGCCACCATCACCGGCGAGACCAAGGACGAGATCGTCCATGTGCCGGCGCCGGAGCAGGCGCTGCCCGCGGTCGGCGAAAAGCTGAAACTCCTGATCGACTGGGAGCGGCGGCACCTCCTGATGCGCATGCACTCCGCCTGTCACCTGCTGACTGTCGTTTGCCCTTTCCCAATCACCGGGGCAGCGGTCGCAGAGGACGACAGCCGCGTCGACTTCGACATTCCCGACGCCGGCTTCACCAAGGAGGATGTGACGGCGAGGCTGATGGAGCTGGTGCGCGCCGACCATCCGATCTTCACCCGGCTGATCACCGACGAGGAACTCGCCGCCAATCCCGGCCTGGTCAAATCGAAGAACGTCCGCCCACCGGTCGGCACCGGCAAGATCCGCCTGGTCTGCATCGGCGACGACGGCTCGATCGACAGCCAGCCATGCGGCGGAACGCATGTGAGGTCGACCGGCGAGGTTGGCGAGATTCATATCGGCAAAATCGAGAAGAAAGGCCGCGAGAACCGGCGCTTCCGCATCCGATTCGGACCGATGCCGGCGAACTGACGTTAAAGCTGGGCGGGGCAGGAGAATAAAATGGCGCAGGACAGTCCCTTCATCGTCGACGCCGATTGGCTGGAAAAGCGACTTGGCGAGCCGGGTCTCACCATCATCGACGCCTCCTGGTACCTGCCGGCGCAAAAGCGCGACGCCCGCGCCGAATACGATGCCGCCCACATTCCCGGAGCGCGCTTCCTCGACCAGGACGCAGTTTCCGATCCGGATTCGAAACTGCCGCACACATTGGCATCGCCGCAGCACTTCGCCCAATATGTCGGCGCCATGGGCGTTTCGGCTGACGACACCATCGTCGTCTATGACGGGCCCGGCCTGTTCTCGGCACCGCGCGCCTGGTGGATGTTCCGCGTCATGGGCGTGTTCCAGGTCTACATCCTGAACGGCGGCATCGATCGCTGGAAGGCCGAGGGGCGACCTGTGACGGCCGAGCCGACAAAAATCGCGCCGAGTGTCTTTTATGCCGATTTCGATGCCGGACGTGTTGTCGGCCTCGACGAGATGCGCAGGATCGTCGGCAGCCATGAGAGCCAGATCGCCGACGCGCGCTCGGCCGGCCGCTTTGCCGGAACGGATCCGGAGCCGCGTCCGGGCGTCCGTTCGGGCCATATGCCGGGTGCGCGTAATGTTCCGGTCACGGCGCTAGCCGAGAATGGCGAGCTGCTGCCCAAGGACCGTCTGCGCAAGGTGATCGAGGATGCCGGCATCGACCTGTCGAAACCGGTCGTGACGTCCTGCGGCTCGGGCATCACGGCGGCGGCGATCACGCTGGCGCTCGAGACGCTCGGCCACACCGACAACCGGCTTTACGATGGATCCTGGGCTGAGTGGGGCAGTCTCAGCGCCACACCGGTGGTGACGGGGAAAGAATGATGGAAAACGGCGCGCTGCAAGATATCGATGTCACGGTCACTTTCCTGGAGATGCATGCGGCGCCGGCGGTTTCACCGCCGATCCCCTACAATCGCCAGATCGCGCTGCTGAAGACGAAAGATATCCCGCTCCATTTCTACCGCTATCTGATGGATCGCGTCGGGCGCAAATGGCATTGGGTCAACGTGCTGAGGCTGAGCGACGAGGAGCTTGCCGCCGGCTTGCACCGCGAGGACCGCGACATCCGCGTGCTCTATCTCGACGGCGCTCCCGCCGGTTTCTTCGACCTGAAGCCGCATCTGCCTGACGAGGTGGAGCTCGCCTATTTCGGCATGATGGAGCATGCGCATGGTCAGGGCATCGGTCGCTGGTTCCTCGGCGCCGCGATCTCGGCCGCCTGGGCGCATGGGCCAAGGCGCGTCACCGTGCAGACCTGTACCCTCGACCATCCGGCGGCTCTGCCGCTCTACCAGAAGCTCGGCTTCACGCCGGTGGCGCAGAAGAAAGAGGTCGTGCATCCGCTGACCTTCGCCGAGCGCTCGGCCAGCGTCATGCGAGACTAGAGCAATTCCAGGACTAGTGAGAAACGGTTCCGCCAGTCAGGAATCGGGTGGGAGGCACTATCGCCAAGGCATAGCTTCCGGAGATCGACACCGGAGATCTGCCATGAGCATCCAGTTCAAAGCCTTGCCGACCGAAGCCGTGCGCGCCTTGCAGCGGGGAGGGCCCGATGCCTACGGCCGCACCCCGGAGCACCGCATCTCCGACGGCGACGGCGTGCCTTGCAGACATTGCCTCAGGAACGTCGCCGAGGGTGACGGCTATCTGATCGTTGCCTACCGCCCGTTTCCGGAACTGCAGCCCTATGCCGAAACCGGCCCAATCTTCCTGCATGCGGAGGAATGCGAGCGCGCAGCCGAAGGGGATGCGCTGCCGGAGATGCTCGAAAGCAGCGACTATATCGTCAGGGGTTACGGCAGGGACGATCGCATCGTTTATGGCAGCGGCGCCGTCACGCCGACCAGGGAGATTGCCGCCCGCGCGCGGACGCTGTTTGGGCGCGACGACATCGCCTACATCCATGTCCGCTCGGCCCGCAACAATTGCTATCAATGCCGCATCGAGCGGGCATGACCAAAAAAGAAGCCCGCCGATGGTCGGGCGGGCCGTTGGAGGGTCTGACAGAAGCTGTCGGGCCAGTGCCGTCCGGGCCGGACTTGCCCGACCCGGCAAGCAGCTCAGACCGCCAGTAACGGTCCGTCTCTAGGCAGCTTTCTCGTCGAGCGAATGTGAAGCATTTCACACAAGGCCGCATAATGGCGGAAGAGCGAAAAGAGGCGCATTTGCAAGGCCGTCGTATTCTCGTCGTACTACTGCGCTAAAAAGCAGTGGTTGCGATGTGTCGACCGCGGATGGACCGGCGGCAGATCGCGACAGTCGAGGAAGCGGGGCTTTTTGCTCCGCTTTTTTGTTGACCGGATTTTTCGACGGAAGCGCAGTTTCCGCGCAAGAAAAAAGCCCGCCGGAATGACCCGGCGGGCGACTGAAGGAAATCGTTGCGAATTATCAGGCGGCAAGGACCGCCTTCGGTTCGACCATTTCGTAGCCCAGCGCCTCAGCGACGGCGCGGTTGGTGATCTTGCCCTTATGAACATTGAGGCCGTTGCGCAAATGGTGGTCGTCGACCAGCGCCTTGAGGCCCTTGTCGGCGAGCTGCAGGCCATAGTGCAGCGTCGCGTTGTTGAGCGCGTGCGCCGAAGTGACCGGCACGGCGCCAGGCATGTTTGCGACGCAATAGTGAATCACGCCGTCGACCTCATAGGTCGGATCGGCGTGCGTCGTGGCATGCGAGGTCTCGAAGCAACCGCCTTGGTCGATCGCGACGTCGACCAGCACCGAGCCCTTCTTCATGCCGGAAAGCATTTCGCGGGTGACGAGCTTGGGCGCGGCGGCGCCCGGGATCAGCACGGCGCCGATGACGACGTCGGCCGAGAAGCATTCTTCCTCCAGCGCTTCGACGGTCGAGTAGCGCGTATGGACGCGGCCGCCGAAGATGTCGTCGAGCTGGCGCAGACGC
Organism: Mesorhizobium sp. CA5; assembly: GCF_020165105.1. Lineage (NCBI taxonomy): Bacteria > Pseudomonadati > Pseudomonadota > Alphaproteobacteria > Hyphomicrobiales > Phyllobacteriaceae > Mesorhizobium > Mesorhizobium sp. CA5. Next base: position 310,634 of record NZ_JAIUHJ010000003.1, on the reverse strand, counting down.
GGGATCGAGCGGTCGATGATGGTGACGTCGGCGCCGAGGCCGGCCGCCATCTTGGCCGCATGCAGGCCGACAACGCCGCCGCCGAGCACGGTGACCTTGCCGGGCAGCACGCCGGGCACGCCGCCGAGCAGCACGCCGCGGCCGCCATTGGCCTTCTGCAGCGCAGTCGCGCCGGCCTGGATCGACAGGCGGCCGGCGACTTCCGACATCGGCGCGAGCAGCGGCAGGCCGCCGCGGTCGTCGGTCACGGTCTCATAGGCGATCGCGGTGACGCCCGAGCCAAGAAGACCCTTGGTCTGCTCCGGATCCGGAGCCAGATGAAGATAGGTGTAGAGGATTTGGCCGTCGCGCAGCTGGACCCATTCGTTTGGCTGCGGTTCCTTGACCTTGACGATCATGTCGGACTTGGCGAACACGTCGGCGGCCGTCTTGGCGATAGTGGCGCCGGCGGCGCGATAGGCGTTGTCGTCGGCGCCGATGCCGGCGCCAGCGCCGGTCTCGACCAGCACTTCATGGCCATGCGCGACATATTCGCGGACAGAGCCCGGCGTCAGGCCGACGCGATATTCATGGTTCTTAATTTCCTTGGGGCAGCCGACACGCATTTTTCTTCTCCCTGTCCGCGCCCTTCAGGGGGCGCTCTCACTGTCGCTCGTGCATGTCACCGGGTCGAAAATGCGGAGGGTGGACACGCAGTAACCGCAGTCAACCACGAATCCCTCCGTATGTGTTTGCGAATGCACTTGCGGCAATGGTCGCTCTTCGATAATCGTTGCGCAAAATGACTTGAAATTCGCAGGAACTACGAAAAATGCGGCTCGACAGGATTGATATCGCCATTCTGGAGACTTTGCAGAAGGATGGCCGGATCCCCAATGCGGCGCTCGCGGAGAAGGTCGGCCTTTCCCAATCGGCCTGTTCGCGCCGGCTCGACAATCTGGAGAAGTCCGGAACCATCCGCGGGTATCACGCGCGGCTGTCCAATTCCGCGCTCGGCCACCAGATGACGGCGATCGTGCACATATCGCTGTCGGGGCAATTCGAAAAGACGCTGTCGGATTTCGAGGCGGCGATCAAGCGCTGCCCGAACGTGCTCTCCTGCCATCTGATGTCGGGCGAATACGACTACATCCTGCGCATCGCGGCGAAGGATCTCGTCGACTATGAGCGCATCCACAAGGAATGGCTGTCGGCCATGCCGCACGTGACCAAGATCAACTCGTCCTTCGCGCTGCGTGAGATCGTCGATCGCACGGCGGTCGGGCTGCGGCCTGAGATGGCTTAAACCGCTGCGGCTTCGGTCACCACAGTAGTCATTGGGATATCGTGCGGCTGCGGGTAGATGGTCGGAATGCGCTGCAATTCGTAGCCGACGCCGATGACCAGCGGCCTGAACGGCATTGCGGCAAGCGTGCGATCGTAAAAGCCGCCGCCATAACCCAGCCGATAGTTGCCTGGATCGATGCCGACGATCGGCGAGATCACGATGTCGGGAAGCACCGGGTCGCCCTCGGCCGGGATCGGAATGTTCCACACGCCCTTTTCCAGCCGGTCGCCCTGTTTGTAGGCGCGAAACACCAGCGGCTGCCCCTTCTCGATGACGACGGGCAGCGCGGTGCGCCCACCGCGCTCGTTGATCGAGGCCATCCAGCCACGCAGATCCGGCTCGCCGCGAAACGGCCAGAAGAGGCTGACCATCCGGCCGGCTATGTCGCCGATCAGCGCGTCGAGGCCTTCCGCGATGCGTGCCGACATCGCGGCGCGCGCATCGGCTGAAACGGCGAGGCGCCCGGTGATGAGCCGCTCACGCTCGGCCTTGCGCCATCGCCGAACATCCGTCCAGTCGGAGAGCGGCTCCCGGTATTCCGGGTCGAGTTCGTGCATGAAGCAGGGCGGTGAGGCGTATTGGGCCTGGCCTTCGTCGTCGTGTTTGTCAGCCATGCTTGGCTCCTGTCGTTTTGTTTCACGCTATACTCGCACCTGTGCGACCGCATGTGCATTCACGACGCCGCACGACGACTCCCGGGCATGACCGTTGCCATGCGCAATATTGTTGCAGTGCACAAAAATACTTACATCATCGGTAGGATTGCACTTTGGCGAGGTGGAATGAAATGAGCGAAACCGAGCATCAAGTCGTTGTCGTCGGCGCCGGCTTCGGCGGCCTTGAACTCACGCGCGCGCTGGCGGGAGCTCCCGTGCGCATCACCATGATCGACAAGCGCAACCACCATCTCTTCCAACCGCTGCTTTACCAGGTGGCGACGACGTCGCTGGCGACCTCGGAAGTCGCCTGGCCGATCCGCCATCTTCTGCGCAGGCGCAAGGACGTGACAACGCTTCTCGGCAATGTCACCGGCGTCGACCGCGCCGGCAAGCGCGTGCTGCTCGAGGACGGCAGTTCGATCCCCTATGACACGCTGGTGCTCGCCACCGGCGCCCGCCACGCCTATTTCGGCCATGACGAATGGGAGCCGTTCGCGCCGGGTCTGAAGACGCTTGAGGATGCCACGACGATCCGGCGCCGTATCCTGCTCGCTTTCGAGCAGGCCGAGCGCGAAACCGATCCGGCCAGGCGCCAGGCGCTGCTGACTCTGGCCATCGTCGGCGGCGGGCCGACCGGTGTCGAGCTTGCCGGTACCATTGTCGAGCTCGCGCACGACACGTTGCGCGGCGAGTTTCGCAACATCGACCCAGGCCAGGCGCGCGTCGTGCTGATCGAAGCCGGCGACCGGATCCTGGCCAATTTCGCGCCGCAGCTTTCCGACTATGCCCGCAAGGCGCTGGAACGGCTGGGCGTCACCGTCGAGCTCGGGCGTCCGGTCACGCACCTCGATGCCGAAGGCGTCGTCTTCGGCGACACGCGCCTGCCGGCAAGGACGATCATCTGGGCGGCTGGCGTTGCCGCTTCGCCGGCGGCCGAATGGCTGGGAGCGCCGGCCGACCGGGCGGGCAGGGTAATCGTCGAACCCGACCTCACCGTGCCGGGCAGTCCCGACATTTTCGTCATCGGCGACACCGCGCATGTGCTGCGGCCGGATGGGAAGCCGGTGCCGGGTGTGGCGCCCTCCGCCAAGCAGGAGGGCAAGCATGTCGCCGCGACGATCAAGGCGCGACTTGCCGGCGACACGGCGACGCGTCCTTTCCAATACCGTCATGACGGCGATCTGGCGACGATCGGCAAGCGCGCCGCGGCAATCGATTTCGGCTGGATCAAGCTCACCGGCTGGCTCGCCTGGTGGCTCTGGGGCATAGCGCACATCTATTTCCTGATCGATTTCCGCAACCGCCTGGCGGTCTCGCTTAGCTGGCTATGGATATACTTTACGGGTCAGCGCAGCGCGCGCCTGATCACGCAGGGCGACGAGGACAAAAGCTGATTCCCAGGCCGCCGCCTGCGGCAGCGGAGATGCTTGATGGCCGATCGCGGTTTCATTCCGTCGCCTCAAGAGCGTGGCTTCGCACTCTGCGGCCAGGCCCTCTTGCGCAGGCGCCGTTGGCCGAAAGCGCCAGGCAAAAAGCGGTTAACTGGAATGACTGCCGTCGCTCCCCCCTCTGGTTCCGGCCGTCCGCATGGGATAGTTTTAGCCATGCGTTATGTGATTGTCATCGCCTCCATCACCTTCTTCCTGTTCTGGGACGGACTCTACAATCGCGGCCACTACCTCGATGTGACCGTGCGGGAAGTCTCGCGCATTGTGCGCTACGTTACCGGGTAAGGTCTCGCCGGTTTCGCGTCACGGGCGCGACATCGTTGCCGGTTGACGCCTGAGCATTGCTCCCACAAAAACGCCGCTGAAGCGAAGACCAGGGAGGCTGGCTTGATCCGGCACATCGTTTTCTTCAGCGTGCGGCGCAAGGAACATGTCGAGACTGTGCGCTCGGGCCTGCTGGCGCTCGGCAAGATTCCGCACTCGAAGCATTTCGAGGTGACGCTCAACACCAAGGTCGATCAGTTCTCCAATGCGATCGATGTCGTCGTCTATGCCGAGTTCGAGGACGAGGCGGCGCTTGCCGCTTACAAGGCGCATCCGATTTATGCGGATACGACCACCAAGGTGAAGCCGCTGCGCGAACTGCGCTATTCGGCCGATGTCGTGGCCGCTGCCTGAAGCGGCAGAGCACGGTCCGTCGGGCCGCCGCTCTTGAACCGCCGGCCGGAATGAGGCACACCGCGCCGGCATGACCAGAAACTCCGCCCATCCGCTTGACCATCTCGTGCTGCCGACGCGGAGCCTCGATGCCGCGCGGTCGCGTCTGGCCTCGCTCGGCTTCGTCGTCGCCCCCACGGGCATCCACCCGTTCGGCACTGAGAATGCCTGCGTCTTTTTCGCCGACGGCACCTATCTCGAGCCGTTGGCGGTAGGAGATGCGCAGGCGACGGAACAGGCGATTGCCGCCGGCAATGTCTTCGTAGCGCGCGACCGCCTTTATCGCGAACGACTGGGCGATGAAGGTTTTTCCGCCGTCGTGCTTGGAACCGGCAATGCCGATGCCGACCATATGCGTTTTGTCGAAGCCGATCTGTCAGCCGGCGATACGCTGCGTTTCTCGCGCGCGTTCACAGATGCTAACGGAAAGAGCGACACGGCATCCTTCAAGCTGGCCTTCGCGGCCGGCAAGGGAGCGACGGACGCCTTCCTCTTCGCCTGCGAGCGCGTGAACCCGCCGAAGATCGATCGCACGGCGCTCCAGGCGCATGCCAATGGCGTAACCGGCATCGTCGAAGTGATCGCCTTCAGCGATGTGCCTTCCGCACAGATCGCATTGATCTCGATCGCCGCCGGGTCGGAGGCAGACGGCGACATGGTGCGGTTGCCGAATGCAATCTTGAGCGTGGTCACGCCCGAGAGCTACGCGCGGCGCTTCGGCCTGGCGGCCGAAGCCTCACCGCATTTACGGTTTGAGGCGGTTATTTTCTCGATCCGCGACAAAGCTACAGCGGCGCACGCGCTTGCGGCCGGGACCATCGATCACGACATGAGCGGCACTGACATCGTCGTTCCTCCGGCGCGCGGGCAGGGCGCCGCCTTCATCTTCCGGGAGATCCCATGAGCAAGCCCTTGGCGCCCAATTCATCGGTAACCGTCGGCAAGGTCGTCTTCGCCAACAATGCGCCGCTGTCGCTAATCGCCGGCCCGTGCCAGCTTGAATCGCGCCAGCACGCTTTCGACATGGCCGGCGCGCTGAAGGAACTGACGGAACGGCTGGGAATCGGCCTCGTCTACAAGACCAGCTACGACAAGGCCAACCGCACCTCGCTGTCGGCGACGCGCGGCGCGGGGCTCGATGCGGCGATGCCGATCTTCGACGATCTGCGCAAGGCGTTCTCGCTGCCGGTGCTGACCGACGTTCACACCGAGGAGCAATGCGCGATCGTAGCCCCCCATGTCGATGTCCTGCAGATCCCGGCCTTCCTGTCGCGCCAGACTGACATGCTGGTCGCCGCCGCCAGGACCGGCAAGGTCATCAATGTGAAGAAGGGCCAGTTCCTCGCGCCCTGGGACATGAAGAACGTCGTCGCCAAGATCACCGGCTCCGGCAACCCGAATGTGCTCACCACCGAGCGCGGCGTCTCGTTCGGTTACAACACGCTGGTCTCGGACATGCGCGCTCTGCCGGTCATGGCCGAGATCGGCGCCCCGGTGATCTTCGACGCCACCCATTCCGTGCAGCAGCCGGGCGGACAGGGCGGCTCCTCCGGCGGCGAACGGCGCTTTGTCGCGACGCTCGCGCGCGCGGCCGTTGCCGTCGGTGTCGCCGGCGTCTTCATCGAAACCCATCAGGACCCGGACAATTCGACGTCTTCGGATGGCCCCAACATGGTGCCTCTCAAGGATATGCCGGCGTTGCTGGAAAAGCTGATGGCTTTCGACCGCATTGCCAAGGGCCACTGATTGCAGCGGCGGACCTCGATCCTGCGCCGGCTTGTGGTGAGCGGGGGCTGCCTCACCGACAGCTGAGCAAATCGTCGGGAACCTTAGCGCGCTCCTCTCATTGTCGGTGCAGGCATTCAACGAGAGGAGCACCATCATGACCACTCCGTCCGGGCATACCGAAGCCATTGCCGCCTCGCGCGTCATCGGCACGTCGGTCTATAACACCGAAGGTAAGAGCATCGGCAGCATCGAGGACGTGATGCTCGACAAGATGTCGAATGGCATTATGTTCGCCGTGATCGGCTTCGGCGGCTTTCTCGGTATGGGCGAGAAATACCACGCCGTTCCGTGGGCGACGCTCGACTATGACGAGGACAGAGGCGGCTACGTCGTGCCGTTCACCAAGGAACAGCTTCAGGCCGCGCCCGCCTATTCGATCGACGAGCTGACCGGCGCTGACGGCGAAGCCGCCCGCGATGCTTCATTCCAGTATTACCATGTGAAGCCCTATTGGCATTGATCGCAGATCGGCAAGCTGGGAATCGAACGGCCCCCGACACAAAGCCGGGGGCCTTTGACGTTTAGCTACTCCGCCGCGTTGAGAGTCGATAGCTCCACCGAGCTCTGCTGGGGTTTCTGATCGTCGCATGACGTCAGGAACGCTGCCGCGATCAGGAACAAACTCACGATACCGCTCAACTGGGACATGGCGAAACTCCTCCTGTTTCGCCCCGCGCGAACGCGACCATAGATGAGATGGTCACACAGCGCGCATGACTTATGATGACAGAAAATTGCGCTTCGTGAATCACGCCCGCGGCAATAAATGCGGGGCCCGCCGATTGCCTTTTGCTCTGCTTTGGCTAAGAGGGGCGCGACGCTTCAATCGATCAATCGGGGACATCGCAAATGACCGCCATCATCGACATTGTCGGGCGTGAAATCCTGGACAGCCGTGGCAATCCGACCGTCGAGGTCGACGTGGTGCTGGAGGACGGCTCCATGGGCCGCGCCGCTGTGCCGTCGGGCGCATCGACCGGCGCGCATGAGGCGGTCGAAGTCCGGGACGGCGGGCCGCGCTATCTCGGCAAGGGCGTGCAGCGCGCCGTCGAAGCGGTGAACGGCGAGCTATTCGAGGCGATCGGCGGCATGGAAGCCGAGAACCAGATCCATATCGACCAGACGATGATCGAGCTCGACGGCACGCCGAACAAGAGCCGCCTTGGCGCCAACGCCATCCTGGGCGTATCGCTGGCGGTCGCCAAGGCCGCGGCGGAAGCCGCGGGCCTGCCGCTCTACCGCTATGTCGGCGGCACTAAGGCGCACATCTTGCCGGTGCCGATGATGAACATCATCAACGGCGGCGCGCATGCCGACAACCCGATCGACTTCCAGGAGTTCATGATCCTGCCTATCGGCGCGCCGACCCTGCGCGACGGCGTGCGCTGGGGCTCCGAGATTTTCCACACGCTCAGGAAGAAGCTGAAGGACGCCGGCCACAACACCAATGTCGGCGACGAGGGCGGCTTCGCCCCCAACCTGAAGAGCGCGCCTTCGGCGCTCGATTTCATCATGGAATCGATCGAGAAGGCAGGCTTCAGGCCCGGCGAGGACGTGGCCCTCGGTCTCGATTGCGCGGCGACCGAGTTCTTCAAGGACGGCAATTACGTCTATGAGGGCGAGAAGAAGACCCGCGATCCGAAGGCGCAGGCCAAGTACCTTGCCAAGCTCGCTGCCGATTATCCGATCATCACCATCGAGGACGGCCTTGCCGAGGACGATTGGGAAGGCTGGAAGATCCTGACCGATCTGATCGGCAAGAAGACCCAGCTCGTCGGCGACGATCTCTTCGTCACCAACACGGCGCGGCTGCGCGACGGTATCCGCATGGGCGTCGCCAATTCGATCCTGGTCAAGGTCAACCAGATCGGCTCGCTGACCGAGACGCTCGACGCCGTCGAGACCGCGCACAAGGCCGGCTACACCGCCGTCATGTCGCATCGCTCGGGCGAGACCGAGGATTCGACCATCGCCGACCTCGCCGTCGCCACCAATTGCGGGCAGATCAAGACCGGCTCCCTGTCGCGTTCGGACCGCATGGCCAAATACAACCAGCTCATCCGCATCGAGGAAGAGCTCGGCAAGCAGGCGCGCTACGCAGGCAAGTCGGTGGTCAAGGGCTGATCCAGCCTGTTCGGACAGTCTGGAAAGGGGCGGGTCATTCCCGCCCTTTTTCGTTCCGGCGATCCTCGATAAGGGTCGTCCGTAACCGTCCATTAAGCACAATCGGGCGAAATACGATTCATGGCCGCTTGCGTTCGCGGCCGCGAGGGTTCGGGTCATGTGGACACGTCAGCACAAGCAGAGAAACACCGGCAGGCTGATCATCCCCTCGCTTTGCGTGCTCTTCCTGGCCTATTTCGGCTTCCACGCCTATCACGGCGAATTCGGCATCTATTCCAAATATCGGCTGCAGGCCCGTGCCGTTGAATTGCAGGCCCAGCTTGACGCCGTGAAGGCGCGCCGGATCGACTTCGAGCGCCGTGTCCAGCTGATGCATGAAGGTACGCTGGAGAAGGATATGCTTGACGAGCAGGCCCGAAAGGCGCTCAATCTGTCCCATCCGGACGAAATCACCATTATGCTGCCTACCTCGACGAAATAACCGAATTTCGGTTAATCGCCTTTATTTTCAATGATTCTAATCGCTTAGATGCATGCCAGCCATGCGTTTTTCAGCATGGCGCAATGCATACTTGCATGTTAGCTTTCCGCAATCGGTGGGGAGACGATCGATCTCCCTGAATGTCCGCGAAGAGACGCCAACAGGGAGTGACGCATGGCCACCGCCGCCAAAAAAGCGCCCGCAAAATCCAGATCCGACAAACAGCCCAATCTGTCAGCGCCCAAACCGGCGGATTTCACCAAAGAAGAAGAGCTTTCCGCCTACCGGCACATGCTTTTGATCCGCCGCTTCGAGGAGAAGGCGGGCCAGCTCTACGGCATGGGCTTCATCGGCGGCTTCTGCCACCTCTATATCGGCCAGGAGGCCGTCGTCACCGGCATGAAGATGGCGCTGGTCGAAGGCGACCAGATGATCACCGCCTATCGCGACCATGGCCACATGCTGGCGATGGAGCTGTCGCCGCGCGGCGTCATGGCCGAGCTCACCGGCCGCCGTGGCGGTCTTTCGAAGGGCAAGGGCGGCTCGATGCACATGTTCTCCAAGGAGAAGCATTTCTATGGCGGCCACGGCATTGTCGGCGCGCAGGTGTCGCTCGGCACCGGTCTCGCCTTCGCCAACCGCTACCGCGACAACAAGAATGTCTCGCTGACCTATTTCGGCGATGGCGCCGCCAACCAGGGCCAGGTCTATGAAAGCTTCAACATGGCCTCGCTGTGGAAGCTGCCGGTGATCTACATTATCGAGAACAACCGCTACGCCATGGGCACGTCCGTGTCGCGTTCGTCGGCCGAGACCGACTTCTCGCATCGCGGCGCTTCCTTCAAGATTCCCGGCATCCAGGTCGACGGCATGGACGTCCGCGCCGTGAAGTCGGCGGCCGATCTCGCGACCGAATGGTGCCGTGCCGGCAACGGTCCGCTCATCCTCGAGATGCAGACCTATCGCTATCGAGGCCATTCGATGTCCGACCCGGCGAAATACCGCTCCAAGGAGGAAGTGCAGAAGATGCGCTCCGAGCATGACCCGATCGAGCAGGTCCGAGTGCGGCTGCTCGACAAGAAGTGGGCAAGCGAGGACGAGCTCAAGGCCATCGACAAGGAAGTCCGCGACATCGTCGCCGACGCCGCCGAATTCGCCCAGAACGACGCCGAGCCGGATCCGTCCGAGCTCTGGACCGACATCGTACTCTAAGGAGAGGGCAAGGACATGCCGATCGAAATTCTCATGCCCGCGCTGTCGCCGACGATGGAAGAGGGCAATCTTTCCAAATGGCTGAAGAACGAAGGCGACAAGGTCGTCGCCGGTGATGTGATCGCCGAGATCGAGACCGACAAGGCGACGATGGAGGTCGAAGCTGTCGACGAAGGCACGCTGGCCAAGATTGTGGTTCCCGCCGGCAGTGAAGGCGTCAAGGTCAACGCGGTCATCGCCGTGCTTGCCGTCGACGGCGAGGACGTCGACAAGGCCGGCGAAGGCATCGGCGAGGAAGAGCCCGCCAAGGCTGAAAAAGCCGCGCCGGCCCCGGCGCAAGCTTCGGCCAAAAGCGAGGCGTCCGCCGCTGTCGCCGCCGCGCCGAAGGCGGAGATCGCCGCCGATCCGGATATTCCAGCCGGCACCGAGATGGTTTCCACCACGGTGCGCGAAGCGCTCCGTGACGCCATGGCCGAGGAGATGCGCCGCGACGGCGATGTCTTCGTCATGGGCGAGGAGGTCGCCGAGTACCAGGGCGCCTACAAGATCACGCAGGGCCTGCTGCAGGAATTCGGGCCGAGGCGCGTCGTCGACACGCCGATCACCGAGCATGGCTTTGCCGGTGTCGGCGTCGGCGCCGCGATGGCGGGGCTGAAGCCGATCGTCGAGTTCATGACCTTCAACTTCGCCATGCAGGCGATCGACCAGATCATCAACTCGGCCGCCAAGACGCTCTATATGTCCGGCGGCCAGATGGGCGCGCCGATCGTGTTCCGTGGTCCCAACGGTGCGGCGGCCCGCGTCGCCGCCCAGCATTCGCAGTGCTATGCCGCCTGGTACAGCCATATTCCCGGCCTGAAGGTGGTGATGCCCTATACGGCTGCCGACGCCAAGGGCCTCCTCAAAGCCGCGATCCGCGATCCGAACCCGGTCATCTTTCTGGAGAACGAGATCCTCTACGGCCATTCCTTCGACGTGCCGAAGCTCGACGACTTCGTGCTGCCGATCGGCAAGGCGCGTGTCCACAAGCAGGGCAAGGACGTCACCCTAGTCTCCTTCGGCATCGGCATGACCTATGCACTCAAGGCGGAAGCCGAGTTGCGCGGCATGGGCATCGACGCCGAGATCATCGATCTCAGAACCGTCCGGCCGCTCGACTTCGACACGATCATCGCCTCGGTGAAGAAGACCAACCGTCTCGTGGTGGTGGAAGAAGGTTTTCCGCAGAACTCGGTCGGCGACCACATCGCCAACCAGGTCTCGCAGCGCGCCTTCGATTTCCTCGATGCGCCGGTGATCACCATTGCCGGCAAGGACGTTCCCATGCCTTACGCGGCGAACCTCGAGAAGCTGGCGCTGCCCAACGTCGGCGAAGTCGTCGAGGCCGTCAAAGCCGTCACTTATCGCTGAGCCGGTCGGGAGGACATCATGCCAATCAACATCACCATGCCGGCGCTCTCCCCGACCATGGAAGAGGGCAATCTGTCAAAATGGCTGGTCAAGGAAGGCGATAAGGTTTCGCCGGGTGACGTGATCGCCGAGATCGAGACCGACAAGGCGACGATGGAGGTCGAAGCCGTCGATGAAGGCACAGTCGCCAAGCTGGTGGTTCCGGCCGGCACCGAAGGCGTCAAGGTCAACGCGCTGATCGCCATCCTGGCCGGTGAAGGCGAGGATGCCGCGGCCGCTGCCAAGAGCGGCGGCGGCGCCGCGCCCAAGGCTGAAGCGCCGAAAGCTGATGCCCAGAAGGGCGAGCCGCCCAAGGAAGCGCCCAAGCCGGCAGCAGCCGCCGCGGCGCCCCCGCCGGCGAAGGCCGAGCCTGCTCCCGTCGCCAACGGCCACGCCGCAGGCGATCGCGTCTTCGCATCGCCGCTGGCCCGCCGCATCGCCAAGGATGCCGGCGTCGACGTGACGGCGCTGACCGGTTCCGGCCCGCATGGCCGCGTGGTGAAGGTCGACGTCGAGGCGGCGATCGCTTCCGGCGGCGCTCCGGCTGCGAAGGCGCCCGCCGCCGCCCCGTCCGCTCCGGCGACCGCAGCCAAGCCGATGTCGGACGACCAGGTGCTGAAGCTGTTCGCCGAAGGCTCCTACGAGCTCGTGCCGCATGACAACATGCGCAAGACCATCGCGCGCCGCCTGGTCGAGGCGAAGTCGACCATCCCGCATTTCTATTTGACGCTCGATTGCGAGCTCGACGCGCTGCTTGCGCTGCGCACGCAGCTCAATGCCGCAGCCCCGATGAAGAAGACCGAGAAGGGCGAGGTTCCGGCCTACAAGCTCTCGGTCAACGACATGGTCATCAAGGCCATGGCGATGGCGCTGATGGCGGTGCCGGATGCCAACGCCTCCTGGACCGAGAACGCCATGGTCAAGCACAAGCACGCCGATGTCGGCGTTGCCGTCTCGATCCCCGGCGGGCTGATCACGCCGATCATCCGGCATGCAGACGAAAAGACGCTGTCGGTCATCTCCAACGAGATGAAGGACCTGGCAAGCCGCGCCAGGAGCCGCAAGCTGAAGCCGGAAGAATATCAGGGCGGCACGACGGCGGTGTCCAATCTCGGCATGTTCGGCGTCAAGGACTTTGCCGCCGTCATCAACCCGCCGCATGCGACGATCCTGGCGGTCGGCGCCGGCGAGGAACGGGCGGTGGTCAAGAAGGGCGAGATCAGAATAGCCACCGTGATGTCGGTGACCTTGTCGACCGATCACCGCGCCGTCGACGGCGCGCTCGGCGCCGAGCTGCTCGGCGCCTTCAAGCGCTTGATCGAAAACCCGATGGGCATGCTGGTGTAAGAAGGGAAAAGGCGGTGCGGAAATTCTTCACCAGCCTTTTCACCCTGATTATTTTCAATCCCGACGGCGAGCTCTTCGCACGCCGGCGGCAGGCGCTCGCAGCCAGCTTTCGGCAAGGTGGGGCAATCGCATGAAGACAATTCTCTGTTATGGCGACTCGCTGACCTGGGGCTATGACGCCGCCAATCTCGGCCGCCATGCGCTCGAGGACCGCTGGCCGAGTGTGCTTGGGGCTGAACTCGGCAACGATGTCGAAGTCATCGCCGAAGGCCTCAACGGCCGCACCACCGCCTTCGACGACCATCTGGCCGGCGCCGATCGCAATGGCGCCCGCATTCTGCCGACGATCCTGACCAGCCATGCGCCGCTCGATCTCGTTATCGTCATGCTCGGCTCCAACGACATGAAGCCTTGGATTCACGGCAATCCGGTCGCAGCCAAGCAAGGCGTGCAGCGGCTGATCGATATCGTGCGCGGCCATGACTATCCGTTCGAATGGCCGGCGCCGCAGATCCTCATTGTCGCGCCGCCTGTCGTGACACGCACCGACAATGCCGAATTCAAGGAAACGTTCGCCGGCGGTGACGACGCCTCCAGGCGACTTGCGGCCCAATATTCGGCGCTGGCCGACGAGGCCGGCTGCGGCTTCTTCGACGCCGGCACGGTCGCAACCACCACGCCGCTCGACGGCGTCCATCTCGATGCCGAGAACACGCGAAACATCGGCAAGGCTCTGGCGCCGCTCGTGCGCGTCATGCTCTCGCTCTAACCCTCAGAAAGATCAGGGAGAAAACCCGTGGCTGAATCCTACGACGTCATCATCATCGGCTCAGGCCCGGGCGGCTATGTCACGGCGGTGCGTTCCGCCCAGCTCGGCTTCAAGACGGCGATCGTCGAGCGCGAGCATCTTGGCGGCATCTGCCTGAATTGGGGCTGCATTCCGACCAAGGCGCTGCTGCGCTCGGCCGAGATCATGCATTATTCGGATCATCTGAAGGATTACGGGCTGAAGCTTGAAGGCGGTAAAATTATCCCCGACACCGCTGCCGTGGTCGACCGCTCGCGAAAAGTCTCGCTCAGGCTGAACACCGGCGTCGGCTTCCTGATGAAAAAGAACAAGGTCGACGTCATCTGGGGCGAGGCGAAGCTTTCCAAAGCCCCAGCCGGTGACAAACCGGGCGAGGTCGTCGTTTCGAAGACGGCGAAGAAGGCGATGGAGCCGCAGCCGCCGGTGCCGAAAGGCGTCAAGGGCGAGGGCACCTACACGGCCAAGCACATCATCCTGGCGACGGGTGCCAGGCCGCGCGCGCTGCCCGGCATCGAGCCGGACGGCAAGCTGATCTGGACCTATTTCGAGGCCATGGTGCCAAAGGAAATGCCGAAATCGCTGCTGGTGATGGGCTCGGGCGCCATCGGCATCGAATTCGCCTCCTTCTACCGCACCATGGGCGCCGATGTGACGGTGGTCGAGCTGCTGCCGGCGGTGATGCCGGTCGAGGACGCCGAAGTCTCGAAATTCGCGCAGAAACAGTTCGAGAAGCAGGGCATGAAGATCCTCCTCGAAGCCAAGGTGACCAAGGTCGAAAAGGGCGCCAATTCGGTCACCGCGTATGTCGAGATGAAGGACGGCAAGGTCGAGAAGATCACCGCCGACCGCATGATCTCGGCCGTCGGCGTGCAGGGCAATATCGAGAATCTCGGCCTGGAAGCACTTGGCGTGAAGACGGACCGCGGCTGCGTGGCCGTCGACGGCTACGGCAAGACCAATGTGCCCGGCATCTACGCGATCGGCGACGTCGCCGGCCCGCCCATGCTCGCCCACAAGGCTGAGCATGAAGGCGTCGTCTGCGTCGAGAAGATAGCCAATTTCCCGGGCGTCCACCCCATCGACAAGCTGAAGATCCCCGGCTGCACCTATTGCAGCCCGCAGGTCGCTTCCGTCGGCCTGACCGAAGCGAAGGCCAAGGCGGACGGCAAGGACATCCGCGTCGGCCGCTTCCCGTTCAGCGCCAACGGCAAGGCCATCGCGCTCGGCGAGGACCAGGGCTTCGTCAAAACCATCTTCGACAAGAAGACCGGCCAGCTGCTCGGCGCGCACATGGTCGGCGCCGAGGTGACCGAGCTCATCCAAGGTTTTGTCGTGGCGATGAACCTAGAGACGACCGAGGAAGAGCTGATGCATACGATCTTCCCGCATCCGACACTGTCGGAGATGATGAAGGAGAGCGTGCTCGACGCCTATGGCCGCGTTTTGAACGCCTGATGAGCCACCAATCGGTGATAAGTCATCAATCGGTGATCGATGGCCAATCCGTGCTAACGTGGTCGGGTGAGACTCACACGCGGCAGCCGGAGAAAGCTGACGGCAAGGCGGTTCGTATCCGGATGCATTTTCACCTGATCGAGGAGGAATTGGCACATGCATATGAATGGCGTCGGCTGGATCGCAGCCATCATCGTCGGCGGCCTGGCGGGCCGAGATGGTCATGAAGAGCAACACCGGTATCTTCATGAACATCATCATGGGGATCGTCGGCGCGATAGTGCTGAACGCGATCCTGCAGGCTCTCAACATCCAGTCGTTCGGCGTCGGCTGGGTCGCCTATCTGATCACCGGCTTCATCGGCGCCTGCCTGCTGATCTTCGTCGGACGGCTCGTGCGTCGCTGACCGAAGCCAACGTTATGCGAAAATGGCCGTGGCGGCATGCGCTGCCGCGGCCTTTTTCTTTGTCTCGAAAAGTCCTAGATGACGCAAGACAGGCGGCTGGCGAAATCGCGGCCGCGAAGGGGAAGGGTTTGAGATGGTCACAGTCGTAGACACGATCGCCAACCGGCCGCGCCCGCGGCATCCCGAGAAGGCGCACCGGCCCGACCAGGAGGTGCTGCGCAAGCCCGACTGGATCCGCGTCAAGGCGCCGGTTTCCAAGGGCTATGCCGAAACGCGCGAGATCGTGAAGTCGCACAAGCTGGTGACGGTGTGCGAGGAGGCCGGTTGCCCGAATATCGGCGAATGCTGGGACAAGAAGCACGCCACCTTCATGATCATGGGCGAGATCTGCACGCGTGCCTGCGCCTTCTGCAATGTCGCGACCGGCATCCCGACCGCGCTCGATCCGGATGAGCCGGCGCGCGTGGCGCATGCCGTCAAGCAGATGGGATTGAGCCATGTCGTCATCACCTCCGTCGACCGCGACGATCTTGCCGACGGCGGCGCGCAGCACTTCGCCGACGTTATCCGCGCCATCCGCAAGGCAACGCCTTCGACGACGATCGAGATCCTGACACCCGACTTCCTGCGCAAGGACGGCGCGCTGGAGATCGTCGTTGCCGCCAAGCCCGACGTCTTCAACCACAATCTCGAAACCGTGCCGTCGAATTATCTGACGGTTCGCCCCGGCGCGCGTTATTTCCATTCGATCCGGCTTTTGCAGCGGGTCAAGGAAATCGACCCCTCGATCTTCACCAAATCCGGCATCATGGTCGGCCTCGGCGAGGAGCGGAACGAAGTGCTGCAGTTGATGGACGATCTGCGCTCTGCCAATGTCGACTTCATGACCATCGGCCAGTATCTGCAACCTTCGAAGAAGCACCATCCGGTGATCCGCTTCATCCCGCCGGACGAGTTCAAGTCCTACGAGACCATCGGCAAGACCAAGGGTTTCCTGTTGATGGCGTCGAGCCCGCTGACGCGCTCCTCGCACCATGCCGGCGAGGATTTCGCCAGGCTGCGCGCGGCGCGCGAGGCGCAGCTCGCGAAGGCCAGCTGACCTTCAATGCCGAAATTCGAGGCGACACGCCGCGTCGCGCATTCACCCGACGAGATGTTCGCGCTGGTGGCGGATATCGAGGCTTACCCGCAATTCCTGCCGCTCTGTGAATCGCTCACCGTGCGCTCGCGCAAGGAGCGTGACGGCCGCACTATCCTGGTTGCCGACATGAGCATCGGCTACAAGGCGATCCGCGAGACTTTCACGACCCAAGTGCTGCTAAAGCCCGACGAGAAAGCGATCGACGTCAAATACATAGACGGCCCGTTCAAATATCTCAGCAACATCTGGCGCTTCGACCCCGCGGCCAGCGGCTGCGAGGTGCATTTCTTCATCGACTACGAATTCAAGAGCCGCATACTCGGCGCCGTGATGGGCACGATGTTCGACCGTGCCTTCCGCATGTTCTCGGAAGCCTTCGAGAAACGGGCAAACGTGATTTACGGTCCAAAGCCCGCCTAACGTTCGCTGAGCGCGCGCAAGCCGAGTTGCAGCGCATGCCGCACCGTCTCGTGCCGGATGAATTCGCGGCCCTTGTGGCCGAACAACTGCCGCTCAGCGATAACCGGTTGTCCTGCAAGCGCTATCCCGAACCAGACAAGACCGACCGGCTTGTCGGCCGAGCCGCCGCTGGGGCCGGCAATGCCGGTGACGGCGAGCGACAGGCTCGCTTGCGAATGCGCCAGCGCGCCTGCGGCCATCTCCAGCACCGTCTCGCGCGACACCGCTCCATGCGCGTCGAGCGTGGCGGCGGAGATGCCGAGCATCTCCATCTTTGCTTCGTTGGAATAAGTGACGAAGCCGCGATCGACCACGGCGGAAGACCCGGCGATATCGGTGAGCGCCGCGATGATCAGGCCGCCGGTGCAGCTTTCGGCCGTCGCCAGCATAACACCGCGCTGCTGGCAGGCCTGGAGCAGGGCATTTGCGAGTTCGGCGTTGCTCATGCCGGCACCTCGCCCGGATAGACGACGCTGGCGGTGGCGATCGCGGCGATACCTTCGCCGCGCCCGACGAAGCCGAGCTTCTCGTTGGTTGTCGCCTTGATCGAAATGCGCTCGGGCGCGATGCCGAGCATGGCTGCGAGCGCTTGCGTCATCGCCGCGCGATGCGGCCCGACGCGCGGCGCCTCGCAGATCAGCGTGATGTCGGCATTGGCGATACGGCCGCCGCGCTCGCGCACCAGCTTCGCCGCGTGCTCGACGAATATCTTCGAGGCAGCACCCTTCCATTGCGGATCGGACGGTGGGAAATGCGTGCCGATATCGCCGGCGCCGCAGGTGGCGAGCAACGCATCGGTCAGCGCATGCAGCCCGACATCGGCGTCCGAATGCCCGGAGAGTTTGCGATCATAGGGAATGGAGACGCCGCAGAGCGTTACATGGTCGCCGGGCTCGAACGCGTGCACGTCATAGCCGTTGCCGGTGCGAATATCCGGGAAGCGCTGCTGCGCGCTCGAAAGCCGCTGGTCGGCCAATGCGATGTCCCTTGCCCAGGTGAGTTTGACATTGTCCGGCGATCCGGGAACGATCTTGACCGGTATCTGTGCCCATTCGGCGATCGCCGCGTCGTCGGTGAACTCCGTCTTGCCCAGATGATGCGCCTTCTCATGCGCGGCGAGCAGCGGCCAGAACGGAAAGCCCTGCGGCGTCTGCGCGGCATGAAGGCCGGCTCTCGACACCGTCTCGTCGATCATGCCGGCGGCCGATTCCCGCTTCAGCGTGTCGGCGACAGGCAGCGCCGGCAACGCGCCTTGGCGCTCGCCGATGGCTTCGATGGTGCGGTCGATCAGCCCGGCGTCGACGAAGGGTCGCACGGCGTCATGCACCAGCACTTTTGCCGGTGCCTTGTCCCTCAGCGCCAGGAGGCCGAGCCGCACGGACGCCTGGCGCGAAGGGCCGCCGATAACGGCGACAAGACGATTGCCATGCGCTTCGGCCGCGCGTTGGAAGAGTTCGGCGTCGTCGGCATGGATGGCGACGACCACGGGACCGATCATCGGATGGGAGAGGAAGGTATCCAACGTATGCGCGATGACGGCACGGCCGCCGATGCGCTGATATTGCTTCGGACCGTCCGCCTGTCCGGCGCGCGCGCCACGGCCGGCGGCAACGATCACCACCCCGATCCCGCCGTTCAGGCCTGTCGCTTGCTTTTCACTTGCCTCGCTCATTCCGATCGGTCCTAGTCGGGGTGATGGCCGAAGGCCAGCTTTTTCCAAAATGCGCCTTAATGTGACGTCATTGCGCGTTGCACAATGCCACACTTCTGGCTAGAGAATGTGCAACGATCGAACATGCTTGGTTTTTGTGCATGGCTGAACTGACCACATTGGCATCGCCTCTTGATGTCGGCGGCGTGAAAATCCGTAATCGGGTTTTCCTGGCGCCGATGTCGGGCATCACCGACGAGCCGTTCCGGCAGCGCGCGCACGGGCATGGCGCGGGATTGGTCGTTTCGGAAATGGTGGCGAGCGGCGAACTGGCCAAGGGCAGGGCAGGCTGCGACCTTCGCATCCGTCATTCCGGTCTGCCGGTGCATATGGTGCAGCTTGCCGGCCGCGAGGCCGCGCACATGGCTGAGGGCGCGCGAATCGCGACGGGCGAGGGCGCCGATATCATCGACATCAATATGGGCTGCCCGGCGAAGAAGGTGACCGGCGGCTATGCCGGCTCGGCGCTGATGCGCGACCTCGACCATGCGCTGTCGCTAATCGAGGCGGTGGTCGGCGCCGTTTCGGTGCCGGTGACCGTCAAAATGCGGCTCGGCTGGGACGAAAGCGCGCTCAACGCGCCGATGCTGGCGCGCCGCGCCGAACAGGCCGGCGTCAGCATGGTGACCGTGCATGGCCGCACGCGCTGCCAGTTCTATCAGGGCAAGGCCGACTGGCGCGCCATCGCCCGCGTCAAGCAAGCCGTCTCGATCCCGGTCGTGGCCAATGGCGATGTCGGCTCGCCGGAAGAGGCGGCGACAATCCTCGAACAGTCCGGCGCCGACGCGGTGATGATCGGTCGCGCGCATTACGGCGCGCCGTGGATTGCAGGAAGCATCGCCTCAATTGCCGGTGGTGTATCTGCGCCCGGCATTCCGCACGCGCCGCAGGCGCTCGCCGAATACGTCACCTTGCATTACGAGGACATGCTCTCGCTCTACGGCATAGAAAGCGGGCTGCGTCAGGCGCGCAAGCATCTCGGCTGGTATCTCGACCGTCACGCTGCCGATGTCTCAGCCGAGCAGCGCAAAGCCATTCTCACGTCCTTCAAGCCGGGTGAAGTCGTGGCCGAATTGTGCCGTGTCTTCGCCGATGGCGCGCACCCGGACAGCCTGCGGAGCGCGGCATGAAGGCGGACGTGCCACAGCAGGCCGATATGGCGGATGCCGCCAATATCGTGCTCAACACCATCCGCCGCCCGGTGATCATGGTCGATCCCGACGGCTTCATCACATTCGCCAACGCCGATGCCGAGGACTTCTTCCGCTCCAGCGCGAATATGCTCGCGCGCAACACGCTCTCCAAGCTGGTGCCCTTCGGCAGCCCGTTGCTGACGCTGGTCGACCAAGTGCGCGAACGCCGCGCGCCGGTCAACGAATACCGCGTCGACGTCTCGTCGCCGCGCCTCGGCATCGAAAAGATGGTCGATCTCTATGTCGCGCCGGTGCCGGAATTTCCGGGCTCGGTCGTCGTCATGTTCCAGGAACGGTCGATGGCCGACAAGATCGACCGCCAGATGACGCATCGCGGCGCGGCGCGCTCCGTCACCGGCCTTGCCGCGATGCTGGCGCATGAAATCAAGAACCCGCTCTCCGGCATCCGCGGCGCCGCCCAGTTGCTCGAGCTTTCCGCCTCCGATGAAGATCGCGCGCTGACCCGCCTGATCACCGACGAGACCGACCGCATCGTCTCACTGGTCGACCGCATGGAAGTGTTCTCCGATGAGCGGCCGATCGAACGCTATCCGGTCAACATCCATGTCGTGCTCGACCATGTGAAGGCGATTGCCAAGAACGGTTTTGCAAGACGGATCAAGATCTTGGAGGAATATGATCCATCATTGCCTCCGGTCTTCGCCAACCGCGATCAACTGATCCAGGTCTTCCTCAACCTGGTCAAGAACGCCGCCGAGGCGATCGGCGCCGACCCGCAAGGCGAGATCGCGCTGTCGACGGCCTTCCGCCCAGGCATCCGCGTCTCGGTACCCGGAACGCAGGACCGGGTGTCGTTGCCGCTGGAATTCTGCGTGCATGACAACGGTCCAGGCGTTTCCGAGGACATCCTGCCGATCCTGTTCGATCCGTTCATCACCACCAAGCCGAACGGCTCCGGACTTGGCCTTGCGCTGGTCGCCAAGATCGTCGGCGAGCATGGCGGCATCATCGAATGCGATTCGACGCCGCGCGGGACGACGTTTCGCATCCTGCTTCCAGCCTGGAAGGAGGCCGCACCAAGCGCCGGCGATGAAGCTGAAGGAGACCGCACATGACCGCTCGCGGCAATATTCTCGTCGCCGATGACGATGCGGCCATCCGCACCGTGCTCAACCAGGCGCTGTCACGCGTCGGCCACGAGGTGCGCGTGACCTCCAATGCCTCGACGCTGTGGCGTTGGGTTGCGGCGGGCGAGGGCGATCTCGTCATCACCGACGTGGTGATGCCCGACGAAAACGCCTTCGACATGCTGCCGCGCATCAAGAAGGCGCGGCCCGAGCTGCCGGTCATCGTCATGAGCGCCCAGAACACGTTCATGACCGCCATCCGCGCCTCCGAGACCGGCGCCTACGAATATCTGCCGAAGCCGTTCGACCTGACGGAGCTGCTCAACATCGTCAGCCGGGCGCTGGCCGAGCCGAAGCGGCCGAAGCTCGATGGCCGCGCGGAAGACCAGCCGGAGACGATGCCGCTGGTCGGCCGATCCGCCGCCATGCAGGACATCTACCGCATGCTGGCGCGCATGATGCAGACCGACCTCACGGTCATGATCAGCGGCGAGTCCGGCACCGGCAAGGAGCTGGTGGCGCGCGCGCTGCACGAATATGGCCGCCGTCGCGGCGGCCCGTTCGTGGCCATCAACATGGCGGCGATCCCGCGCGACCTGATCGAATCGGAATTGTTCGGCCACGAGAAGGGCGCCTTCACCGGGGCACAGAACCGCTCCAGCGGCCGGTTCGAACAGGCCGAGGGCGGCACGCTGTTCCTCGACGAGATCGGCGACATGCCGATGGAAGCGCAGACCCGGCTGCTGCGCGTGCTGCAGCAGGGCGAATACACCACTGTCGGCGGCCGCACGCCGATCAAGACCGACGTCCGTATCGTCGCGGCCACAAACAAGGACCTGCGCACGCTCATCAACCAGGGCCTGTTCCGCGAGGACCTGTTCTATCGTCTCAACGTCGTGCCGCTCAGGCTGCCGGCGCTGCGCGAGCGTTCCGAGGACATTCCCGACCTGGTGCGGCATTTCTTCAAGCAGGGCGCCAGCGAGGGCCTGCAGACCAAGCGCATATCCTCCGGCGGCATCGAGCTTATGAAACGCTATCCCTGGCCGGGCAATGTGCGCGAGCTTGAAAACCTGGTGCGCCGGCTGGCCGCCCTCTACTCGCAGGACGAGATTTCATCGGAAATCATAGAATCGGAGCTGAAAACCGGCGAAAGGCCGGTCGTGCCGGACGGCGGCGCGCTCATCCCCGACGATCTGTCGATCGGCCAGGCTGTCGAGCATTTCCTGCAGCGCTACTTCGCCTCCTTCGCCGGCGAATTGCCGCCGGCCGGGCTCTACCAGCGCATTCTTGCCGAGGTCGAGTATCCGCTGGTGCTGGCTTCGATGACGGCGACGCGCGGCAACCAGATCAAGGCGGCGGAGCTTTTGGGGCTCAACCGCAACACGCTGCGCAAGAAGATCCGCGAGCTCGGCGTCAACGTCTACAAATCAGCCAGGCAGCCGTAACGTCACCTCGTCCCGTCGGTGAATTTTGTCTGGGAAAGATTATCTTCCCGGCCACACTTGTTGCATAATCGCCACAATGCGTTGCATACATCCGACGCGATGACCGACTCTGTACCGCGACATGGCAGCTGAGGCTCCGACCCTGACCCAACCGCTTTTCAACCAGACCGGCACGCGTGACGGGCGACGGTTGCTGGCGTTGCCCGGCGTGGTCGCCATTGCCGGCGCGGTGATCACGGCGGCCATATCGTTTGCGATCCTGGTCGGCGCAACGCCGATCGCGCCGACCGCTGACGCGACCTGGGCCCTGATCGCGGCCAATGCCGTCTTTGTCCTGTTCCTGATCGCCTTGATCGCCCGCGAGGTGCGTCGCATCGTCCTGGCGCGGCGTCACGGCAGGGCTGCCTCGCGGCTGCATGTGCGCATCGTCGCCATGTTCGCGCTGGTTGCCGCCATCCCGGCCATCATGGTGGCGATCGTCGCCTCGATCACGCTCGACATCGGCCTGGACCGCTGGTTCGAAATCCGCACCAAGACGATCGTCAACTCGTCGCTGTCGATTGCCGACGCTTATGTGCAGGAGAATGCGCGCAACCTCCAGGGCACAACACTGTCCATGGCATACGATCTCGATGCCTCGCGCACGCTTTACGGTCTCGACAAGGGCGGTTTCCTCGATCTGCTGAACAAGGAAGCCATAGGCCGCGGACTGGCGCATGCGGCCCTGATCAAGCCTGACGGCTCGTTCGTCATGAATGCCAAGACCGATGCCGATTTTCCGATGCCGGAGCCGCCCGCGGGTGCTGTCGAGACCGCGGCCGGCGGCAAGCCGGTGCTGATCGAGCCGCGCACCCGCAACATCATGGGTGCCATCACTAAACTGCGCGAGATCGAAGGGCTTTACCTCTACACGATCCGGCTGGTCGATCCCGACGTGATCAAGGCGCGCCAGATCGTCAGGGGCAACACCGACGAATACCGCAACCTGGAAGACAACCGCCGGACCTCGCAGGTCGCCTTCGCGTTGCCTTATCTGTCGCTCACGCTGATCATCACACTTTCGGCGATCTGGACCGGCATCGCGGTCGCCGACCGGATCGTGCGGCCGATCCGCCAGCTGATCGGCGCCGCCGACGAGGTGGCGACCGGCAATCTCGACGTTGCCGTTCCAGTGCGCCAGTCCGATGGCGACGTCGCCTCGCTCGGCGAGACCTTCAACAACATGATCCTGGAGCTCAAGTCGCAACGCAACGAGCTGCTCTCGGCCAAGGATCTGATCGACGAGCGCCGGCGTTTCTCCGAGGCGGTGCTTGCCGGCGTCACTGCCGGCGTCATCGGCGTCGACCCCTACGGCATCATCACCATCGTCAATCGCTCGGCCGAGACCATGCTGACGATTTCGGCGAATGCGACGCTCGGCCAGAACCTTTCGACAGTCCTGCCGCTTGTCGGTCGCGTGTTCGAGATCGGGCGGCAGTCCGGCAAGCCGGTCTATCGCGAGCAGGTGACCTTCTTCCGCACCGGTCTGGAGCGCACCTTCAATGTCCAGGTCACAGTCGAATCCGGCGACGACGGCGAGGAAGAGAAATCCTATGTGGTGACGGTCGACGACATCACCGATCTCGTCCAGGCGCAGCGTTCGTCGGCCTGGGCCGATGTGGCGCGGCGCATCGCGCATGAGATCAAAAACCCGCTGACGCCGATCCAGCTTTCGGCCGAGCGCATCAGGCGCCGCTACGGCAAGGTCATCACCGAGGACCGCGAGGTCTTCGACCAGTGCACCGACACCATCATCCGCCAGGTCGAGGACATCGGCCGCATGGTCGATGAATTCTCGGCCTTCGCCCGCATGCCGAAGCCGGAGATGAAGGCGATCGACCTTCGTGAGTCGTTGCGCGAGGCGTCCTTCCTGGTCGAGGTCAGCCGCTCGGACATTGCCTTCCAGCGCGACTTCGGCAGCGAGCCGTTGAAAGGCACTTTCGACAGCCGCCTGATGGCTCAGGCCTTCGGCAACGTCATCAAGAACGCGGCCGAGGCGATCGACGGACTTGATGCGCAGGACCGTTCGGGCGGCACAATCCGGATTCAGGCTGGACGGCAAGATGGCGCCATACGAATCGACGTTATCGATAACGGCAAGGGGCTGCCGCGCGAGAATCGTCAAAGGCTTCTCGAGCCCTATATGACGACGCGCGAGAAGGGCACCGGGCTTGGCCTCGCTATCGTCAAAAAGATCGTGGAGGACCATGGCGGCCGTCTCGAATTGCACGACGCGCCAGCGGATTTTCATGGCGGCCGGGGCGCGATGATCTCGATCATCCTGCCCCCGGCCACGATCGTAGCCGCGCCGCCACGCGGTGAAGGTCGAAGCGAACACGAACGAGAAACTGAAAAGGTCGGTAATGGCGTCTGACATTCTCATCGTCGATGACGAGGAAGACATCCGCGAACTTGTCGCCGGTATATTGAGCGACGAGGGTCACGAAACCCGCACGGCCCATGATGCCGACAGCGCGCTTGCGGCGATTGCCGATCGCGCGCCGCGGCTGATTTTCCTCGATATCTGGCTGCAGGGCTCGCGCCTCGATGGCCTGGCGCTGCTCGACGAGATCAAGACCATGCATCCGAACATGCCGGTGGTCATGATCTCCGGCCACGGCAACATCGAAACGGCGGTGTCGGCCATCCGGCGCGGCGCGTATGATTTCATCGAGAAGCCGTTCAAGGCCGATCGCCTCATCCTGATCGCCGAGCGCGCCCTGGAAACGTCCAAGCTGCGGCGCGAGGTCTCCGACCTCAAGCAGCGCAGCGGCGAGACTTTCGACCTGATCGGCATGTCGTCGGCGATGAGCCAGCTGCGGCAGACCATCGAGCGCGTCGCGCCGACCAACAGCCGCGTCATGATCATCGGCCCCTCCGGCTCAGGCAAGGAGCTGACGGCGCGCGCCATCCACACGCTGTCGTCTCGCAAGTCCGGTCCGTTCGTCACGCTGAGCGCGGCCACCATCACGCCCGAGCGCATGGAGATCGAGCTGTTCGGTACCGAATCGAACGGCACCGAGCGCAAGGTCGGCGCGCTGGAGGAGGCGCATCGCGGCATCCTCTACATCGACGAAGTCGCCGATATGCCGCGCGAAACGCAAAACAAGATCCTGCGCGTGCTGGTCGAGCAGCAATTCGAGCGGGTAGGCGGCACCAAGCGCGTCAAGGTCGATGTCCGCATCATTTCCTCGACCTCGCAGAACCTCGAAGCGATGATCGCCGACGGCCGCTTCCGCGAGGATCTTTACCATCGCCTGGCGGTGGTTCCGGTCATAGTGCCGGGGCTCGCTGAGCGGCGCGAGGACATTCCCTACCTCGTCGACAACTTCATGAAGCAGATCGCGCGCCAGGCCGGCATAAGGCCGCGCCGCATCGGCGACGACGCGCTGGCCGTGCTGCAGGCGCACAACTGGCCGGGCAATGTTCGCCAATTGCGCAACAATGTCGAGCGGCTGATGATCCTGGCGCGCGGCGAAGACGCCGATGCGCCGATCACCGCCGACCTTCTGCCGTCCGAGATCGGCGACGTCATGCCGCGCACGCCCAACCAGTCGGACCAGCACATCATGGCGCTGCCGCTGCGCGAGGCCCGGGAGCAATTCGAGAAGGATTATCTGATCGCCCAGATCAACCGCTTCGGCGGCAATATCTCGAAGACCGCCGAGTTCATCGGCATGGAACGATCGGCACTCCACCGCAAGCTGAAGTCGCTGGGTGTGTAGCGAGCCCTTGGCCCACGCGATTGTTCGTTACGGCAGGGGCGGAATCGCCTAAGAAAGCCGGACATTTTCCCTGAGGATGCCCATGCCGCGCATTGCCTATGTCAACGGGCGCTATGTCGTCCATGCTCAAGCCAGCGTCCATATCGAGGATCGCGGCTACCAGTTCGCGGACGGCGTCTATGAGGTTTGCGAGGTGGCGCGCGGCCATATCGTCGACATGCCGCGCCACCTTGCCAGGCTCAAGCGCTCGCTGAAGGAACTGTCGATCGCCTGGCCAGTCTCGGAAAGCGTCTTGCCGATGCTGCTGCGCGAGGTGGTCAATCGCAACGGCGTGGTCGACGGCCTTGTCTATGTGCAGGTGACGCGCGGCGTCGCCAGCCGCGAGTTCGTGTTTCCGCCCGCGGGCACAAGGCCTTCCCTGGTCATAACCGCCAGGAAAGCCGATCCGGCCGCGAGCGCGAAGCGGGTGGAGACCGGCATCAAGGTCATCACCGTCCCGGAGAATCGCTGGGACCGCGTCGACATCAAGAGCACCGGCCTCTTGCCTAATGTGCTCGCCAAGCAGAAGGCCAAGGAAGCCGGCGCGCAGGAAGCGTGGTTCGTCGACACCGACGGCAACGTCAAGGAAGGCGGCTCGTCCAACGCCTGGATCGTCACCCGGGACGGCGTCCTCGTGACCCGGCCGGCCGAGCACGGCATCCTGCGCGGCATCACCCGCACGACGCTTTTCGATGTCGCCGCCAAGCTTGGCCTCAAGATCGAGGAACGCGGTTTTTCGGTCGCCGAAGCCAAGGCCGCAAGGGAAGCATTCATCAGTTCGGCGACCACAATCGCCATGCCGGTGGTCGAAATCGACGGGGCGCCGATCGCAAATGGCCATCCCGGTTCGATGACACTTTCGTTGCGGCAGGCCTTTTTTCACGTTGCGGAAAAAAGTCCAGCCTGATAACCGCACAACTGGAAGTAACCTCAACTATCTCATTCTGCTTGCCATTGTGTCGGCAAGAGGGGGTTTGCGCGCTTGACAGGTGCCTCGTAATTTGGCGCATTGGCGCGTAAACCGAAGGGGATCGGCGAAAGACAAGAAAAATGGCGGAACGATCGCAAAACCTTCAGGACCTGTTCCTGAATTCAGTTCGCAAGAGCAAAAATCCACTTACCATCTTCCTCATCAACGGCGTGAAGCTGACCGGGGTCGTCACTTCGTTCGACAATTTTTGTGTGTTGTTGCGGCGCGACGGGCACTCCCAGCTCGTCTACAAGCACGCTATTTCCACGATCATGCCGAGCCAGCCGGTTCAGATGTTCGATGGCGAGGAAAGCCAGGGCGCCTGATTGGCACGTGATAAGGACGCGGACCGCAGCGTTCGCGGAAAACAAGGACATCAACTCGGGCCGGAATCCAAGGATCCGACCCGCACAGTTGTCATTGTGCCGGTGCTTACCCGGCAGCCCCGCGGCGACGACGAGTCGAGCCGTCCGCGCCTGAGCCGTTCGGCGGATGCACGCCACGACGAAGCGGTCGGGCTTGCCAGCGCCATCGATCTCAACCCGGTTCACACCGCGGTGGTGACGGTTGCCGATCCGCGGCCGGGCACGCTGCTCGGCAGCGGCAAGGTTGCTGAATTTGCTGAAATCGTGAAGGAGCGCAAGGCGGAGCTGGTCATCGTCGACCATCCGCTGACGCCGGTGCAGCAGCGCAATCTCGAAAAGGAACTGAACGCCAAGGTGCTCGATCGCACCGGGCTCATCCTCGAGATCTTCGGCGAGCGGGCGCGCACCAAGGAAGGCACGCTGCAGGTCGAGCTTGCGCATCTTAACTACCAGAAGGGTCGTCTGGTGCGAAGCTGGACCCACCTCGAGCGGCAGCGCGGCGGCGCTGGCTTCCTCGGCGGTCCGGGCGAAACCCAGATCGAATCCGACAGGCGCATCCTGCAGGACAAGATCACCAAGCTGAAGCACGAGCTGGAGACGGTTCGGCGCACGCGCGACCTGCACCGCGCCAAGCGCAAGAAGGTGCCGTTCCCGGTAGTGGCGATCGTCGGCTACACCAATGCCGGCAAGTCGACGCTGTTCAACCGGCTGACCGGAGCAGGGGTGCTGGCCGAGGACATGCTGTTCGCAACGCTCGATCCGACGCTGCGGCGCGTGCGGCTACCGCACGGCACGCCGGTTATCCTGTCGGACACGGTGGGTTTTATTTCCGACCTGCCGACGCATCTGGTGGCGGCCTTCCGGGCAACGCTGGAAGAAGTCGTCGAGGCGGATCTGGTGCTGCATCTGCGCGACATCTCCGATCCGGACACCGCCGCCCAGGCCGAGGACGTCGAACGCATCCTCGGCGATCTCGGCGTCGACGCTGCCGATGCGAACCGCGTGATCGAGGTCTGGAACAAGGTCGACCTGCTCGACGAAGGCAATCGCGAGCGACTGCTTGCCGAGAGCGCCAGCGGCAAGGCGCCGCCGATCTCTATATCGGCCGTCACCGGCGAAGGAATCGACGCGCTGAAAGCGCTCATCGAGACGCGCGTGTCGGGCGAGCTGGAAAGGATGACGGTGACGTTGAGCCCCGCCCAGCTTGGCCAGGTCGACTGGCTCTACCGCAACGGCGACGTCATTTCGCGCACCGACAATGAAGACGGCAGCGTCACGCTCTCGCTGACAGCCACGCACAGCGCCAGGCAAGAGATAGAGAACCGCCTGCATCGCAGGAGCGGCAGCTAACCGGCTGTTTATTTGGTGCTTTTGGCCTGCTGCCAGAGCGCTTCCATGTCGTCGAGCGTTGCCTTCTCCAGCGACTTGCCCGAGGCCTCCAGAGCCTGCTCGACATAATGGAAGCGCGAACGGAACTTTTCGTTGGTACCGCTGAGCGCGGCTTCGGAATCGAGCTTGAGGTGGCGGCCGAGATTGACGATAGCAAACAGCATGTCGCCGAACTCGTCCTTGATGGGAGCCGCGTCACCGGTGGCGAGCGCCTCGCGCAATTCCCCGATCTCTTCCTCTATCTTGTCGAGGATGGGAGCTGCCTCGCTCCAGTCGAAGCCGACGCGTGCCGCCTTTTCCTGCAGTTTCAGGGCACGCGTCAGGGCAGGGAGCGCGACCGGCACGCTGTCGAGATAGCCCCTGCCGTGATCCTCCGGGTCGAGACCACGGGCGATGCGGGCATCGCGCTTCTCGGTTTTTTCAACCGCCTTGATCTTCTCCCACATGCCCTTGGCCATGCCAGCGCTGCGCGCCTTCTCGTCGCCGAAGACGTGCGGATGGCGGCGGATCATCTTGGTGGTGATGGCCTCGACGACATCGCCGAAAGCGAACTCGCCGATCTCCTCAGCCATCTGCGCGTGATAGACGACCTGCAGCAGCAGGTCGCCCAGTTCCTCGCGCAGATCGTCGAGATCGCCGCGCGCGATCGCATCGGCCACTTCATAGGCTTCCTCGATCGTGTAGGGCGCGATGGTAGCGAAATTCTGCTCGATATCCCAAGGGCAGCCGGTCTTCGGCGCCCGCAGCGCCGCCATGATCTCGATCAGCCGGGAAATGTCCTTGGAGGGCTTCATGATTTGAGCCTATCCCGCGGCCAGCGTCCGACCAATCCTGGCCGGACACCGAAACGAGTTGTCCACAGCCTCAGTCGAGCACCGAGACGATCGCCTTGGCGAGATCGTCCATGCCGTCCTCCGGCAGGCCGGCCACGTTGATGCGGCTGTCGCCGACCATATAGACGGCGTGCTCGGCACGCAGGCGTTCGACCTGCGCCTCGGTCAACCCAAGCCTCGAAAACATGCCACGATGGCTGGCGACGAAATCGAAGCGGTCGGAATTGGACTGCCGGCGCAACGCCTCGGCAAAAGCGACGCGCAGCCTGAGCATGCGCAGCCGCATCTCCTCGAGCTCCGTCTCCCAGTCCTTCCTCAGGGCGGCGTCTTCGAGCACCATGCGCACCGCCGCCGCGCCGTGATCCGGCGGCATCGAATAAAGCGCGCGCGCGGCCGCCAGCATCTGGCTCATCGCCACGTCGGCCTGGGCGCCATCCTTGGCCATGATCATCGCCGCGCCCACGCGGTCGCGATATACGGCAAAATTCTTCGAGCAGCTCGAGGCGACGACCATTTCCGGCACCTTGCCGGCAAGCAGCCGCAGGCCGGCGGCGTCGGCATCGAGGCCTTCGCCAAAACCCTGATAGGCAATGTCGACGAAAGGCAGCAAGCCGCGATCCAGCAGCACGTCGGCGACCTTGGCCCACTGCGCGATATCGAGATTGGCGCCGGTCGGGTTGTGACAGCAGCCATGCAGGAGCACGACATCGCCGCTGTTGGCAACTTTCAGCGCCGCCAGCATCTCGTCGAAGCGGACAGCGCCCGATGCGGCATCGAAATAGGGATAGTCGCGAACCTGCAGACCAGCGGCGCGCATCACCGGCAGATGGTTCGGCCAGGTCGGATCGGACAGCCAAACCGTCGCGCCGGGGCGCGTGCGCTGCACAAGCTCGGCCACCAGCCTGAGCGCGCCCGATCCGCCCGGCGCCTGTGCCGCGCGGATACGCGAATGGTCGGCCTTCTCGCCAAAGGCGAGCTTGATCATGGCGGCGTTGAAGCCGGTGTCGCCGGCAAGGCCGAGATATGTTTTGGTGTCCTGGCTCGCCAGCAGCCGCTTCTCGGCCTCGCCCACGGCGCGCATCACCGGCGTCTTGCCGTCGATGTCCTTGTAGACGCCGACGCCGAGGTCGACTTTGCCGGGCCGTGGATCGTTGCGATAGAGGCCGATCAGGGCAAGGATTTTGTCGGCCGGCGCGGGCTGCAGGGTCTCGAACATCGAAAAGGACTCCAATGGCGGCGGAGTGATACGCAAATCGATCCCGTCGCGCCAGCGGTTTCCGCTGTGGCGGCGACACGAAAAGGAATGCCGGGCAGGGGATTAAAACCCCTACATGCTCCGTAAACAGGGCATGAAACGGTCAATGGCACGCTTCGATATCGTCGGGCAGTTGGGTTCGCTGCGGCGCTATGCGCGCTCGCTGACGCGCGACAGCACTGAGGCCGAGGATCTCGTCCATGACGCGCTGGTGCGCGCCTATGAGCGGCGCGCGACCTTTCGGTCAAGCGGCAATCTGCGCGCCTGGCTGCTGGCGATCGTGCACAACATCTTCATCGACCGCATGCGCTCGCGCCGCTCCGAGGCGGCGCGCATCGAACAGGCCGGCCTTGTCGCCGACCAGAGCGTGCCGGCCTCGCAGGACCATTCGGTGCGCCTGTCGCAGGTCCGGGAAGCGTTTCTTTCGCTGCCGGAGGAACAGCGCTCTGCGCTCCATCTCGTCGCCATCGAAGGGCTTTCCTATCAGGAGGCCGCCGAAGTCATCGGCGTGCCGCTCGGAACGCTGATGTCGCGCATCGGCCGCGCGCGTGCCGCGCTGCGCGAGATGGATGAGGACGCGGCGCCGAAAACCAGGCCTCATCTCAGGATCGTGGGAGACGATCAATGACCGCTATTGTCGACCCCGTAGCCGATGCCGATCTCGATGCCTATGTCGACGACCAGCTGGATGTCGCGCGCCGCATCGAGGTCGAGGCGCACCTCGCCGCGCGTCCGGAAGTGGCGGCGCGCGTGATGTCGGATCTGAGGACACGCGACGAACTGCGTGTCGCACTTGCCGGGCCGGTCGGCAGGGCGCGTCCGGCCACGACCGAAGCGGCGCGCCGGCTGGAAAGAGGCCTTGCCAGGGGACGCATCCTTGCCGTGCTGCAGCGGGCGGCGGCCGCAGCCATTCTGGTCGCGGCAGGCTGGCTGGCCAACGGTATTTTCGGGCCGATCGCCGTCACCAAGGTGGTCGCTTCGACGCAGCCGCCGGCCTATGTCGAGGATGCGGTCCGGGCGCACCGGACGACACTGGTGCGCGAGACGATGCCGTCGCAGCGGGAAGCGCCGGGCTACAATGCCGACGAGATCCGCGCCGCCACGGCAATCGTCATGCCGTCGCTGCCCGACGACTGGAAGGTCCGCGACGTCCAGGTCTATCCCTCGCAATTCGGGCCGAGCGTCGAGGTAGCGGTCGAGACCAAGGACCTCGGTCTTGTCTCGTTGTTCGCCATCAGGCCGGGCAGGTTCGATGTGGTGAAGCCGACGATCGCGCCCTCCGACGACATCTCAACAGCGTATTTCCAGATCGGCGAGGTCGCCTATGCGGTGGTGGGACGCGGCGACGCCGGCAGCCTCGACCGTGCCGCCGAGAAACTCGCCAGAACTCTCTACTGAAAACAAACCCTCTACCGAGAACCAAGGAGAAACCGAATGAACAGCCCCAATCTGGGATACCGAATGGGCACCGGCGTCCAGGCCGGAGCCGTCTATGACGAGGGCCTGCGCAAGCACATGCTGCGCGTCTACAATTATATGGGCCTCGGTCTCGTCGTTACCGGCCTCGTCGCCTTCTTCGTGGCCTCGACGCCGGCGCTTTATGTACCGATCTTCTCCAGCCCGCTGAAATGGGTGGTGATGCTGGCGCCGCTCGCCTTCGTCATGCTGTTCTCGTTCAGGATGCAGACCATGTCGGCCGCGAGCGCGCAGGCAATGTTCTGGGCCTTCTGCGCCGTCATGGGCCTGTCGCTCGCCTCGGTGTTCCTGGTCTTCACCTCGACCAGCATCGCCCGCACCTTCTTCATCGCCGCCACGATGTT
Organism: Mesorhizobium sp. CA5; assembly: GCF_020165105.1. Classification (NCBI taxonomy): domain Bacteria; kingdom Pseudomonadati; phylum Pseudomonadota; class Alphaproteobacteria; order Hyphomicrobiales; family Phyllobacteriaceae; genus Mesorhizobium; species Mesorhizobium sp. CA5. The sequence continues at coordinate 277,941 of NZ_JAIUHJ010000003.1, read as the reverse complement.
CGGCGCCACCAGCCTCTACGGCTACACGACCAGGCGCGACCTGACGCAGTTCTCGTCCTTCCTGATCATGGGCCTGATCGGCGTGGTCATCGCCAGCCTGGTCAACCTGTTCCTCGGCTCGACCGCGCTGCAGTTCGCCATCTCGGTGATCGGCATCGCCGTCTTCATCGGCCTGACCGCCTGGGACACGCAGACGATCAAGGAGCAATATGCCGAGAACTTCGATGCGGAATCGCAGCAGAAGCTTGCCGTCTTCGGCGCCTTCTCGCTCTATCTGAACTTCATCAACATCTTCCAGCTGCTGCTGAATTTCACCGGCGAGCGCGAATAGGCCGGACCGCAGCAGGCAACACTGCCGACCTCGGCATGGCCGGAGGGAAACCTCCGGCCACTTTTTTGTCGACTGCGCACCAAGCGTTGACGACCAAGGGGCGATCTGCCTGCCGCGCTTGAGTTCACGCGCGGCCTTTTGCTAGCCTGCCGGCCAAACCTGCCAGCCGCGAGGACGCAATGGACCAGCTGACGCTTCACGCTGACGGCATTTCGGCGACCATCGTCGGGCAGGGGGCCGAACTGGTCTCGCTGCGCGATGGCGAAGGCACCGAGCTTCTGTGGCAGGCAGGCTCCGCCTGGCGTCGTCATTCGCCTGTGCTGTTCCCAATCGTCGGCCGGCTCAAAGGCGATCAGCTGCGGCATCGCGGCCAGAGCTATCCGATGACGCAGCACGGCTTCGCCCGCGACCGGCGCTTTGCCTGGGCGGAGCAGGGGCCGGCCTCCTGCACATTGGTCCTGACGGACGAAGCCGAGACGCGAACGCACTATCCCTTCGCCTTTCGTCTCGCCATCAGCTACGAGCTGAAACCACGGCAACTCGGCGTGACCTTCGAGATCGCCAATACCGGCGACGAGCCTCTGCCGGCCTCGATCGGCGCGCATCCGGCGTTCAACTGGCCTCTGCTCCCGGAACTGCCGAAGGAAGCCTATCGGCTGACCTTCGCCGAAAATGAGCCGGCGCCGATCCGCCGCCTCAAGGACGGCCTGTTGTTGCCGGCGCCGCAGCCGACGCCCATCGAGGGCAGGGCGCTGCCGCTATCCGAAAGACTGTTCGACGACGATGCCGTCATCCTCCACAAGCCGGTGAGCAAGAGCGTGCGCTACGCCGCCGGCCGCGGGCCGGCGATCGAGATGTCGTGGCAGGGAATGAACGCGCTGGGCATCTGGTCCAAGCCTGGCGGCGCGCCCTTCCTGTGCATCGAGCCCTGGCACGGCATCGCCAGCCCCATCGATTTCGATGGCGAGTTCGGCGACAAGCCGGGCGTGATGCTGATCGAGCCGGCCGGCCGGCGCGTGCTGAGTTACCGGATCGGCCTCAGCCGGGTACCGTAGGGCATGGCATACGCCATCAAGACTGATATCAAGGATCCCGCGGCGGAGAGGTTCGTGTTCGCCGCCCAGAAAACCATGTATGGCGGCAAGCGCATCGCCGAGGGCGACGTCATCTTCCTGTTCGCCAGCGAGAACGAAGGCGGGCAGGGGCTTGTCGCGCGCGGCATCGTGACGTCCTCCGAGGCCACCCCGAGACGCCCCGATCTCGAACGGCAGACGCCGCGCCTCAACGTTGCCGTCCGCCGCACCGCCTTGGCGACGAGACATTTGGGTCGCAATGAGCTCAAGCGCTTCAAGGATTGGAAGGACGGCCGGCCCGAGACCGAGCTCAACTTCAAATTCTACCGCCAGGCGACCAACAAGATCGTCGGCATCTCGGACGTGACGGCGGCGTTTCTGAACAGCTTTTTCTAGACCATCCGATCGAATCTCAGCCGGTCTGCCGGACAATGGCGCCGATCGCGTTGACAACAAGACGCGACGCGGTGATGGCCGACAGACCGTCAATGTCGGCGGGAGGATAGAGCTCGACAAGGTCGAATCCCGCAATCCTCGCCCGCTTGCCGAGGCCTGCGATCAGGTCGATCGCCTGCGTGTAGCTGAGGCCGCCAGGCGTGCGCGCGGCCACGCCCGGCATTATGCCGGGATCGAGGCCATCGCAGTCGAGAGTGACGACAACCCGCGCTCCGTCAGGTATATGCTTGAGAGCAGCTTCCACGCCCAGGGCATGTACCTCGCGCGCGGTTACGAAGCGGCTGCCGTAGCGCCGCGCCGCTTCGATTTCCGCGAGGTGGGCGCTGCCGACACTGCGCAGCCCGACCTGCACGATGCCGGCAACATGCAGCATCTCGCTCGCCCGCCGCATCGGGCTCGAATAGCCGTAGCGTTCGCCATGCACCTCTTCGCGCCAGTCGATATGGGCATCGATCTGCAGGATCCAGACCGGTCCGTGATCGGCAAAGCCGGCGAGGAAGGGAATGACGACGGAATCGTCGCCGCCAAGCAGGATCGGCACCGCCGGCAGTACCAGCACCTCGCGCGTCTTCGCCTCGATACGGGCCCGGTTGCCGGCATTGTCATGCATGGTGGTCAAGACATCGCCGGCATCGACGCAGCAGACCGGTCCGCCATCGAACAGCGGGCCGCCGAGGTCGAAATCCCAGTGCTCCATCAGCGGAATGTCATCTTGGCTTGCAGCTCGGATGGCGTCAGCGGCCGAGGCATGGCCGCTGCTGTTCTGACCGCGATAGGTGCTTCCATGACCCGCCCCGAAGATCACGGCTCGCGGCACGCGCCCGTCGGCGAGGCGATCGGGAAAGCCGAGAAAGGAAGGCGAAGCGGTCATTTTCTGGAGGCTTTCATTGTTGCGCCGCGGCGCTATGGCAGCTCGGGGGGCAGGTAATTGCTTCGGCCCGGAGTTTTGCGACAATTCGCATCTCGCGCAACACAGTGGGTTATAGCAACGAAAAGCGTTCTGATGCCGGGGGTTTGTGCTTTGCTCCCTGCCGCCATCTCGCCTGCGGTGGCCGGGGAAAACTATGCGCTTCGGACAAGATGCGCTTGCCGAATGCCTGAAATATCCTGGCGACGTTTCTCGGTGTTTTTTAGGACGGCAAGCCACGAACCAAATCTATCTCTTTCAATGGATTGCCGCCGTCAATGAAAAGCCTGCCATGCGGCTTCAGCGCCGCCTTGATCCGCGTCAAGGCCGCCCGGTTCGCCTCGGGGTGACGCCCGTCGAGCGCGCCGACCCGCATGGCAAAGGCGAAGTCGAAAAGAGCCTCGCCAGCATTCAAGGCGAAGTCTTCGATTGCCGCGTGCCTGAAATCGAGGCAGCCCCAAGCCATCTGATCAGCCGATCCCGCCCGCGCCAATCGGATTGCCTTCGCCGAACGGTCGATGGCCAGAATGAAGCCGTCGCCGATGCGGCGAGCGACATCGCGAGCGGCGACGCCGGGACCGCATCCGATCTCCAGGACGCGAAGTCCCGGCTTCAATGGAAGCGCTTCGACGAAGGCGGATATCCGATCCGAGATTCCGGCAGCCATGACATAAACTATCCAAGCTGGTCTGCGCCAGGCAAGCGAGACGGAAATGGCTGACAGGGCAGCGGCCAGAACATTGATGCCGGACAATGTAGCCCCAGGCGTCGACCGCGTTCGGGTTGGCCAGACTCAAGGACTGTTCTATTGCCGTTGCAGGAAGTCGACCATCAGCGACGCAGCTTGGTTGGCATGCGTTTCCAGCAGGAAATGAGGCCCGTCGAGAATATGTGCTTCCATCCTCGGCAGGGCCTGCATCCATGACAGCGTCTCTGTCAGGTCGAAGAACGCGTCATGCCGGCCCCACAGCATCAGGGCGCGTGGCTGCCTGCGCCGCAGATAGTCGGCAATCGCGTCGAAGCGAGCGACGTAATTGCCGTAGTCCGCAATGAGCGCGCGCTGCGTCTCCATGCCTCCGGGTCGCTGCATCACGCGCCAGTCTTCCTCCCAATTCTCGTCCGGAATTTGTGCGGCCACATCGTCGGGAACACCTGCCACATACTGGTCTCGCGTGCCCTCGAAGGTCAGATGCGCGGTGGCTTTCGCTTCATTGTCTGGGTTCGGATTGGCCCAAAAGTCCTGCGTCGCCTTCCAGGATGGCCCCATTCCGCTCCGATGCGCGTTGGCGTTCTGGATGATCAAGCCCAACACCGCATCGGGAGCCCGCATGGCTATCCGCAGCCCGACCGGCGCGCCAAAGTCATGAAGGTAGATGTAGCGCGGCCCGACCGAGAGGTGGCTGAGCAACTCCGAGACCGCATCGGCAAAACCATCAAAGGACGGCTCGGGCAGAGCATCGGACATGCCGAACCCAGGCATGTCGGGAGCAACCACATAAGCCACCTTTGACAATGCGGGAATGACGTGGCGAAAGGTCCTGGAGGAACTCGGAAAACCGTGAAGAAGCAGAAGAGCCGGTTTGGAGGGCTCTCCAGCCGTAAGGAAAGACAATTCCGTGCCGCTCGCCAACTCAAGCCGTGAAAGCATGCAAAGGTCCTCAAACCGCTCAACCAGGCCAACGCGAGGTTCGGCGGTTGAGTTCCGAGCACTTGCTGCCGCAACGAGGAACGAATTCTGTGCGTACCCGTCAATGCGCAACAGCTCCGTGCGGCTGGCGAGCAGGGCTGTGTGACATCACGCTGTCGGCATCTCCGTTGCCATGTCGGAAAGTCGCATAAGATAGATTATGGAACTGAGGCGTGGCGGGCACGTCCAGGAATTGCTGCGGCTTTCGCTGCCGGCAACAAACGCCGCGGCAGCGCTTCGACTTCGAGATCGCTGCAGAAGGTTCAACAGACAAACTGCGGCGCCGACTGAACAGCTGTAGCTACCGCTCTGACTCGTAAGGAATTTCGATCGCCATGCCGTCATAGGCCGGCACCACGTGCTCCGGCGTCTCGGCCATCACGACGGCGTAGTCGAGCGGCACATGCATATGGGTCAGCACGGCGTTCCTCGGCGTCAGCTTTTCGATCCACTCCAGCGCCTGGCCAAGCGACAGATGACTGGGATGGGTGTTGTACTGCAGCGCGTCGATCACCAGCGTGTCGAGGCCGCGCAAACGCTCAATGGTGGCGTCCGGGAAGCCGCTGATATCAGGGCAATAGGCAAGCCCGCCGATGCGGAAGCCGAGCGAGATGATGTCGCCATGGAGTTGCGGCAGCGGCTCGAGGGTGAGGGCGCCCCCCTCGCCTTCGATCACGACCGGCCTGGCGTGGTCGATAAGATGCGACTTGACGATCGGCGGATAGGAACTGCCTGGCGGCGTCTCGAAGCAATAGCCGAACGCCTGGCGCAGCCGCAGCATGGTCGGCTCGTCCGCATGGATGTCGATGCGATGGCGTTGCTCGAGCACATAGCCGCGCAGATCGTCGATGCCGTGGATGTGGTCGGCATGCGGATGCGTGTAGACGACCGCATCGATGCGCTTGACGGAGGCCAGCAGCATCTGCTCGCGGAAATCCGGCCCAGTGTCGATGACGACCGTGGTGCGCGCGCCGTTGGCGGCAATCCGCTCGACCAGGGCGGCCGTACGCATGCGCCGGTTCTTCGGGTTCTTGGGGTCGCAATTGCCCCAATCACCGGTGATGCGCGGCGTGCCGGGCGATGAGCCGCAGCCAAGAACGGTAAAGCGCAGCCGGTCGCTCATGCCTCAGCCCGCAGCCGTTTCGGGACGCGGCATCTTGGTGAACAGCCTGAAGAAGTTCCCGGTGGTAATATCGGCGATCTCAGCCTCGCTGACGCCGATGGTCTCGGCGAGCACCTTGGCCGTGTTCGCCACATAGGCCGGCTCGTTGCGTTTGCCGCGATGCGGGACCGGCGCAAGGTAGGGCGCGTCGGTCTCGACCAGCAACCGGTGGCGCGGCACATCGGCGGCGATGGCGCGCAGTTCGGCGGAGTTCTTGAAGGTAAGGATGCCGGAGAAGGAGACATAGCCGCCCAGCGCCACGCCGACTTCAGCCAGCCTGCGTCCGGACGAAAAACAGTGCAGGATGAAGGGGAAGGCGCCCTTCCCTGTTTCGTCCTCGAGGATCTCCGCCATGTCATCGTCGGCATCGCGCGCATGGATGACCAGCGGCAGGCCGGTCCGGCGCGCGGCGGCGATGTGGGTGCGAAAGCCTTGCGCCTGCGCATCGCGCGGCGCCTTGTCATAGTAATAATCGAGCCCGGCCTCGCCTATCGCCACCACCTTGGGATGGCCGGAAAGCCGCACCAGCTCGTCAGTGGCGACGTCCAGCTCTTCCGCCGCATTGTGCGGATGGGTGCCGACCGAGCAATACACCTCGTTGAAAGATTCAGCAATTTCAAGGACCTGCTGAAAACGCTTCACGCGCGTCGAGATCGTCACCATGCAGCCGATCCCGGCGGCGAGAGCGCGGGCGACGACAGCCGTCCGCTCCTCGGCGAAGTCCGGGAAGTCGAGATGGCAATGGCTGTCGACCAGCATCAGCTATTGCCATCCTGCTCGACATAGCGCGGAAATACGCCCTCCGGCGCCGGCAAGGCAGTGCCTGGCTCCAGCGCGTGGTTGGCATGGACGTGCTCGAAAGCGCGGCTGTCAGCGGGCACGGCCAACAGGTCGAGCAGCTTGGCCGCCGATCCGGGAATGAAAGGCTGGCAAAGCAGCGTCACCCGGCGCACCAGCTCGGCCGTCGTCCACAGCACGGTTTCCATGCGCTCCGGATTGGTCTTGCGCAGCGCCCACGGCTCCTGAGAGGCGAAATAGCGGTCGGCTTCGGCAACAACGCCGAAGATCGCCGCCAGCGCCAGATGGATGCCCTGCTCCGCCATCGCCCGACGAGAAACGGCCAGCGCTTCGACCGCCTCGTCGAGGATCGCCGTGTCGGCCTCGGTAAGGTCGCCGCGCGCCGGCACCTTGCCGCCGCAGTTCTTGGCAATCATCGACAGCGAGCGCTGCGCCAGATTGCCGAGGCCGTTGGCAAGATCGGCATTGGTGCGGTTGACGATCGCCTCATGGCTGTAATTGCCGTCCTGGCCGAACGGCACCTCGCGCAGGAAGAAATAGCGCACCTGGTCGACACCGTAGTGCTCGACCATGGTGAACGGGTCGATGACGTTGCCGACCGACTTCGACATCTTCTCGCCCCGGTTGAACAGGAAGCCATGGCCGAAGACGCGCTTCGGCAACGGGATTCCCGCCGACATCAGGAAGGCCGGCCAATAGACGGCGTGGAAGCGCACGATGTCCTTGCCGATGATGTGCGCATCGGCAGGCCAAAACCGCCATTTCTCATCGTTTTCATTGGGATAGCCGACGCCGGTGATGTAATTGGTCAAGGCGTCGACCCATACATACATCACGTGCTTTTCGTCGCCCGGCACCGGCACGCCCCAGTCGAAAGTGGTGCGCGAGACCGACAGATCCTTCAGCCCCGATTTGACGAAGCTCATCACTTCGTTGCGGCGCTCGGCCGGACCGATGAAATCGGGCTGGCTCTCGTAAAGCGCAATCAGCCTGTCCTGGTAGGCCGACAGCCGGAAGAAATAGCTTTCTTCCTCGACCCATTCCACCGGCGTTCCCTGCGGCCCGTAGCGGACATTGTCGGGGCGAACCTCGGTCTCCTCCTCGCCGTAATAGGCCTCGTCGCGCACCGAATACCAACCGGCATAGCCGCCCTTGTAGATGTCGCCATTGGCGGCCATCGCCTTCCAGATCGCTTGCGAGGACGCGTAATGCCGCTCCTCGGTGGTGCGGATGAAATCGTCGTTGGAAGCGTTGAGCGCGGTGGCCATGCGCCTGAACTCGGCCGAGTTGCGGTCGGCGAGCTCGCGCGCCGTGATGCCTTCCTTGCGCGCCGTCTGCAGCATTTTGATGCCGTGCTCGTCGGTGCCGGTCAGGAAGAAGACATCCTTGCCGTCCAGCCGCTGGAAGCGGGCAAGCGCGTCGGTGGCAATCAGCTCATAGGCATGGCCGATATGCGGCTTGCCGTTTGGGTAGGAGATCGCGGTCGTGATGTAGAATGTGTCGCGTGACATGAATGAACCGTCATGAATATCTGAATGTGAGTTGTGGCGGTGGATATCGTATCGGAACGTCGATTGCCATCCCGAGGCCAATGCATGCCGCCCAAAACTGGGCCAACGGCATGCATCGAACGAGCCGTCACATTCGCATCGCAGAATTCAGGCGGTCGATCATGGTCAGGGCGTGCTGCTTCTTGTCGAGGTTGTAGGTCTCAGCCTCAGATATCGTGTTCAGCGCCTCGTGCCAAGCCTCGGACAGGGTTTTGGCCCGGGCGAGATCGCCGGCAAGCGCGGCGTCGCTGGCGGCGGTCGAAAGCAGGTCGAGCGCGCGACGGTTGAAGATGTCGAACTGGATTGCCTGATCGCGTCCCGCCACGGCTTCGGCAAGGCGATGGGCGCCGGCAATGTCGGGCTTCCTGGCCGCCACCAGCGTGTCGAGCGCGCCGGCGATCTCCAGCCCGCCATATTGGGTGAGCAGGATCGCGTTGCGGGCGCTGCCCCCTGCCCGCTCGGCGAGCGCCGCGCGCGCGCCCGGATCGTCCGGCGGCGGCGGCTCGACATTTTCCAGCACCGCCATCAGTTCGTCGGCGCCCAAAGGCGCCAGCCGCACCATCTGGCAGCGCGAGCGGATCGTCGGCAACAGGCTGCCCGGCGCATGCACCACCAGAATGAACAGGCTGCGCGCCGGCGGCTCTTCGAGATTCTTGAGCAAGGCATTTGCGGCGTTGGTGTTCATGTCGTCGGCCGGATCGACGATGACGACGCGGTAGCTGCCGTCATGCGAGGTCATCGACAGGAAGCGGCTGACCTTGCGGATCTCGTCGACGGTCAGCACCGTCTTGAAGCTCTTGGTCTTGTCATTGGCCGGACGGGTGAGGTGCAGCACCGAAGGATGCGCGCCGGTGGCGATCTGGCGAAACAGCGAGGAGGCCGGATCGGGAACGGCAAGCGTGTCGGGCGCCGTCTTGAAATCCGGATATCTCAGAAGATGATGCGCCATGTGGAACGCCAGCGTCGCCTTGCCGATGCCTTGGGGCCCGGCGAAAATCAGCGCATGCGGCAGCTTGCCGGTGCGGTAGGCGCTGGCAAGCATCCCTGCCGCCGTCGCGTGGCCGATCAGCCGCGGCGTTTCGGCGGGCTCGGGCACGCCGTCCAGCGTGTCGTGCTGTTCGGGGGCGATGCGTTCGAAGATCATGCCGGCGCCGTCTCAATCCTTTGCGCCGGCATCCGCTCTTCCAGCGCTGCGAAGACGGCGGCGGTGACGACGTTCTCCACCGTATCGGGATCGGCGGAGGCGTCGATGACGACGCAGCGCTCCGGTTCGGCCGCGGCGATGGCCAGGAAAGCCTCGCGCCGCCGCCGGTGGATGGCCAAAGTCTCCTTCTCGAAGCGATCGGCGGCGTCATCGGCGCCGCGCCGCGCGGCGGCCCGTTTCAGGCCTTCAGCGGGATCGATGTCGAAGATCAGCGTCATGTCGGGCATCATGCCGTTGATGGCCACCGCCTCCAGCGCCTTCATGAAATCGGCATCGAGCCCGCCGGTGACGCCCTGGTAGACGCGAGAGGAATCGATGAAACGGTCGCACAGCACGATCGAGCCGCGCTCGACCGCCGGCCGGATGACCTGCTCGACATGGTCGGAGCGCGCGGCGGCGAACAGGATCGCCTCCATCTTCGGGCCGAACGGCTCGGCCGCCCCGGACAGAAGCACATGCCTTACGGCTTCGGCGCCGGGCGATCCACCCGGTTCGCGGCTGACCAGAACCTCGTATTTCTTGGCGCGCATGCGCCGCGCCAGCCGCTCGATCTGCGTCGACTTGCCTGCTCCTTCGCCGCCCTCGAAGGTGATGAAAAATCCGCTCGCCAATCGAGACTGCCTTTGCCCGTGCTGGCCGCTGTCATAGCTCCCGTCCGACAAAAGGTCCACGAACTTGCCCGATCACAAATGTTTCTGCCGCAGCCAGCCGACAGCGAGTTCTTTGGCCGCGTCCAACGCGCGCTGCGGCAGCGTGCCCACCTTCACCGATTCTGCGGCGTAGAGCGGCGTCTGCTGGCTCAGCGTCTCGCCTATCCAAACGCGCAATTCCCCGACCGGTTGCCCCTCCTCGACCGGTGCCGACACTGGACCCTGGTAGACGATCCTGGCGGTCAGCTTGTCGCGGTTGGCTATCGGCAGAAAGATGTCCACGGGGCCTTTGGCTTTCAAGGCCAGGCCGGACTTGGCGCCGCCGAAAACCTGTGCTTCGCCGACCACCTCGTCCTTGGCGAAGATCTCGGTCTTCTGGAATGACCGCGAGCCCCATTCGAGCAGCTTGCGCGCCTCTTCGGAGCGCTCGCGATCATTGGCCAATCCGCTGAGGGCGGCGATCACGCGCGTGCCGTTGTGGCTGACGGTGCCGACCAGGCCGAAGCCCGCCTGCTCGCTGGCACCTGCCACGAAGCCGTCGGCTTCGATGCCCATGGCGATCAGCGGATTGCGGTTCCTTTGCGAGATCTTGTTCCAGGTGAAGTCCGGCTGGCCGTAATAGTGGAAGAACTCCGGATAGTCGCGCCACAGATGCAGCGCCAGCATCGTCAGCTCCCGCACCGTCGTCTGCTGCCCGTCGGCCGGCAGGCCGGTCGAATTGACGAAGGTCGATTTTGAGAGGCCGAGCTGGCGGGCGCGATCGGTCATCTGCGCGGCGAAATTCGCTTCCGAGCCCGCCATGCCCTCGGCGAGCACGATACAGCCGTCATTGGCGGCCTGCACGGTGACGCCCTGGATCAGATCCTCGACGCGGACCTCGGATTTGAGCTTGGCGAACATGGTCGAGGTACCGGACGGCGCGCCGCCGGTGCGCCAGGCATTTTCGCTGACGACAAAAGTGTCGTCGAGCGTGATCCGCTTCGACTTGATGGCATTGAAGACCATTTCCATCGTCATCAGCTTGGCCATCGAGGCCGGCGGGATCGGCTTGTCGGGGTCCTTGGCGAAGAGCACGGTGCCGGTGTCGGCATCGATCATGAACGCCTGCGCCGCCTTGGTCTCGAAGAGCTGCGCGCTCGCCGGGGCGGCACAAAGCAACACCAGCGCCAATCCCAGGAGGCTGGCGAAAGGCGGAAAAATGCGGAACTGCATGAAATGTCGACCCGATCTGAGCACCCCGGAATGCGTAGAGCCGCTCCAGAATGCGCAAAGACTACCCCGCGGCCAAGCTATCAGGGTTTTTTCGGCCGGATCAACGGGCAGCGCAAATTTGATCAGTTACGCACAACCAGCGCGTCCGGCGCGCCATGCGACCAGGCTGCCTGGAGCAGGTCGTCGACGCTGCCATGGCCGTCTGGATAGACATTGACCGCATACCAGTCATTGCCGTCGAGCTCGGTGCGCTGGATCTCGGTCCGGCCGAACGGCTCGAGCGCTGCGGCCACGCGCTTTGCCTTCGCGGCCTCGTCGAAGGAACCGGCGGCGACGTAGTCGGACGCGGGCGTCTGTTGCTCTCGGTTCGATTTCTTCCATGAACGCAGGATATCGGCTGGCGACATGCCGCCGGAATCGAGCGCGGCAAAGACATCGGCGCGCTCTACCCGCTCATCGGCGTAAGACAGGGAGGCCATGGCGAAGGGCGAGTTCGGCGGAAGCGTGAGATCCGGCCGTTCCGGCACGATCGGGCCGAAATCCGGCAGCGCGACATCGCTGGCGCCCTGGACGGCGAATGCGGCCGGCTGCACGGCCGCCTGGTCTGAAAGCCCCGGCTGCGCTGCAAAGGCCCGCCCCGAATTGGTCAACTCGCCCGGAAACGGCGCGGCGGCCGGAGACGCCGCGGCCGGCACGCTCGGCGACGGGCCGTTCATGGCCACCATCACGCCGCTCGGCAGGCCGTCCGAAGGATCCGGCCGGTTGTTGCCGGGATGGTACGAGGCCACCAGATACTGGTCGTCATCGCCGTCGAGCGGCGCGCGGCCGACATATTCGACCTTGACCCTGGCCGTGCCGACCTTGTCATAGTCGAGCATCTGCGCCGCGCGTTCGGAGACGTCGATGATGCGGCCTTCGTGATAGGGGCCGCGGTCGTTGACGCGCACGATGACCGAGCTGCCGGTCTCCAGATTGGTGACGCGGGCATAGCTCGGCAGCGGCATCGTCGGATGCGCCGCCGTCAGATGCGTCATGTCATAGACTTCGCCATTGGCGGTCAGGCGGCCATGAAACGCATCGCCATACCATGAGGCCAGGCCGACCTTGGCGTAGCCCTTGTCTTCCTTGGGATAGTACCACTTGCCGCGCACCTGATAGGGCTTGCCGAGCTGGTCGCGACCGCCGCCGCGCCGCATGAACTGGACACGCGGGCTCGCCTTCACGCCATATTCGGATTCGGCAAAATATTCCTTGGAGCGGCCCTTCTTGTAGACCATCCCCTTCGGTTCGGGTTGCGAGGCGCAGGCAGCCAGCAGCAGGCCCGAAAGGGCGCACAGGGCGAAAGCAGAAGCGCGACGAAGACGCGGGCGCGTCAGGGTCTGCATGTCTCGATTGTCCCCTACCGTGCTGTCACCAGACGGGGCCAGAAGTCGCCCGCCAGGCCAACACCTTGATCCCCAATCCCTTTTGCACAGGAATTGCTTATCACGATGTTAATCGATTATGGCCGCAACAGGGCGAGATTGTGGCGAGACATAGGAACTGGGAGATGATCAAGCGGCCGTCGCGCCATTGCCGCTTCGCAAGGAAAGTCACCGGTGCGTGCCAGCATCTCGCGCCTCATAGGAGAGTGGGCGGATAATGCATAAGCCGCCGCTTATCGGCAAGCTGTATCATTCAAGGAAGGTTACGCTGGCATCGGCCTTGCACAGCAGAGATTGCCGGTATGATCCCCGGCAGCTCGTCGGGCTTGAGGCTGTAGTTGGGGGCCTCGCCCGGCGGGTTTTAGCGAAACCAGTGGAAAGGCATAGAAATCTATATCAATGCAGAGATGCTAATTTAGCCTTGCTTTAGCCGACTCTACCCACCCACCCGAGTCGGCTAGGCCCGGCGGTTCAACCCAACGCAAACCCCAACGCGGGAACTGTCGGGCCGCTCTAGCGGGAAGGCGTCCAGCCGTTGCGCTGCTCCGGCGTCATCGCAAGGTTCGTGAACTGCAGATTTCGGTCGTCTCGGCCGGCACTCCGGCACTCAGCGCAGAAGATGATCTTAAGAAGATCCCAATGCAGCCACCGCTGGTCTGGGCCGAAACGCTTGACTAGCGCGGGGACGTCCAGGATCGCCCTTCGCCGGCATGTGAGACAGTCCACCGACAAGCCTGTGGCCATCGCGGGTTTGCCGCCCAGTGTGCCGTCTGAGAAGTATTCTTTGCCCACGGCGATCTCCAACGAGGTCGCTCCATCCGGGTGAGATATGGCGTTCGGAGATCATCGTTGGCAAGAGGCCGGAGCAAAGATCATTCCGCCCTTTGAAGGATGATGTCGGCCGCGCTTCACACTAGGCGACGGGCCAGCCTTGAGGGGCTACGGCGCACGTATTAACAGCCTCTAAAATGCAAAGCCCGCTGCCGGGGGTCCAACAGCGGGCTCCAGCAATTGGCTACACCCCTGAAGGATCGACCATTTACCGTATATTAATCGTCACTTCTGGAAGCCGCCGCCGTCAAGCCTCCCAAGCTTCCGCGATCACACCATGTCGATCGCAGATGTTTTAGCTATTTTGCATATTGCGGCGGACCACGGTTCGCCAGGCCGGTGCCCGCTTAGGCAATCTCCAAAAAGAGAGGTGCCGGCCACCCTTAGCCCGTCGCTAGGTGCGGGGGCACACCAGCGGCGGGCTATCGAACATTAGCAATCTCTTGACGAAGGCCTTGGCCGCGCCGGCGGCAGCGAACGTAGCCACAGCGGCGCTCCCACAACCCAAATTATTTCAGAAATCGGAATCTCGTCAGATTGCAGTGATATGGTCGGCTCAAAGTGGATGCCGTGGAGGAGTGGAGCATATGTTTAGGCTATCCCAGTCTTTTCTGGATCACGCCTTTTTTGTCTGTTTGGCCGTTAATTTAATAGCGCCAGCATTGGCGTTTGCAATGAAATATGGATCAAAAAAAAGCATGTATTTATCTCATATCTTTGCGCTTATAATTTTACTAATATCAACATTGTCTTTTTTCTTTATGTGGATACGTACAAATCCGGTTGTGGACGGCGAGCAGCCTGGCCCCGGAGATGCATTTATATTGTTTCCAATTTTTTTCGAAGTCGCGATAATTATAGCCGTGTACGTGATAGTTGTTGTGGTGAAAATGATATCACTAAGAAGGTCCCGACCATGCGCAGGCGAGTGACTGAGGATCGGGTGAGCGTGTCTATCCGGTCCTGCAATCAGCCGCATTCGGTCGTGGAGCGGGCGAAGGTGAAGCACGGCCAGCCGATCGAGCTGATCGGCGATGTCGCCCGCGTCGATGAGGGCAAGGTGACGGTCAATCTCGGCGTGCCGGTGACCGTCGACATCAATACCGTCACGCTGGTGACCGCCTACGTTCCGCCGAAGAGAAAGACACCCCTGGTCGACAAGGCGACCTGAAGCGATGCCGAAGATCGGTAAATTAGCAATCCCTTGTAATTCAGCTGGAACAGGATCATGCTTGTGAAGCGGGCGGAGGAGGCCACCAGGCTACGGTGGTTGAAGGGTGGATCATATGGACGCCGTTTGTTACGTCCCCAGCGCATTCTGTTTCTTGTCAGTCTTGGTCAACATCGCGATGGCGCTTATCGTCATGGCGCCGTTCGCCGCGACGCGCCTGCTCGTGTTGAGGATGCGCGAGCACTCCGTCGTCGGGCGGCTCCAGCCAGCGTAGATCGGTGATGGTCCGATGCGACCAGTTCTGTTGATCATTTCCGCAGTCGCCGCCTTCTTCGTCTGGGATGCTGTTGGAAACGACGGCCACTACCGGAAGCAGCTCGCCCGCGGCATTGAACAGGCAGAGAACTTCCAAGGGCTCGTCCGGGTCTCCTGGAACTAGGCTTTGCGCTTTCTGCGAGACGAGATGAATTCCACGATCAAGGGCGCATTGATAATCGCTGCGGCGATCGTCCTTGCCACCGCCATGTTCATCTATTTCGGCCCATACCAATCATGCGTTCGCGAGCTGCGCGTGTCGAACCCTTCCCCGGCCGCGACGTGCGCCAATCTGATCCGATAGTTCAGGTCAACTTGGTGATGGTTCCGCTTCAGGCGATGAAGGAAGGTAGCGACTTCGACGATGCTCGCCTCGCACTCCTATTCGCGAAGGCTAAATCGTTGAGCGAACTACTTGAAGAAAAAGTGAGAGCGTTCGAGTTCCGAAAAGAGCACGGCATGCTGCCCGATCAGCAGCAGGAGGAAGATTAAATGAAAGGCCACATCCGCGAGCTCCGCCCCGGCCATTGGGCGATCGTCCTCGAGGTCGGCCCGACCGGGTTGCCGGTCTGTTATCGCGGCACCGACGACACGGTGGCGGCGACCTGCGAGAGCTTCTCGCGCTTCGTCAAAACAGGTTTCTCATAGATTTTCTTCACGATCTTCCCCTCTTGAAATACTACAGGTTCCAATTGGCAGCGTGTTGGCTGCATTGTCAATGCATGCACCGGCTATCCGTCACCTCCAAACAACATTGGGCCACTCCCGCGATTGACAGATCTTTGCACGGCGCACTAGAGCATGGGGCGCTTGCGTTCCTGCCGGCAGGGCTTTGCTGTCGGCAGGACGAAGCGCCTCGTGAAGATCACGATGGAGGGATGGCCGAGCGGTTTAAGGCACCGGTCTTGAAAACCGGCGTGGGCGCAAGTTCACCGTGGGTTCGAATCCCACTCCCTCCGCCATATAATCAATAAAATCAATAAGTTATGGCAAATGATGGAACTTACCCACCCAAAAGCCCATCATGTAGGATGCTGTTGATTTAGAGACGGAATGAGACATCCGGCCGGGGTAGGTCAACTGGCATGGTCATCTCCCGACAGCATTGTCTCATTCTGAATCCAGGAGACCGCCATGCTTCCCAAGGGGCCGGCGCCCAGTTACACGCCTACTCGAAACTCTTGGCCGCACACCGAGCAATCATACCGACGCGAGTTGGCGGGGTCCTTGTCTGCAACAGCTTTTAACACCGATGGCTTTGTCACGCCCGTGATGTGACACCACGCGCATCTGGCGTATCCATCTCTTACTGGATCGAAAAAAAGCGATCGCCGCCGCCGATCTGGTGTGTCCGCCAGTTGTCTAGCGATTTCGACCAGCGCACCGTGTAGCGGCAACGTCGAAGCGTGCTCGTGCATTTCAGGCCCTCTTCTGTATGACAGCGTATCCAATGACGGATCGCCGATTCACATCGTAAGGTGCTCCTGCCGAAAAAATCGTGCGCGTGGCATATATGAAAAACCTCGCCGAAGCGGGGCTTTTGCAGTCGAGACGGGCGTCTTACCCAGGCAAGGCAACCCGCACCTCCCGCCGTACCAGAGCGGACAGTCTGTGCAACGCGGCCCGCCTGGTTCGTTCGCTGTGCCGGTGGCGACGTCCGTTCACGTTATTTTGCGTAGCAAATAGCCGTTGACCTTGGTTTAGCTGTCCCTGAAAAGTTCTTGGGAGGGGCAGATGGAACGTTTCCGACAATTCGACTTTCGTAGTGCGGTCGTGATTGTTGCTAGCATGCTAATTTTCCCTCTTTTGATCGGTAGACCATTCTTTCCTACCTGGTTCAAGCCGTACGCGCTCCCGTTGGCTCTCCTTGGCTTTATTGGAATGTTTGGAATAGTCGCTCTTTACAACAAAGTTTCTACCGGAAAAGCGCTTCCAGGGTCGAAAAGCTTGAATATAAAGCGATCTCACATTGTTGTATTGACATTGATATTTGTCATTCCTGTATTGAAAATTCTATTTCATCTCATTCATGGCTAGCCCGGTTCTCTCACCGCACCCAGGCTGGACGCGTATTTTGACTGCCGCGGGCGAGGTTTGATCCTCCGCGAGTTGGAGGACGAGTGCGGCCAGCGCCGCGGAGAGCGGCGGTGGTGGGTTCTGCAATTTTTCCTCTGTTGTTGGGCGGGACTGGTCCAGGTCCTGCGGCGTCAGCGGGCCGCGGCGCGTATTCGGGCGATGCCGCCGCCGAGGATGCGGACTGGCGGGAGGACGCCAAGATCGTCTTGCACATCGACCCGGAAATCCCTCCGCCAGATGCCGCCGCCTGCCCTCTCTATCGTCCGATATTGCCGCCGATCGCCCAAGCAGCAGGACGCGTCGCCGTCACGGGCCTGCGCGCGGAAGCGGATTTCCTCTGCCGCGGTGACTTCGACCGAAAGGCAGTCTAGGCTGGCATACCTTTCCGCCAGCACGAGAGCGCGCCGCATGCCTCGCTTTCTCGCCGTCTACACGATGAAGCCCGAAGACCTCGGTCGCTTCCGGAGCCTGCCCAAGTCCGAGCAGAGCGCGATCGACGCTATCGGGTTGAAGCAATGGGCGGACTGGGAGGACAAGAACGCCGCATCGTTCCCCGATCGCGGGGGAATGGTCGGCAAGACGACGCGGGTGACCAAGGACGGCATCGCCGACGCGGTGAACCCCTTTTGCGGCTACATTGTCGTTGAAGCCGAGACGATAGAAGCTGCCGCCCGCCTCTTCGAGAATCATCCGCATTTCTCGATCTTTCCAGGAGACGGCGTGGACATCATGCCCTTCCTCACTGGGTGACGACATAGACATTCCACGCTTATTGGCGCGTCTGCAGGTTGCGGCGATCAACGGTTGCAGACGGTGCATTCGTCGGAACCGATGCGGCGCTGGCAGCCGACAACGATAAAGAAGCGTTTATTTGATTTATCGGACAAAATATGCTGCTTGTCGCGCCCATGAAAAAGCTCTGCCTGATGGTTCTGGCGTCGCTTACGCCGGTCTTGCCGGCCAAGGCGATGGACAATGCGTTGCGCGCCGGCCTGATGAAACTCGATCCTGAGACCCGCCTCGAGCAGCGCTGTGACGCCGAGGTGCTCGACCGGATCAGCCACGACGATCGCAACTACAAGGCCGACCGCGTCGTGGCCTACGCCTTCGCCACACCGCAGATGAGCGCCGATGCCATCAAGAGCTCGGGCGCCGCCTTCCGCAGCAATGGCCAATGGTACCGGCTGAAGTTCAAATGCCAGACCGCGCCGGACCATATGCAGGTGCTGCAGTTCCGCTATAAGATCGGCGACGAAATCCCGGAATCCGACTGGGCCAAATATAATCTCTACGACTAGAGCAATTCCAGGGAAAGTGCGTAGCGGTTTCCCGTCCGGAATTGCGTCAAAACAAAGAGATAGAGCGGTTCGCCGTTTCCGTGAAACGGTGAAACGCTCTAGTTTTCGGCCTAGCCAGCTTGCCGGCGACCACCCTAGATCCTTTGGGGCTTGCGCTGCCGGCCTTGTTTTCCGGCGATGTCCAACCCTGCGCCTTGACGCCGATGGACCGTCCCTTTAGGCCCGTCCGGGTAAAGGGCTACGCTCATTTCAGGCAAGGATTTCTAGTCGATGGAAATATTCACTGCCGCAGGCCTTTCGGCTCTTCTCCAGGTCGTCGCAATCGATCTCGCGCTTGCTGGCGACAACGCGATTGTGATCGGCCTCGCGGCAGCCGGCCTTCCCGTCGATCAGCGCAAGCGCGCCATCCTGGTCGGCATCGCGGCAGCCACCGTCCTGCGCATCGTCTTTGCCCTGATCACGCAATGGCTGCTGAGCATCGGCCCGATGCTGCTCATTGCCGGCGGGCTCCTGCTTCTGTGGGTATGCTGGAAGATGTGGCGCGAGCTGCGCGTCAGCCACGAGGATGAGCGCGACGCGACAGAAGCGCTGTCGAACGGCGATTATAACAAGGACGGCAAAATCGCCGGCAAAGGCCCGCGCAAGACCTTCTCGCAGGCTGCCTGGCAGATCGTCATCGCCGACGTCTCGATGTCGCTCGACAACGTGCTCGCCGTCGCCGGCGCAGCCATGAAGCATCCCACGGTGCTGATTATCGGACTGGTCCTTTCGATCGCGCTGATGGGCTTTGCCGCATCCTTCGTCGCGCGCCTGCTGCACAAGTACCGCTGGATCGCCTATGTCGGCCTGCTGATCATCCTCTATGTCGCGGTGAACATGCTTTTGGGAGGCGCCGTGCAGCAATTTCCCGACCATTTTGCTTTCCTGGCACCCTGGTTCGGATCGGACGGCCACTGACGCTCTTTCAAGGCGAGCGCCTGCCGCATCGCCCCTTGCCATGGCCGGCTGGCAGGTTTGCTTCTGTGCCGAAGCGTGCTATTGCGCCGCGCGAAATGGCTCAAAGCCGCGCGCCGTAGATCGATCTTCGGAGCCTGAGGCTCCTCGATCTCGCCCTCATCTCTTGGAAAACAAATTTATGTCCGCCCCACGCGTCAGTTTCGTCAGTCTTGGATGCCCGAAGGCGCTCGTCGATTCCGAGCGCATCATCACGCGGCTGCGCGCCGAGGGCTACGAGATCGCACGCAAGCATGACGGCGCCGACCTCGTCGTCGTCAACACTTGCGGCTTTCTCGATTCCGCCCGCGACGAATCGCTCAACGCCATCGGCTCCGCGCTTTCCGAAAACGGCCGCGTCATCGTCACCGGCTGCCTCGGCGCCGAGCCGGAGGTCATCCGCGAAAAGCATCCCAATGTGTTGGCGATCACCGGCCCGCAGGCCTATGAAAGCGTGATGGCGGCGGTGCACGAGGCGGCCCCGCCCAGCCATGATCCTTATGTCGACCTGCTGCCGCCGCAGGGCGTGAAGTTGACGCCGCGCCACTACGCCTATCTGAAGATTTCCGAGGGCTGCAACAACCGCTGCACCTTCTGCATCATTCCGGCACTGCGCGGCGATCTCGTCTCGCGCCCGGCCGCGGACGTGCTGCGCGAAGCCGAAAAGCTCGCAAAGGCAGGCGTCAAGGAGATCCTGGTCATCTCGCAGGACACCAGCGCCTACGGCATCGACATCAAGTACCAGACGTCGATGTTTGGCGATCGCGAGGTGCGGGCGAAATTCCTCGACCTCGCCGAGGAGCTCGGCAAGCTCGGCATCTGGATACGCATGCATTATGTGTACCCCTACCCGCATGTCGCCGACGTCATTCCGCTGATGGCGGAGGGAAAGATCCTCCCCTATCTCGACATTCCTTTCCAGCACGCCTCGCCGCAGGTGCTGAAGAACATGCGCCGGCCCGCGCATGGCGAAAAGACGCTGGACCGCATCCGTGGCTGGCGCGAGGTCTGCCCGGACCTCGCCATCCGCTCGACCTTTATCGTCGGCTTCCCCGGCGAGACCGAGGACGATTTCGAGATGCTGCTCGACTGGCTGGACGAAGCCAGGATCGACCGCGCCGGCTGTTTCAAATACGAGCCGGTCAAGGGCGCGCGCTCCAACGACCTCGGGCTGGAGCAGGTGCCGCAGGAAGTCAAGGAAGCGCGCTGGCACCGCTTCATGCAGCGCCAACAGAAGATCTCGGCAACGCAGCTCGCCAAGAAAGTCGGAAAGCGCCTGCCGGTGCTGATCGACGAGGCGCATGGCACATCCGGCAAAGGCCGCACCAAATACGACGCGCCGGAGATCGACGGCTCCGTGCACATCCAGTCGCGGCGGCCGCTGCGCGCCGGCGAGATCGTCACCGTCAAGATCGACCGCGCCGACGCTTACGACCTTTACGGCTCTGCCGTCTGACAGCCCACGCGGACCCACGCAGCTTAAAAAAGGGCGCCTGGGGCGCCCTTTTTCGTTTCGGTTCAGCGATTTGCCGCTTACTGCGGCAGCTTGTCGTCGATGCCCTTGACGTAGAAATTCATGCCGAGCAGCGTGCCGTCGTCGGCGACCTCGCCGTCCTTCAGCCAGGGCGAACCATCCTGCTTGGAGACAGGTCCGGTGAAGGGGTTCCAGCCGCCGGCGATCTTCTTCTCGGTCGCCTCGGCCATCGCCTTCACGTCGTCAGGCATGTTGGTGTAGGGGGCGAGCTTGACGGCGCCGTCCTTGATGCCGAGCCAGACATTGTCAGGCTTCCAGGTGCCGTCGAGCGCCGCCTGGACGCGGCTGATGTAATACGGGCCCCATTCGTCGGTCAGCGAGGTCAGCTGCGCGTGCGGCGCGAACTTGATCATGTCGGACGACTGGCCGAAGCCGTGCAGCTTGCGCTCCTCGGCGACCTGCAGGGCGGCGGTCGAGTCGGTGTGCTGGACGATGATATCGGCGCCCTGGTCGAACAGCGCCTTGGCGGCGTCGGCCTCCTTGCCGGGATCGAACCAGGAATTCACCCACACGATCTTCACCTTGAAGTCGGGATTGACCGACTGCGCGCCGAGCATGAAGGAGTTGATGCCCATCACCACTTCCGGGATCGGGAAGGAAACGATGTAGCCGGCGAGGCCCTTCTTCGATTCCTTGGCTGCGATCTGGCCGAGCACATAGCGGCCTTCATAGAAGCGGGCGTTGTAGATCCCGAGATTGTCGCCGGTCTTGAAGCCGGTAGCATGCTCGAACATCACCTTGGGAAACTTCTTGGCGACCTTCACTTCGGCATCCATGAAGCCGAAGGAGGTGCCGAAGATGAT
This sequence comes from Mesorhizobium sp. CA5, assembly GCF_020165105.1. Taxonomy (NCBI): domain Bacteria; kingdom Pseudomonadati; phylum Pseudomonadota; class Alphaproteobacteria; order Hyphomicrobiales; family Phyllobacteriaceae; genus Mesorhizobium; species Mesorhizobium sp. CA5. The sequence goes on along the minus strand of NZ_JAIUHJ010000003.1, from coordinate 256,466 downwards.
CTTGCACTTCTCGCGCGCCAGGCGCTCGAAAGCGCGGTCGGCGTCCGGGCCTTCCGAGACGTTTTCGAGATAGGCGGTCTCGACCTTGTCGCCGAGCGCCTTCTCGACTTCGAGCCGGCCCTGGTCGTGCTGATAGGAGTAGCCGAAGTCGCCGATCGGACCCGTATAGACCCAGCAGGCCTTGAGCTTGTCGGCGGCCTGGGCGGTTGCCGCCAGGGACAGGGCCGCGGCCGTGGTCATCAACGCAATAAGCAGTTTTTTCATTGTGTTACCTCTCTGAGTTAAGCCTTGGAGCTTCCCGTCTTTTTGTTGTTGTCAACGATCCGGAACAAATGGCTGCCCCAACGAAGCCGGCGTGTTCATCATCGTCAGCCGCTTGTTGCGCGAGATTAGAACGAGAACCACGACGGTTGCCAGATAGGGCAGCGAAGAAAGAAACTGCGAAGGCACCGGAATGCCAAAAGCCTGTGCATGAAGCTGGCCGATCCACACCGCGCCGAAGATATAGGCGCCGGCCAGGACCCGCCACGGGCGCCAGGACGCGAACACCACCAGCGCCAGCGCGATCCAGCCGCGGCCAGCGCTCATGTTCTCGACCCATTGCGGCGTGTAGACCAGCGACAGGTGGCCGCCGGCAAGACCGGCACAGGCGCCGCCGAAGATCACGGCGAGATAGCGGTAGCGGATGACCTTGATGCCGAGCGCATGCGCCGACGTATGGCTGTCGCCGATCGAGCGAAGCGTCAGGCCCGTGCGCGTCTTGAACAGGAACCACATCACCGCCGCGGTCAGCGCGATCGAGATGTAGAACACCGGGTCCTGGCCGAAGACCAGCCTGCCGACCACCGGGATCGAGCTGATCCCCGGGATGTCCAAATTGGGCAATCTCACGCCCGGCTGGCCGACGAAGCTGGTGCCGATCATGCCGGAGAGACCGAGGCCGAGCAGCGTCAGCGACAGGCCGGTCGCCACCTGGTTGGTCGCGAGCGACAGCGTCATGACGGCGAACAGCAGCGAGAACAGCGCGCCGACGATGATAGCCGCGAGCAGGCCGATCCACGGCGACCCGGTGAGATAGCCGGCGCCGAAGCCGCCGACGGCGCCCATGATCATCATACCCTCGACGCCGAGATTGAGCACACCTGAGCGCTCGACCACCAACTCGCCGATCGCCGCGATCAGAAGCGGCGTCGCCGCGGTCGCGATGGTCAAAAGGATGTTGACGGTGATGTCCATCAGCGGGCCTCCTCGAGCTTGGGCGCCGCTTCGAGCTGCGCCGCGCCCTTCGACTTCGTCAGCGCCATGCCGATCAGGCGGATGCGGTAATGGATGAGCGTGTCGCAGCCGAGCACGAAGAACAGAAGCATGCCCTGGAAGACGCGCGCCACCTTGTCGGAAATGCCAAGCGCGCTCTGCACCGCCTCGCCGCCGAGATAGGTCAGCGCCAGCACCAGGCCCGCGGCGACGATGCCGAGCGGATTGAGCCTGCCGAGAAAGGCGACGATGATGGCGGTAAAGCCGTAGCCGGGCGAGATCACCGGCTGCAACTGGCCGATGGCGCCGGACACTTCCGAGATGCCTGCCAGACCGGCCAGCGCCCCCGACAGAAGGAAGGCGAAGAACACCATCCGGTTGAAGCCGAAACCGGCGAAGCGCCCTGCCCTTGGGCTTGAACCCAGCACGCGGACCTCGAATCCTTTCAGCATGCGGCTCATCATCAGCCAGATCGCTACCGCGGCGACCAGCGCGAAGACGAAACCCCAATTGGCGCGGCCGGCATCCGGCATCAACTCAGGCAGTACCGCGGAATCGCCGAACTGGATGGTTTGCGGGAAGCCGTGGCCTTGCGGATCGCGCCATGGACCGCGCACCAGCCAGTCGAGGAAAAGCTGCGCGACATAGACCAGCATCAGGCTGGTGAGGATCTCATTGGTGCTGAAGCGCGTCTTCAGAAGTGCCGGAATCGATGCGTAGAAGGCACCGCCGACCATACCCAGCAAAAGCATCAGCGGGATCACCAGCGGGCCTTCGAACTGCGGGAACAGCACCGGGATGATCGAGCCGAAGATCGCGCCGAAAATGAACTGGCCTTCGGCGCCGATGTTCCAGATGTTGGCCTTGTAGCAGACCGACAGGCCGACCGCGATCAGGATCAGCGGCGCTGCCTTGATCGCGAGCTCATGCAACTGCCAGACCTGGCTGATCGGCTCGACGAAATAGATCTCGAAGGCGTTGAGCGGATTGACGCCGAGCAGCGCAAACATGATGGCGCCGGCAATGATCGTCAGCGCGAAGGCGATGAAAGGCGACAGCATCGAGAACAGCGCCGAGCGCTGCGGGCGTTTGACAAGTTCGATGCGCATCATGCGACCTCCAAGCTGTGTTCGGCATGGCCGGGCTCGGCGCCGCCCATCAACAGGCCGACCTTCTCGAAAGTCGCCTCGGCGATCGGCAGCGGCGTCGACAATTCGCCGTTGTGCATGACGGCGATGGCGTCCGACAGTTCGAACAATTCGTCGAGGTCCTGGCTGATGACAAGGACAGCGGAGCCGCTGCGGGCGAGCTCGATCAAAGCCTGGCGGATGTGAGCGGCCGCACCTGCGTCCACGCCCCAGGTCGGCTGGTTGACGACCATGACGCTGGGCCTACGGTCGAGCTCGCGGCCGACAATGAATTTCTGCAGATTACCGCCCGACAATGCGGCGGCCTCCGGATCGGGCGCGCTCTTGCGCACGTCCATGGCTTTAATGATGCGCTGGGCAGCGCTGTAAACCGCGCCGTTCTTCACCGTGCCGCCCGAACCGACGAAAGCCTTGCCGTCAGTGGCGTGACGAGACAGAAGCAGGTTCTCCGAAAGCTTCATGCGGGGTGCTGCGCCATGGCCGAGCCGCTCCTCCGGCACGAAGGCGGCCCCCATCAGCCGCCGGCCGGTGATCGAAAGGCCGCCGGCGTCCTTGCCGCGAATGCGCACGGAACCGGTATCCTGCTGCAGCACTTCGCCGGAGACGGATTCGAAGAACTCGCCCTGGCCGTTGCCGGCCACACCCGCGATGCCGATCACTTCGCCGGCACGTACGGTGAGATTGATGTTCCTCAGTGGGATGGCGAACGGCGTCGCCGGCTTGCGGCTGAGGCTGCGGATTTCCAGCAGCGCCGGCGCCGTTTCGATGCCTTCCGCCGGCGCACGCACCACCGCCTTCACCTCGCTTCCGACCATCATGCGGGCAAGCGATGCGGCCGTCTCCTCACGTGGATTGCAGTGGCCGACGACCTTGCCGTGGCGAAGCACCGTGGCGCGGTCGCAGATGCGTTTGACCTCTTCCAGCCGGTGCGAGATGTAGAGGATCGATTTGCCTTCGGCGCGCAGGCGCTCCAGCGTCTCGAACAGCTTGTCGGCTTCCTGCGGCGTCAGCACCGAGGTCGGCTCGTCGAGGATGATGAGCTGCGGCGTCTGCAGGAGGCAGCGGATGATCTCGATGCGCTGGCGTTCGCCGACCGAAAGATCTCCGACCAGCGAATCCGGATCGAGCGGCAGGCCGTAGCTATAGGACAATGCCCTCGCCTTCGCGGCGATGCTGCTGATCGGCGAGCCATCATTGAGCGAGAGCGCGATGTTCTCGGCCGCCGTCAGCGCCTCGAAGAGCGAGAAATGCTGGAACACCATGCCGATGCCGAGCTTCTTGGCCGCGCCCGGGCTGGTGATCTTGACCGGCTTGCCGTCCCAGAAGATCTCGCCCGAGTTCGGCTCGAGCGATCCGAACAGCATCTTGACCAACGTCGACTTGCCGGCGCCGTTCTCGCCGAGCAGCGCGTGGATCTCGCCTTTTGCGATATTGAGATCGATGTGATCGCACGCCGTCAGCGTGCCGAATATCTTGGTTAGGCCGCGAACCTCGAGCAGGTTCGCCCTGTCATGATTTGCACTCACAGTGCCTCCCATCCGGTTTCCCAGACATGTTCTGTGTTCCCGAAAGCATGGTATGCGCGGCCGGCTCCAGTCGGAAAGCAGCACCCGACTTGAAAGAGCTTCAAGAATTTCAGCGGAAACTCAAGGGCTAAGATAGATCTCTTGAGAACAACGGCAAAATCCGCATCCCTTTTCAGGCAAGCCGTGCCTTCGGGCTCGGCAAGCCGCTGAAAAACAAGGCAGCCCGAAAGAGCACCGTGCCGAAGGGTGTAAAGCGGTTTTCCGTCCGGAATTGCGATAGAGCGGTACGCCGCTTCCGTGAAGCGCTTTAGGGAATGAGAACGGTCGTTCCCGTCGTCTTGCGGGCCTCGAGATCCGCCTGCGCTTTTGCAGCATCCTTCAGCGCATAGCGCTGGTTGATCTTGATCTCGACGGCGCCGCTCTTGACCACGTCGAAAAGCGCTTCGGCCGACTTCACCAGATCCTCGCGCCTGGCATTGTAGACGAAGAGCGTCGGCCGCGTCGCATAGAGCGAGCCCTTCTGCGCCAGCAGCGATATCGAGAAAGGCGGGATCGGCCCCGACGACTGGCCGAAGCTGACGAACATGCCGAGCGGCCGCAGGCAATCGAGCGATGCCGGAAAAGTGTCGGCGCCGACGGAATCGTAGACGACGTCGCATTTCTTCCCGCCCGTCAGCGCCTCGACGCCGGCGACGAAATCCTGCTCTTTGTAGTTGATGACGTTATCGAAGCCGTGCGCCCGCGCAAGCTCGATCTTGTCGGCGGAACTCGCGGTGCCGATCACGGTCGCGCCGAGATGCTTTGCCCATTGCCCGAGGATCAGGCCGACGCCGCCGGCGGCTGCGTGGTAGAGGATCGTGTCACCGGCTTTGACGGGAAAGGTGCGGCGCAAGAGGTATTCGGCCGTCATGCCCTTCAGCATCATCGCCGCCGCTTGCTCGTCGCCGATACCATCCGGCACTTTGACCACACGGTCGGCCGCGATCACCCGTTGCTCAGCGTAAGCCCCGACATTGACGGCATAGGCGATGCGGTCGCCGGGCTTCAGCCAGTCGACGCCGGGGCCGAGCGCCAGCACGACGCCCGCTGCCTCGCCGCCTGGGATCAGCGGAAAACCGCCAAGTGGCGGATAAAGCCCGGAGCGATAGTAGACGTCGATGAAGTTGAGGCCGATTGCCGTGTGCCGGACCAGGATCTGGCCTTCTCCCGGCTGGCCGGGGTCGGCGTCTTCATAGGCCAGGACTTCGGGGCCGCCATGGGCGTGGATGCGGATTGCCTTAGACATCGCTCAGCTCTCTGAAGGGTAAGTGCACAAATCTGGAAACATGATTGCGAAAGGGAGAACCGACTTTCGGAAAATCATGCGCCGATATACAGCTAGGGCCAGGATGACCATTCAGCCAAAAATATCCTGATCCAGGATCAGGACTTCTTGGCGCCCAGATTGGGAAACATCTGCATGATGCCTCCGATGCAGGCGAGATAGAGGCCGGTGATCGTGATGCCGATCTTGGTGAAGTTGCTGACCTGCTCTCCCAGCACGCCGATCTTGTCATAGAAGGCGGCAAGTGCTGCCTGCGCCAGCGCCAGCGCGCCAAAGGCGCACCACAAAAGCGTCATAAAGAGATTGACCGGTCTCAGCCGCACGACACGCACCGGATGGATGAAGTTGATCGGCATGAAGGTCAAAATGCCGGCAACCACCACCACCGCGAAAGACACCCATTGCCCAGGCTCGATGACGAAGAGCGTGAACACCACCATGTTCCAGACGACGGGAAACCCTTTGAAGAAGTTCTCCTTCGTCTTCATGCCGGTGTCGGCATAGTAGATCGCGCTGGAGACGACGATGATGGCCGCCGACAGGAAGGACAGATTCTCGCCCATGAAGCCGCGCTGATAGAGCGCGAAGGCCGGAATGAGCACGTAGGTGACGTAGTCGATAATGTTGTCGAGGAGCTCTCCCGACCATGTCGGTAGGATTTCCTTGACCTCGAGCTTCCTGGCGATCGGGCCGTCGATACCATCGACGAAAAGCGCCAGCCCCAGCCACCAGAACATCGCCGTCCAGCGTTGCTCGCTCGCCGCGACCAGCGACAGGAAGGCAAGGAACGATCCCGACGCGGTGAGCAGATGCACGGAGAACGCGCGCGCCTGCGGCCACGTCACCTTCTTCTTCGGCAATGGGATCCGTTGCGCGATCTTCTTTGCTGCCTTGCCGGCCCTTGTGTTCTTGCTCACGGTCCCCGCCAGTCCAGCTTGCAGATTTCGGCCGAGCGGCCGGCGAAATTCCAGTTGCGGCCGAAGGCGCGCATCTTGCTCTTGTCGGACTTCGCCACGATGATTTCCGGCGCGATCCAATATTCCGAATTGGCGATCACCGTATCTTTCTCACGGTCCTTGCCGGGAATGGGCGTCACCGCGCCGTCAATAACCTTGGGAATCTGGAAGACGCGCGTCTTGTCGTGCGTCTCGTAGGTGATCGGCACCTGCTCGACGCCGAGGAATTTCCCGACGAGGATCGACAACAGCGAGGTGGTGCCGCCGGCCTTGCCGGTGAAGATCTTGGTTAGCGCCTTCGCCGCATAGATCGACGCGCGCTTGTCGATGAACAGGCCGGCCGTCCAGTTGCCGCGGCTCATATAGCCGGGAATTTCCATGATCAGGCCGAGATTGAGGCCCGACAAGTCGACCTCGCCGAAATGGCCCGCATCGATGCGGAAGCCTGCCCATGTCTGGCAATAGCCCTCGGTTGGCGGATGGCTGCCAAGCGACAGCACGCAGGGACAGAAAACCGTGCAATTGCAGGAGAGTACCAGCTCCCCTTTCATTGCCCAGCTTTTGTCGGTCATCGAATTCTCCCTCACGCCGAAACTAATAGCAGGGCAGCCGCCCACACAAGCAGTATCGCACCGGCAACACGGCTGGCCACCCTGCCGGCGGTCTGTCTTTCGATCAGCGTGAACAGGCCGATCAGTGCCATCCAGAAGACGTTCATCGCCCCGACCGCAAACATCACCAGCATCAGCGCCCAGCAGCAACCGAGGCACCAGACGCCCTGTTCCAGGCCGAGCCGGAAGATGCGGCCTGGTTTCGCGCTCCACCTGGCGAACAGGATCGAGAACGGATTGCGGCACTTTTCCAGGCATGCCTGTTTCAGGCCGCTGAATTGATAGAGGCCGGCGACAAGCAGCGCGATAGCGCCGGCAAGCCCGACGGCGGGGTCGAGCATCCGGCCGGAACCGGCAAATGCGTACACCGCGAGCGTCAGCACGCTGAAACCCACGGATGCGCCGAGCCATGTGGCGAGGTATCCGGCGACAAGCACCAACGGATGAACGACTGGTTCGCCTTTGATCCTCGCCGTGTCGGCGATTTCGCAATAGGTGCGGATCAGCGGCGCCGCCGAAGGCAACATCGTCGCCACGGCCATCAGGAACCACATCAGCACAAGCGCCGCCGCTTGCAGGCCGGCCAGGCCGGCAAGCGGCGCCGGCGCGAGGCAAAGAGCGAAGAACCGGTCGAGAAAATCCGGCAACGGCAGGCCCGGCAGATTTTTCAGCAGCATATCGCCGGGGGCGCCGACGGGGCTGCCTTCAGCGCCGCGTATCGCCATCGCGCCGAGAAGCAACCACGCAAGGGCGATGCCGATGCCGATCGTGAGCATGACTGCGAGGCGCGGGCTGCGCGCCACGCCAGCCGTGGCGCGGCCGGCGCGGTCGAGATGGCTGAAATCATGCTGCTCGCCGCTCATGGCAATCGAATGGGCTGAATCGCCGCGTTGATCAAGCCGGCCAATCTGCCCTATATCCGGACAAAGGCCCGACGGGTCGCCTCGCATTGTGGAAGCCTGGCGTGGAGCACAACGACAAAGCCCGCATCCTGGTTGCCGGCAGCGGTCCGGCCGGTTTGATCGCCGCGCTCGGCTTCGCCGAGGCCGGCTTCGAAGTGACGCTGGTCGGCCCTGAGGCCAACACCGCCGACGGCCGCACCACCGCCCTCATGAACCCCGCCCTGAAAGTCCTTGAACGACTGGGCATCCTTGCCGAACTGAGGCCGCAGGCCGCGGCGCTCAAGGTGATGCGCATCGTCGATGCCACACGGCGGCTGATCCGCAGTCCAACCGTGACCTTCCACGCCAGTGAGATCGGCGAGGAACAATTCGGGCTCAATCTGCCGAACAAGGCCCTGATCACCATTCTTGCCAAGGCGGTTTCAGCTCATGATGGCATTCACTGGCTGAAATCCACCGTCGAGTCATGGCGCCTGGACGCCGATCGGGCCCATGCCCGGCTGGCCGACGGCAGCGAACTCTCAGCATCGCTTGCTGTCGCCGCCGACGGACGCCTGTCGCTGGCGCGGGAAGCCGCCGGCATTCGCGCCTTTGCGCGTCCCTATCCGCAGTCGGCGCTTGTGCTCAATTTCGGCCACCGCAGCGAGCACGGCTTCGTTTCAACCGAGTTCCATACCGAGACAGGGCCGTTCACGCAGGTGCCGCTGCCCGGCAGGCGCTCGAGCCTTGTGTGGGTGGTGAGGCCGGAGACCGCGCGGGAGCTTGCCGCGCTCGACGATGCAACCTTGTCGGGGCGTATCGAGGAGCAGATGCAATCGATGCTTGGCCGGGTCTCTGTCGAGCCGGGCCGCCAGGTCTATCCTTTGTCGGCCGCTTCGCCCGGTCGCTTCGCGCAAAACCGCGTGGCCCTGGTCGGCGAGGCAGCGCATGTGTTTCCGCCGATCGGCGCGCAAGGTCTCAACCTCGGCGTTAGGGACATCGACGATCTGATTGGAATCGCGAGTGAAAACGGCAATGATCCAGGATCGCGCCGAAGCCTTGCTGCCTATGACACGAGGCGCCGGCCTGACATTTGGGCGCGCAGCGGCGCCGTGAACCTGCTCAACATGTCGCTCTTGTCCGACATGCTGCCGGCGCAGCTGGCGCGCAGCGCCGGCCTTAGTGCGCTTGGCGGCTTCGCGCCGCTGCGCGCCTTCTTCATGCGCGAGGGGCTGCGGCCGGGCAGCGGCTTTCGCGCCATTGCCGGCGGCCTAAGAAAAGAGGTCGGCCGGTAGTATTCCAAGGCCGATGATGCCGGATTTTTTTCGCTCAGGCGGGAGAACTCCCGTGCGGGCTAACCCGTTGCTTCAGCCAACATCAAGCAGTTGGCTATTGAACTGCGGCCGCGTCTGCGCCAAATAGGCACCAGCCGAAAGTCGGGGTCGATTTTTGGCCGGGTGATGTGTAAATTCAAGGCCTTAGGCGCCTTGCGCGCAGCCACGACAGGCGCCTCGGACCCTAAGTGGTGAATGTGATGAAAACGGCCAAATTCTCGATCGGGCAAGTGGTTCGCCACAGGCTGTTTCCATTCCGCGGCGTGATCTTCGACGTCGATCCCGAATTCGCCAACACAGAGGAATGGTACGAGGCTATTCCGGCTGACGTGCGTCCGCGCAAGGACCAGCCTTTCTACCATCTTCTGGCGGAAAATTCAGAGACTGAGTACATCGCCTATGTGTCCGAGCAGAACCTGCTCGAGGACCGGTCGGGCGAGCCGGTGCGGCATCCACAGATCGGCGAGATGTTCGACAAGCTGCCGGACGGCCGCTACGAGCCGAAGCGCCAGTCGAAGCACTGAAGCGCTAACGAACGTTGCCTAGGGCGCGCGGCGCGGGGCAATAAAAAAAAGCGGGGCATTTGCCCCGCTTTTGTTTCCGAGAAACGCGCTCGCGCGATCAGTTCGCGGTCTTGGCCTTGTCCTGCTCGTCCTTGAGCTTCTTGGCGAAGTCCTGATTGTTCTTGGCGACGAAGTCCTGCAGCTTTTTCTGCCGGTCCTCGATGTCCGACTGCTGCAGCGGCGGGCCGTCATAGGCGCCGCTGAAGCCGGTGAGCGCGATCTTGATCGGGTTCGGCTGGTTCTGGAAGTTGATCGAGGTGAGCGTGATGCCCTGCCCCTTCTTGAAGGAAGCGACGAGCTGGTCGCTCAGCGGCACTTCCGCCACGCAACGATCCGGGAAGCAGATCACATAGTCGAGCTTCTGCGCCTTGCCGGCATCGATCTGCAGCGCAATTCCGGGAGGCACGAGGCGGCCGGTCGGCACCGTGACCTGGAAGACCTTGCGGTTCACCTTGCCCTTGAGCTCGATCAGGCTGACGCCGGTGACGAGCTGGCCGTTGCCGGCCGTGACGATGTTCTGCACATTGCAAATGTCAACGTCTTCCTGCTTGGTGCAGGCCTTGAACCAGCCCTGCGGGATCTGCGGCTGCTGTTGGGCCGAGGCGGTGAAAAGCCCGGCGCCCAGAACGCCGACCACGCCTGCGGCCAGCACCGAAAGGCGGTACGCGTTGATCGTCATATGGTGCACTTTCCTCTCAAATGATCCCGGGGACCGGCTTCTTCGTGCCGTGTGGTCCAGCTACCTGTTGCCCAAATGAGGCAACAGGATGACTTCGGAGCGCGTGTTACACTGCCAGCGACATCGAATCCAGCCCGGTTTCCGCGATTTCTTCGCGGTTCGATGTCCAGGGCAAGCATCGATCGGCGCTGGAGCGGCGGAACCCGATTCCCATTGGCGCGCCGATTCAATCGGATAGCGAAATGCTCTAGGGTGCATGGCGAATCACAAAGCCGTCCGGCAAGGAGACGGTCATGGACCGCGTTCTCGTCCGGCTGATCGCCGCGACCTCGTTTCTGGCTCTTTCGCTCCTTCCGGCACAGTCGGAGCCGAAGCACGGCTTAGCCATGCAAGGCGAGCCGGCGCTGCCGCCCGACTACCAGCATTTCGACTACGTCAATCCGGACGCGCCGAAAGGCGGCAGCGTTACCTATTGCGTCGTCGGCTCCTTCGACAACCTCAATCCCTTTATCCTGAAAAGCTTGCGCACCACAGCGCGCGGGATGATCGATACGGTTTACGGCAATCTCGTCTTCGAACCGCTGATGCAACGAAACTATGACGAGCCCTTCAGCCTCTACGGGCTGCTTGCCGATAGCGCCGACATGGATCCGGAACGAAAGAGCATCGAGTTCCATCTCAATCCCAACGCAAAATGGTCGGACGGCCAGCCGGTGACGCCGGAGGACGTGCTGTTCACCTACGACGTCTTCGCCGCGAAGGGCCGCCCGCCCTACAGCGACCGCATGAGCATGATCGCCAAGCTGGAGAAGACAGGCGACCACAGCGTGAAGTTCACCTTCAACGACAAGGCCAATCGCGAATTCCCGCTGATCGTCGCGCTGACGCCGATTGTCCCCAAGCACGCCTTCGACAAGGACACGTTCGACAAGACCACGCTGAAGCCGCTGATCGGCAGCGGCCCCTACACCGTGGACAAGGTGCTGCCGGGGCAGCGTATCGTCTTCAAGCGGAATCCGCATTACTGGGGCAAAGACATTCCGTCGAAGCGCGGCTTCGACAATTTCGATCAGGTCACGATCGAGTATTTTCTCAACGCCAACGCCAAGACGGAAGCATTCAAGAAAGGAATTTGCGCTCTCGATGACGAGACCGATCCGGTCAAGCGTGAGCGCGACATCGACTTTCCAGCCTTCCGAAAGGGGGATGTGAGGGAAGAGTATTTCAACACCGGCATTCCTCCGGTTGTGACCGGCTTTCTGTTCAACACCCGGCTGCCCAAATTCGCCGATCCCGTCGTCCGCCGCGCGCTCGGCATGCTCTACGATTTCGAATGGACGAACAAGAATCTGTTCGGCGGCAAGTTCAACCGCACCATGAGCTATTGGCAGAATTCCGAGCTTTCGGCGCTCGGCCACCCCGCGGGCGATCGCGAAAAAGCGCTGCTTGCGCCCTACCCCGGCCGCGTGCCGCCCGACGTGATGGACGGCACTTGGCGCCCACCCGTGACGGATGGTTCAGGCCAGGACCGCAAGGTACTCAAAGCCGCCTTCGACTTGTTGAAGAGCGCCGGCTTCCACGTCCAGGACGGCAAGATGCTCGATCCGCAGGGAAACCGGTTCGGCTTCGAGATCCTGACCTCGTCGCAAGACGAAGAGCGGCTGGCGGCCGTCTATCAGCGCACACTGGAAAAGATCGGTATCGGCGTCGGCATCCGCACCCTCGACGGCGACCAGATCCAGTCGCGCAAGCAGCGTTTCGACTTCGAGGTTCTGATCGGGACGAGCGGCTTCAGCAATTCGCTGTCGCCCGGCAGCGAGCAGGTCGGCCGCTGGGGATCGGTCGCCGCGAAAACGGAAGGATCGTTCAACCTCGCCGGCGTCGCCGATCCGGCGATCGACGCCGCGATCGACGCGATGCTGAACGCCCGCACCAAGGAAGACTATGTCGCCGCGGTGCGCGTGCTCGACCGGCTGCTGATCTCAGGCAGCTACATGGTGCCGATGCAGTACAACACGCAGCAATGGGTCGCTTACTGGAGCTATCTGGAACATCCGCAAAAGACCCCCATATTCGGCTACCAGCTGCCGACCTGGTGGCGAAAGCCCAACTGAGGCAGGCCCGACCGGCAGAGACCAAACAGGAGACGAGCATGAGCGCCAAGAACACCATCACCGTCGATGTTGTGTCCGATGTCGTCTGCCCCTGGTGCTTCATCGGCCAGAAGCGGCTGGACAAGGCCATCGCTTCTGCAAGCGACATCGACGTGCGCGTGCGCTGGCGGCCATTCCAGCTCGATCCGACCATCCCGCCCGCCGGCATGGACCGCCGCCAATATATGCTCGGCAAGTTCGGCAGCGAGGAGCGCATCCATCAGATCCACGCGCGCATCGAGCCGCTCGGCGAAGCCGAGGGCATCAGCTTTGCCTTTGGCGCCATCAAGGTCGCGCCGAACACCCTCGACGCGCACCGCGTCATCCGCTGGGCGGGCGCAGCCGGCGAAGACGTGCAGAATCGGCTGGTGCGCCGCCTCTTCCAGCTGAATTTCGAGGAAGGCGTGAACATCGGCGACCATGCCGTGTTGGTTACGGCCGCCGGCGAGGCCGGCATGGATGCGTCGGTGGTCGAGACGCTGCTGCCGACCGACGCCGACGTTGAGGCCGTCCGCAACGAGATCGCCACCGCTTCGCGCATGGGCATCACCGGCGTGCCCTGCTTCCTGCTCGAAGGCAAATACGCCGTGATGGGCGCGCAGGATGCCGACACGCTTGCCGACGCCATCCGCCAAGTGGCCCAGGCCAAGGCGCGCGGCGAGCTCGAAACCGCGAACTGAATGTTCAGTCAGTGCGATCCGTAGCCGCCGAACTGACCGCCCCGCGCTTTCCTGAAAATTGTCCTCCTGTTTCGCGGTCGCCTTGGCTTTGCTCAGGAAGAAGCTGTTGCCGTAGCCAAGCTTGGTCAGCTCGCCGCAACAGCCCTGATCGCCGGGAGGGCCATGTCCGTTTCGGCAGCGGCGAGATCGCCATCGACAGATACGACACTGCCGACAAGACCATTTCCGGCCATTTTCAGCGCCTCCGGAAAAGACGAATCAGGTAAACCCTGAGTAGCTCACGGGCGGCAAATTTTCGGTCATTCCGGTCACCGCCAGTAGTCATCGCGGCCTGCGGACATCTCTTTTTCATTCACAAACCCGTGTTTTCCACTTCCCTTAGGGAAGCTTGCCGCCGGCTGGCAAAAACAGCTCTAGCAAACTGAAATACAAGATGAAATCGCCGCGAGTAGCGATCGCCCGGCGCAGCCTTTCTGTTGCCCTGGTGCCACGGCGAGTAACCGTGTTCACATTCGTTGGCAGAAAATTAATGGAAAATGATCAATTGGTGTTACCCTGTGTAACAAAACTAAGAAAGGTTTGGGCGGGATCGTGACTGGGGTCGGTAGACCGCAACGAACAGTACCGGAGCAAACATCCAACGAGGCGAAGACCTCGTCGCTGACGCCGGTATCGTCGATGCGCACATTCTGGGGGCTGATGCGAGCCTACTGGTTCTCCGACCGGTGGAAGGAAGCCTGGACCCTCACATTCGTCATCGCGCTGCTGACGGCGTTGTCCAGCAAGGCTGGCGTCTGGTTCGCCTTGGCACTGGGCGAGTTGGGCAATTCGATCGCCTTCCTCCACGACGCGGCCAACACCCACCCGTTGCAGACCATTCTGACCAATGCCGGCATATTGGTGCTGCTGGTCGTGCTGAAGGATGCCGGCTTCACCGGCGTGCGCAATCTCGTTTCAACGACCTTGCACCGCAAATGGCGGGGCTGGCTGAACAGCCAGTTCAACCAGGCGCTGCTCGACGGCAACCATACCCATTTTCATGCGCAGCACGGCTCGGCGGCCGGCGGCATCGTCGCTCCGGACAACATCGACCAGCGCATCCAGGAATCCATCAAGGACATGACCGGCGGCGCCATCGGGCTTGCCATGGGCGTGCTGGGTGTCGCGACTTCGCTCTATTTCATCGGCGAAAACCTGATCGGGTCCTCGGTCGAGGTCAAGGGCCTGGAATTCCTCGGCGGCTACGGCACCGCGGTGCTGGCTTTCCTCGCCGTCGCCATCTACGTGCCGCTGAACACCTGGATCGCCGTCAAGCTCGGGCGGCTGCTCGAGCGGCTCAACGTGCGCATGCAGCAGGCCGAGGGCAGCTACCGCAGCGAACTGACGACATTCCTGCGCCGCAGCTTCCACGTCGCCGCCTCGCATGGCGAGGGCGTGCAAAAGTCGATGCATGACAGGCTCTATGTCGACATCGACAAGACGTGGGGGCGACTCAATATCGTCAACACCAGCTACACGTCGTTCGAGCTGATCTACAATTTCGTCGGCGCCCGAATCGTTGCCTACGCCCCGGGCCTCGTGTCGTTCATCCACAACCGTCTCGACTACAAAGGCTACATCACCGGCTCCGAAATGGTCGCCCAGTTGATCAGCCAGTGCTCGTGGTTCATCCATGTGATGCCGGCGATCGCGACGCTCAGGGCCAACAGCCAGCGCGTCACCGAGCTCGCCGACGCCATCGAGAACGTTCAGCACCCGCGCGAATTCTATCAGCAGACCGGCCGCTCCGACTTCGGCTACGCCACCCAGAACCCGGTGTTCGGCCTGACCATCCAGAAGCTCGAGCTGGCGCATCAGGGCGAGGACGCGACGCCTTTCCTCAGCGCCGCCAATCTGCGCTTCCGCCGCGGCGAATGGACCTTCCTCAAGGGCGAATCCGGCTGCGGCAAGACTTCGCTGATCAAGGCTATCAACGGCCTGTGGCCATATGGCCGCGGCACCATCGTCTTCCCGGAGGGCGTGACGAGCTTCTACGCCGCTCAGGAGGTAAAGCTGCAGCAGGTCTCGCTGAAGCAGCTCGTCTGCCTGCCGGGTTCAGAGAGCGATCACAGCGACACGCAGGTTGCCGCGGCCCTGCACAAGGCCGGCCTCGGCGACTTCATCGGGCAGCTGGCCGACGAGAGCCGCGAGGGCAAGATCTGGGACCAGGTGCTTTCGGGCGGCCAGAAGCAGAAGCTGGTGGTCGCGCGCATCATCCTGCAGCAGCCGGGACTTCTGTTCCTCGACGAAGCGACCGGCGCGCTCGATCCCGAAGGTAAGATCGCCTTCCACCAGGCGATCAAGGACAATTGCCCGAACGTCACCGTGATCAGCGTCATGCACGAGGCGGTGGCGCCGCGCTCGCTGTCCGGTGAGGAGTTCTACCACAGCGTGGTTTCGATTGCCGACGGCGTGGCCACCAAGAAGCCGCTTGCGCCCAGCCTGCCGCGCGAGCTCACCACCATTCTCGCCCAGCCTCGGCCGGTCGAGGAAAAGTGGCTGCGCTTCCGCCGGCTGAAGCAGAAATAGCAGTCCTACCAAGCCCTTGACCGGCGACCGTAGTCCCGCTTGGTCTGTCTTCGATCACAGTCTCGCGATCCGGCCTGCCCGCGTCCCTTTTCGGCGCCCTTCGCGATTGACTCGGCAAAAACCGCTCCTATGTTGCGCCCGCTCGCCAAATTCAAACTCGAACCCCGCGAGCAGAAAGGTCAACCCGCCATGCCTGGCGACAGTCACAGTCGAACGCAACCGCCGTCCGCCCTGACGTGACCTGACGGCTCACGTCCTGCCGGACGGCAAGGAGTGAGCCATGAACGAATTCGCCCCCGTATTGGACGACGAAGCAATCGCTGTCGCCCGTGTTCTTGCCAACGATCACGTCGCCGACGTCGTTGAAGCCCTCAACCATGAATCCCGCGAGACAGCCATCGAGCTTCTCTGCGCCGTGCCGTTTGAGCGGCTGGTTGAGATTTTCGACCAGCCTGAACTCGAAGCAGCACCCGAGCTTGCCGAGGCCCTGCCGCGCCCGAAGGCGAGCAAGCTCCTGACTGCCATGTCGGTCGACCGCGCCGCCGACATCCTGCGCGAGCTGGACGAGCCGGCCCGCTCGGAGTTGCTCGGCGCCTTGGCGCCGCCGCTGCGCGCGACGCTGCTGTCCATTCTGGGATATCCGGAAGGCAGCGCCGCCTCGATCATGACGACGGAATTCGTCAGCGTGCCTTCCGGCTGGACCGTTGGGCGCACGCTCGACTACATCCGCAAGGTCGAGCGCAGCCGCGAAACCATCTACGCCATCTACATCGTCGATCCGGAGACGCATCTTTTACTGCGGGCGACCGGATTGCGCCGGCTGATCACCGGCAATCCGGAGGATTCGATCCTGTCGGTGGCGCCCGATCGCATGCCGGTGACGGTGACGCCGCTCACCGATCGCGAGACCCTGGCGCAGACAATCTCCAAATACGACCTGCTCGCCTTGCCGGTCGTCGATCACGGCAAGCTCCTCGGCATCGTCACCATCGACGACATCATCGACACGATGATCGAGGAGACGACCGAGGATGTGCACCGTTTCGGCGGCATGGAGGCGCTGGACGAGCCCTATATGAAGATGAGCTTCCTCGCCATGATCCAGAAGCGCGCCGGCTGGCTTTGCGCGCTGTTCCTCAGCGAGATGCTGACGGCCAACGCCATGCAGAGCTACGAAGGCGAGCTGGAGAAGGCGATCGTGCTGACGCTGTTCATCCCGCTGATCATGAGCTCCGGCGGCAACTCCGGCTCGCAGGCGACCTCGCTCGTCATTCGCGCGCTGGCGCTGCGCGAGATCGGGCTGCGCGACTGGTGGCGGGTGGCCTTGCGCGAGCTGCCGACCGGTCTGGTGCTCGGCTCGATCCTCGGCATCGTCGGCATCTGCCGCATCGCGCTCTGGCAGTATTTCGGCTTCTACGACTACGGCCCGCACTGGATGCTGATCGCGGCGACGGTAGGAGCGGCGCTCGTCGGCATCGTCACCTTCGGCTCGCTGTCGGGATCGATGCTGCCCTTCGCGCTGAAGCGCATCGGCTTCGACCCGGCAAGCGCTTCGGCGCCGTTCGTCGCCACGCTGGTCGATGTCACCGGGCTGGTCATCTACTTCTCGGTGGCGCTGATGATCCTGCGCGGCACGCTTCTGTAGAAGCATCTTGACGGCCACCGGCATCGCCGGCGGCCGTCGCATCCCACGATCCGGTCAGACCCGTTCGCCGTTCTTCACGCGATAGGTCGGCTTGTACATCGTCACCAGCTCCTCGGCCGCGGTCGGATGCACGGCCATGGTGCGGTCGAAGTCCTCCTTGGTCAGGCCAGCCTTCAGCGGAATGCCGAGAAGCTGCGCCATCTCGCCGGCATCGGGGCCCAGAATATGGGCGCCGATCACCTTCCTGGATGCGCCGTCGACCACCAGCTTGATCAGCATCTTCTCGTCGCGGCCGGACAGCGTGTGGCGCATCGGACGGAAGGATGCGCGGTAGATCTCGACATCCGCATAGCGCTCGATTGCGTCGTCTTCCGACAGGCCGACAGTGCCGATTTCCGGCTGCGAGAATACAGCCGTCGGAATGGTGTCGTGGTCCGGCGCTGTCGGGTTGTCCTTGAAGGCCGTCTCGACGAAGCACATCGCCTCGTGGATCGCCACTGGCGTGAGTTGCACGCGATGCGTGACATCGCCGATCGCCCAGATGTTATCGACATTGGTGCGCGAATATTTGTCCACGACGATCGCGCCCGTCTTGCCGAGTTCGACGCCGACGCCTTCCAGGCCCATATTCTCGGTATTGGGGAGACGTCCGATCGCCAGCATCACCTGGTCGACCGTCAGCGTTTGGCCGGAAGACAGCAGCACGTCCAGCTTGCCCTCCGGTGTCTTGCGCACCGATTCCGAAACCGCGTGGCAAAGAATCCTGATGCCTTTCTTCTCCATTGTCTCGTGCAGCGAGCGGCGCAGATCCATGTCGAAGCGGCTCAGAATCTCCTGGCCGCGATAGACCAGCGTGGTGTCGACGCCCAGGCCGTGGAAGATGTTGGCGAATTCGACGGCGATGTAGCCGCCGCCCTCGATCATGATCGCCTTCGGCAGTTCCTTGAGATCGAAGGCCTCGTTGGAGAAGATGCAATATTCATGGCCTGGCAGCGCCGGATGCGGCGCCGGACGCCCGCCGGTGGCGATCAGGATCTGGTCGGCGCTGACCGTGCGGTCCTCGGCAACCAGATAGATGCTGTGCGCGTCGACGAGCACTGCGCGTGAATGAAAGGTCTCGCCGCCGGAGCCTCCGACATTCTTCTTGTAGATCGCTTCGAGCCGCGCGATCTCCTTGTCCTTGTTGGCGACCAGCGTCGGCCAGTCGAAGCTCGCCTCGGGCACCGTCCAGCCATAGCCGGCGGCGTCGGCGAAATGCTCGGGAAATTGCGAAGCATAGACGTAGAGCTTTTTCGGCACGCAGCCGCGAATGACGCAGGTGCCGCCGAAGCGGTATTCCTCAGCGATGGCCACGCGCTTGCCGAGAGCCGCCGCCACCCGGGCCGCCCTTACCCCGCCGGAGCCGCCGCCGATGACGAACAGATCATAGTCATAAGCGGCCATCGCGTGGGCTCCTGCGGATGAGAAAGACGGGGGTCAGAGGTAGGCTGCCAAGCGGCAAAAGAAAAGCCCGGGCGAACCCGGGCTTTGTGGTCCAGCCGCTGTCGGCGGATTGACAACGATCAGTTCTGCGAATCGTCAGCCGGAGCCGAATTGTCCGCCGGAGCGGAACCATCGGCGGGCGCGGTGGCGGCCGGCGCCGGCGCTGCCGGCGCCTTGGCCTTGGCGGCAGCCGCAAGCGTCTCACCGACCTGCTGGGCGAGATCGCGGGCAACGCCATTTTGCCAGATGTCGGCAGCCTTGACGAGGTCGCGCGTCACCGCGGGGCCGCTATCCAGCAGCTTCTTGCCGGCCTCGGAGCTGTAGAAGGCGGCGATATCGTTGAGGTCCTTCTCGGAGAACACCTTGGCATAGGCCATGGCCGCCTCCTTTTCCAGGTCGGCGCGCCGCGAGGCCATGCCAAGCGCCTTCTCGGTCACGGTCTTGCCGATCAGTTCCTGCATGTCGGGGTTTTTCTGGATGAGCTGCGATTCCAGCGCGCCGGCCGCCTGCGGCAGGATGTTGTCGAACGAATCCGTGGCATGGATCGCCGCGACAGCCGCGCGCGCGGCCTTCAGATGCGATTCGCTGATGTCCTGAGCAAACACCGGTGACGACAGCGCAAGGACGGCCGAGGCCGCCAGAAGCGTCGAAAAGCGGCGAACTCGTTTAGGCAAAATCATAGTCGGTAGAACTCCCTGGTTTCAGGCTGCATGGACGGTTTCGATACCGTCGCCGCCGGCGATGATGGCCGTTGACGCCAGCCCGATGAATAGACCGTGCTCGACAACGCCTGGAATGGCGAAGAGAGCATTCGACAGCGCTCTTGTATCCGGAATGCGGCCAAAAGATGCATCGAGGATAAAGTGGCCGCCGTCTGTAACAAATGGCTGGCTTCCCGTCATCCTCAATGTAACCGGGCCGGAAAGGCCTAGCCCTGCCGCGGCGGCGCGTACTGCGATCTCGGTGGCGCGCAGGCCGAATTTGTTGACCTCGATCGGCAGCGGAAACCGGCCGAGTGTCTCGACCATCTTGGATTTGTCGGCGATGACGATCATGCGTTCGGACGCTGCCGCGACGATCTTTTCGCGCAGCAGCGCGCCGCCGCCGCCCTTGATCAGGGTCAGCTCCGGGTCGACCTCGTCGGCGCCGTCGACGGTGAGGTCGAGCTCGGGCGTTTCTTCCAGTGTAGACAGCGGCACACCGAGCTCGCGGCAGAGTGCTGCGGTACGCTCGGAAGTCGGCACGCCAATGACCTTGAGGCCGGTCGCAACCTTCTCGGCCAGCAGCCGCACGAATTCTTCAGCCGTGGTGCCGGTGCCGATGCCGAGCCGCATGCCGCTGCCGACATGGGCGAGCGCTGCCCGCGCGGCCTCGACCTTCAACTGCCTTGCATCCATGGGGAGCCCCGATTTCGCCGGTTTCGCGCGCCTCCTAGCATTTTTGCCTGTCCCGTCAAAGGCTCGCCCTCAAAGGCTCTGTGGACCGATCGAGGCTTCTTGCTTGAACTTGGGCCAGCCTGTATCGGCTGCGGCAACGCAATTGCCGCAGGACCCACTCATGACCCGCCCGATCATCGTCTTCGACCTGGATGGAACGCTGATCGACACCGCGCCCGACCTGCTCGACAGCCTCAACCACAGCCTCGCGGCGAGCGACCTCGCAGCTGTCGACGAAGCCGGCTTCAGACGCTTCGTCGGCCATGGCGGCCGCGTGATGATCGAACGCGCGCATGCCGCGCAGAACAAGGCGCTGATGGCGGAAGAGCACGACCGGCTGCTGAAGCTGTTCCTCGACCATTACACGTTGAATATTCCCGGCAAGTCGCGCCCCTACCCCGGCGTCGTCGCCGCACTCGACCGTTTCCGGGCCGCCGGCTATCTGATGGCGGTCTGCACCAACAAATACGAAGCCAATTCCGCGACGCTGATCGGCGCGCTGGGCTTGTCGAACTACTTTGCCGCGATCTGCGGCCAGGACACTTTCGCCTTCCGCAAACCCGATCCGCGCCATCTCACCGAGACGATCCGGCTGGCGGGCGGCGATGCGGAGAACGCCTTGATGATCGGCGATTCGCAGACCGACATCGACACCGCCAAGGCAGCCGGCATTCCGGTGGTCGCGGTCGATTTCGGCTACACCGACCGCCATGTGCGCGAATTCGAGCCAACTCTGGTGATCTCGCATTTCGACACGCTGACGCCGCAACTGGCCGAGCGGTTGATCGCAGCGGCGCCCTGAGCCGTGGCTAGTCGGCCTCCGCGCCTCGAAATTCAGTCCAAGATCGTCGGCACATCGCCTTGACTTCGCTCACCGGCCTACCTTATATCGCGGCTCGCTTCGGCCTACGGGCCTAAGGCGGGCGATTAGCTCAGCGGGAGAGCACACCCTTCACACGGGTGGGGTCGCAGGTTCAATCCCTGCATCGCCCACCATTTCCCTTGGTTTTCCACAGTTCTTATGACGACCTCCGCGCAAATGCGCGTAGGGAATGGAGCTTATGTGGCTCGAATTGGGCACAGTCGGTTTCGGGGGATGCCGCCCGGTGCCGTCCGAGCGCATCAAGAGGAGATTGCGGGGAAACGTCAGCGACATGGGGGATATCGCTATCTCGCGCCGTGAATTCGTACCTGGCCTCGAAGCAGCTCGCGGCGTCGCCGCGCTGATGGTCGCGCTCTTTCATTGCGGTCAGGCGACATATTATGCTTCGACGCGGCAAGCGGTCTCTTTGGTGCAGGGCTCGTATCGAAGCCAAAGCTACCTTGATGCGGCTTTCCGCATCGCCGGGAACGGCCACGGCGCCGTCGTATTTTTCTTTGTCCTGAGCGGCTTCGTTCTCATGATGATGCTCAGTCGGCAGACGGATGACCTCAAGGCCAGCGCCGGCCCATTTTTCATAGGACGCGTTCTGCGCATCTACCCTGCCATCTTTTCAACCATCGCGATCTTCGTCGGACTGTTTCTGCTGACCGGCATGTCGCTTGGGCCGGCTGAGGTCTACACGACCAGGAATGTGATGGCCAATGCGCTGTTGCTGCGTACCGACATCAACGGCGTGATGTGGTCGCTCCAAACCGAAATGATCGCGGCCCCACTGATTTTTTTGCTCTATTGGTCCTGGCGGCGATGGGGCGCTGTCGCTCTGGTTCTGCCCGCCCTCATCTTGCTCGGCCTGTCATTCAGCGGGCAGTGGTCTGGAACGCCCGGAAAGGGCGTTTCGTTAGGGAACTTCTACTCCTTCGTGTCCGGAATGATCGCTTGTGCCTATGGAAGGAAGATAGTCGCTCGCCTTCCTCGTCCGGCCCTGTCGCTCGCCCTCGCGGTCGCCGGGTTCGCACTCTCGCGCCCCTTGCTTGGATGGTGGTCCAACTGGTCCGTGATTTTCGAGACGGCTTTCGCGGGTTTTATCTCGGCGTTGATCGCCTATGGCGTTCCGTTGCGGAAAGGTCGTCTGATGGCTGTGGCCAGGTATTTCGGCCGCATCTCTTTCAGCTTCTACTTGTTGCACCCATTGGTGCTGATCGCTCTTTGGAACATGCCTGAGCTACTCGCAAAGGCCGTCAATGCAGGAGTTTCTCCTTTCACACTGGCACTCGCCTCGTTTGCCTTTTCGGTCCTCGTCATCACTCCGCTGGCTCACATGCAGCATACGGCAGTCGAACGTCCAGGCGTTCGATTGGGCCACGCAATGGCATGGCGCCTCCGCTCGAAGCTTCAGCCCGCCGCCGTCCAGCGTGGGTGAACACAGAAGGTCTCAGTTTCAATCCACGCACCGTCTATTCGACCTGCTTGGATGGCCCGACAACCGGATTCTAGATCAGCCCTCTGCGCACATTCATATGCGTCACCGCTGTCACCAATACGGCGCCGGTCATGAAATAGAGCGTGGCGATGATGTGTCCTTGATGGAAATGCAGCCCGGCAAACAGCAGGGCCGTGACCACGGCAAGGAAGGCGATGACGCGCGAGAATTGATCGGGCATGGGGCGACCTTGTGCAATGTGTTGAGTGGCCGCCCTCATTCAGCCGCTCGCTCCATAGAGCGGTTTTCGATTTTTCGCAATCGGCCTTGAAGCCGGACTGATCGGCGCCTGCCGCGCGGCGGCGTTTCGGTGGTCCTAAACCAGATCCACTTCCACCCACAGCCCGCCCGGTCCGCGCGCAGGATCGCGTGGCGCGCTGCGCACCGCCTGGATCGAACCGGACGGCGCGGCAAAGGCCGGCTTTCCGTTCTTGTCCGCCAGCCAAGGATCATCGGCGCGGATGACGCGGCCCTTGGTCTTTGTCTCGAGCGCGGTCAGGATGCCGTCATAGGGCATCTCGCCCCAGTGCACTTTCAGCGCATCAACCTTGTTGGTCGGGATGAAGGCCGACAGATCCGAGCTCGTCAGCAGATCGAAACCCTGTTTCTGCGGCGTGGCGTTCTGGCTGCCGTGATGCGCGACCTTGAGATAGACGGTGCGCGCCAGAAGATCGGCCGATGTGACGGTGCCCTGCCCCACGGGCCATTTCAGGTCCTTCCAGCTTAGCCAGTTGCCGATCTGGGCGTCGCCGGGGAACAGCAACACCCGGCCGCTATCGATGAACTCGAAGGCAAGCACCAGGCTGGTGTTGTTTACGCCGCGGTCGAGCTGCAAGGCCAGATCGGCGGCGATCCCCATCCAGTCGGCGTCGATGCGCCGCCAGGACTGGTCGCGGTCTTCCATGGATGCCGCGGCCGAAACCGGCCCGGAATAATGCTTGCGCACATAGGCGGCGATATCGATGGCCGGGTCGCTCCCCTTGTCGCCGGCGAGCGCCGCGGAGAGCGGCGTGCCGACATTGCGCTCGAACGGACTGAGCTCGTCGACGTAACCGGCATCGGCCGCCTCGTTGATCTTGAGGCCGCTCGCCAGCGCCCGCGCGTACGGACCGCCGCTGGCCAGCGGAAACATCTCGCTCGCCTTTTCCTCGAGGCGAAGCGCCGCCTTGTCGCGCGGCGGGCCGAGCACATAAACGCGCAGGTTGGGCAATGCGTCGATCGTCACCGGCGGTCCCCCGGGCTCGAAATAGGTCGGCGACGGTTTTTGCGACAGCTTTGCCGCTGAGTCGCGGGCCGAGCGCACCCGCTCGCCGGCGGCGCCGAACTGGAAGCCGAGCACGGACTGCAGGTCGTCGCGGATGCCGGCCATGTAGGCGCTAAGCCCCTGAATTGCGTCGAGCTTCTGACCCACGCCTTGCAGCGCGGCGATCGCCTGGCCCTTGAACTTGTCGAGCTCCGCGGCCTCCGCGTCGGCTGGATTTTCGGTCCAGGCCATCCAGACGTCGCCAATGACAAAATCCTTGAAGAGGTCCTTCGCGGTCAGGAAGCCGGAGACATGGTCCCAGTGTTCGTGGGTGACGACGAGGATGTCGATCTTGCCGCCGGTCTCCTTCTTGAGGTCGGCGACGATGTCGGAGACCAGCGCCGAGCCACTCTTGATCGAGACATGAATGCCGCAATCGATGAGAATGCGGAACGGCTTGCCGTCCGGCTTCTTGAACGTCAGCAAGTGGCAGTCGCCGATGCCCTGGCAGTAATGCCTGACGGTGATGCCCGATGCCGGCGTCGCCGCGGGAGCCGATTTTGCCGGCCTTGTTCTTGCCGCCGGTTTTCTAGACATGGTCGTCGTCTCCGTCGCTGGCATGCAGCAACGCAAAAGGCTCCGATACTTCGCCGCCGAAATAGAGCGCTCGCAGCGGCGAGAGATAATTGGCGGCCATCGTCCCGGCCTGACGCTTCTGCCGGTCCGCGCTGCCGGTGTTCTTGATGATCGAGTAGCGGATTTCCTCGAAGCCATCGCGCGGATCAATGATGATCGTGGCGCCGCCGCGGAACCAGAAGAAGCTGTCGCCCTTGGCCATGCCTTGCGGCATCGCCGTGCCGTCCAGCGCGACCGGAATGCGCTGCTGGATGACCGCCACGACTTCCACGCGGAACGAGCCGTCCGGCTCGACGCGGCGCGTCGGGCGCACGCTGTAGATGTCGAAGGTCGTCTCGCCTTTCTTGGGCGCATGCTTGACCGTGCCGTCCTCATTGTAGCGCGGCAGGTCGGGCAGCAGGCCGAACTGCTTGTAGAGGTCCGGATCGGAGGCGAAGGCCTTGTGCATCGCCTTCCACAGCGCATAGCGGTTCTTGTCGTTGAGCGCGAAGATCTCGGCCCGCTTCAATTTCTGGTTCCAGCCGAGGTCGATCTTGCCGAGCAGGCCCTTCAGCCAAACCGGCGACGGATCCTCCGGCGCGCTCCAGGCCAGCGTCTCCTCCGAGATGGTGCGAACGTCGCGCGGCAACAGCTTCCATTTACGGAAGGATTCCAGGAAGGCGAGGCGATAGTGGAGCGGATCGTCGGGATAGGCGTCGCGGTCGGCAGTGATAAGGGCGCGCAGATATTCGCCGAAGGTGATGTCGACGGAAGGGCAATAGTCGAGCGCGCGGATGCACATGGTCAGCATCTGCGTGGCGGTCTTGGCGACCTCGTCGGTGAGGCGCTCGACCAGGCTCGGATCCAAGGTGCCCGCCGGCAGGATGCCGGAGCCGCCGGTGGCAAGCTGGATCAGGTCGTCGGTCCGTCGGTCGGCGATGGCAAGAAAGGCCTGGTAGACAGCGAAAACCAGGATCGAGCCACGATCATGCGCCTCAAAGGTCTTGTCGTAGTCGAGGTCGGCCATGCCGGCGCCGCCATATTCGCGCAACGGCCCAGCCCGGCCGCTGCCTTCGCCGAACTGCTTGGCGATACCGGAAAGCAGCGACGCGGCCGACAATTCCCCCCTCGCCTTGCCGATCTCGAAGCCGACCAGTTCCTTCAGCGTGAAATGCTGGAACAGCGCGACGATATCGGCAAAGGCCTCGTGGAAGGCCGGCACATCCGGGTTGGACGCTTCCTGGAAGCGACGATGCAGCCCGTCGAGCAGCGCATGCGACATCTCATGCGCGACGATGTCGCTGGACAAGCACGAGAACACCGTCGTTCCGGGCGTGGTGACATCGCCCTGATTGCTGGTCGCCGGGAAATAGCCGAACAGCAGCGCCTTCTTTTCCGGGCTGTAATAGGCATTCTCGGCGCGCAACGCATGCGGATAAATGCGCAGGCGCGGCACGTAATGCGCCTTCACCGTCATATCGCCGGTGCGGCCGGGAGCCGCTGCGTAATGCGGCGCCCACAACGCCCGACGGCCGAGAGCGCGCTCGAAATGGCCGATCGTGGTCATGGCCACCGCGTAGACCATCTGCTGGTGGAATTTCGGATTGCCCTCCGAAGGCGGCAGGCCGTCCTGCGCCAGCAGCACCTTGTCGTTGAGGTCGACCGGATCGTAGACGCGGTCGGACGCGGGGTCGACATCGACCACCTCGAGATATTCGCCGATCGGACCGGGCAGCAACGGCCTGTCGGTCGCAGGCTCGTCGTCCCACGGCACCGAAAGCGTCGCCTGGTAGACCGAAACCGAATCCAGCCGTTTCGCCACCGACGGGTCGAGCGCGTAGATGCGCAGGCGCCGTTGCGGCGGCGGCAGCGGCCGCGGCTTGCGCCTAATGGCCGGTGCCGGGCCCATGACTGGCGCCGGAACCGCTACGCTGGCGCCTGGCCGGCCCAGCCATCCTTCCAGAAAGGCCTTCAACGGCTTCGACGGATTGCCCTGGTCGAGCGCCGCCTCCAGGTAGCGGTTGCGCGCCGCGGCCGAAACCTTGTCCGGATCGCCATCCGGGTCGGCGATCGCCTGGTCGACTGCCGCCGTGGTTTGCGCCATCTGCATCAGTTCCAGCGCGAACATCGTTCGCTGCCGAAGCGTCGCCGGTGGTGGCGCCGCCAACGAATTCCCTCCGGTCAAAAGGTCCAGCCAGCTCCACGTATAGGTGGCTCGAGCGAGCTTGGTCAGGCTGTTTGCCGCCGGCGGAGGGAAGCCCAGCGCATCGAAGGCCCGCAAGACGCCCTGCCCGATCTTCTCCTTCGTCTCCGCCGCATTCATCTTGGCGGTCGACTTCAAGGCTTTCGCGAAGAAGGCCTTGCGTACGGCTTCGACACGCATCCAGGGCTGAGGGTAATTCTTCACCACGTCCCAGTGCTCGGCGAGCCAGAGAGCGGCCGCGGCCGCGACCTGCGGGGTCGCGGCGGAGGTGCCGCTGCCGTCCATGTCGACCACCTTGCGACAATCGATCTCGGCCCAGGGCACATTCGGCGTGTAGGCGCCGAGCGCCGTATCCATTTTCGAAGGCGGCCCGTAATTGCCCTGCATGGTGCCGAAGGAGAGTCCGGCATAGGCGCGCCCGTCGCCCATCACGCCGCAGGCCGCAAGCACCCGATTGTAGCGCGCGGGATAGACGATGCTGCGCGGCGTGATGGTGAAATTGTTGCCGGCCGCCGTGACCATGACCACACCGTGGTCGTAGGCAAGGTTGACGGCGTCGACCAGCGCCTGCGAGGCGAGGCCGCCCATGCTCATCGACAACACTTGCGCGCCCTGCTTGCGTGCATAGTCGATGCCTTGCACCATGGTGCCGGTGGTCAGCCGCACCACCCAGTCGGCGATGCGCACCGGCAGGATTTTCGCCAGTGGCGCACCGCCGACGAAATCGTTGAAGCCCGGCCAGTGCGGCGAGGAGCCGTCGAGCTTGTTGCCGGCAAGCAGGCTGAGCGTGCCGGTTCCATGGCCGCGATTGCTGGTCAGCGTGCCGGCCGGAGCGTGGTCGGTCGCGTTGTTCGGACCCGTCCCGTCGTCGACGAAATTGCGCTGCTGCGCTGTAAGAAGCGCGGCGGGAATGGTCTGATGGCCCGGATCGAAACCGGTATCGAGATGGGCGATGGTGATGTTGGCCTGCTTGGCGCCTACCTTCTCGCGCGCCGCCGCGAACTGGCTGAAGTCCGGCGCGGCATTCCAGGCGATGCGCCCCGCGACCACCGCCTGTCCGCCCTGCGGGTCCTGATCGTCGAATGCACAGACCGGAGCTGCGCTTGCCGCCATGCCGCGATCGCCGCCGCTGTCCTTTTAATCCCACTGCTGCACGATATCGGGCTCGATTGCGAGCACCTCGGCTCCCGCGGCCGCCAGCGCCGGGTTCCGGGCGACAAGATCGTGGGCATGGTCCCAGGGGTTGTCTGTATCGGCGGCGTCCGTGGCCAACCGCAACCAGGTGGCGCCGCGATCCCCGGCCGCGGCCGTGCCGGCACTTGCGTCGGCAGGCAGAGAGAGGATCGGCTCGGCTTCGATGCCGCCAATCCGGGGCGGCCCGCCTCGGACCGAGAGCCCCGCGCCGTCGCCGCGAACCTTTACAAGGAGTCCCTTCGCGGCTGCCATGGCCTGCCCCTCCCCAAAATGAACCATGAGGCCGACCGTCACCTGCAGTCAAGACAAGGTTCCAGCCATACTTCGGTTGATCTCTTTGCCGACTAGGCAATCGTGCCGGTTGCAAAGCAAAGACCATACACTTCTAAAATAACCATCGGTCCGCCAGATGCGTATATCTGTGAGCGCCTTCACATACGCCGGACAGGGCTTGCGCTCAGATCTTGCAACGGCGGCATCGACGGCCCGAGCTGACTACGGCGTCCGAAGCTGCTGCCGGACTGCGATATGGATGCGGTTCTCGAGGAGAAATTTCGATCACCTAGCCATTTTCAGGTTTGCCGTCTGCGCGCATGGGCACCTCCCACCCAAGCGCGCGGATGGCGTTTCCAAGATCGGCCCGCAACCGCCAGTGCGCCCGGTCTCCTTACAGTTTGCCGGCTTATCCAATTTCGGCGTGTGACGCGTGACCTGGAACGTCTGTCCGCCACCTGCCGATTTCGGTCAGCCACCACAGAAGGAGACGACGCTTTGATCGAGCACGCACTTATCCTACAATTTCCGTCTAACGAGAGGCGGAATCGTATCATGGCTACAAACGGCGCGGACGACAGGAACCTGCCGCGCCTGGCGCGCATCGACCCGCGCCACTTCGATCTGTTGTTCGGCGGCTGCAAACTTGAGCGCTATGCCGCGGGCCAGCATTTGTTCGTCCAGGAGGACGCTTCCGACCGCATCTACGGCGTGATGAGCGGAACCGTCGAGATTTCGATCTATTCGCCCGGTGGGCAAAAGCTGGTGGCCAATATCGAGCTGTCGCGCAGCCTCGTAGGCGAGATCGGAGCCCTGGATGGGCGCCCGCGCACGGCGACCGCCATCTGCCTAACGGCATGCGAGCTGGTTTCGCTGAGCCGGACACAACTCTTTGATCGCATTGAGAAAAACCCGTCTCTGGCCCGCGCGATGATCGAATTGCTGTGCACGCGGCTGCGCTGGGTCAGCGGCGAGCTGGGCGACCAGGCCTTTTTCGGTATCGAGGCCAGGCTGGCAAAGCGGCTGGTGTTCCTGAGCGGCGTGATGGCAGACGCCGCCGGCTGGATTCCGATTTCGCAGTCGGAGCTCGGCGAATTCCTCGGCGCTACGCGCGAATCCGTCAACAAGACGCTGAACGACTGGCGCAGCCGGCACATGATCGCCATCAAGCGCGGCGGCCTGCGCATCACCAACGCCGCCGCGCTGAACCACATCGCCGAATCGCAGGACGACGACTGAGCAGGCTCGGCGACTTCGCCGTAGCCCGCGCGGCGCCTTCGCCATAGTCCGCTCGGAAGCTTCGCCATTGCTCCGCTGGTTCGTCGCTTTCGAGAAACGACGAACTGCTTTCAGCGCACCCGGTCAGAGCCGCGAGATCAGATAGCGCAGCGCCGACCGGCTCGGCATGAAGAAATAGCCGCCGCCTTTCGTGGTGACGAACTGCGGCACATCCTTGAGCACCGTGACCTTTTCCCAGGATGGGATCGAGAACCGGCCGCCGCCGCCCCGCGCGCCGATCGTCGGATCGGTCTCGCCGACAAGACCCTGGAACGAGTTCGACGAGACCCAGGTTTGCTGGATGAATTCGTACTGACGCTCGATATCGGCATTGAGGCACATGAATAGGAGGCCCTTCTCGATCTTCCCGCCCTTGCCCTTCTTCTCATAGGTGCGGCCGACGCGCAGGATACGGTGGCGCTTGCCGATCCTGATCTGTGTCTCGCGGTCCTCGCCAAGCGAATCGCGCGGGTTGGACCGGCGTATGTGGGAGCCGAGCGGACAGGCATGCCCCTGCGGATCCTCGGCGCCGAGCGCGAAATCATTGTCGACGCCGCGGCCCGGGCGTCCGTTCGGATTGCGCACCAGAGAGCTTCCGTCCTGCCAGCGACCGAGCATCTTTGCCGCCACCCAATGCGGTGTGATGGCGGCGTCGCCAGTCTCGTATGCTGCCTGCGTCGCGGCCTTCCTGCAATAATCGTCGAACAGTTCGACATGTTGCTCGAACTGGCGCAGGACGAGGAAGGTGCCGTTGCGGCCGAAATCGCGCGGCGGAGGCGGCTGCCCCGGTATCTGACGGTTGCGCCGCACCTGCGACAGGATGCCGGTTCGGTCCAGCGCCGCGTCCACCGACGGCGAAGCCGGGTAGAAGCCGTGCTCGTCGCGGTAGCCGAACAGGAACTCGCCCGGTGCCAGCAAATGCATCGGCGCGGCTCCCTTGGCGGCGCGCGACGTACCCCGAACGATCGGTTGCGAGATGCCGTCGACGAAGCCGAAATGCTCGACGGCCCGCTTGCCGTCGCGCCGAACCATCAGCGGCAGTTCGGCGGCCACGGACATCCCCGCGCCTGTCGTCTGTCGCTTCATGGCCGCTATCTCCGCCTTCAAAGCGGCCGGCGTCCCGGCATAGCAGACGATGACGACGTCGGCGGGATTGGCGGGTGACCCCCACTGCCATTTGTCGGGGGCGTCGGGACCGGTGTCGTTGAGGATGCGGCTGCGCTCGGGCGTTCCCATGCCTTGGCGAAAAGCGACAGGAAACGTGTCCAGCGGCTCGTCATCGACGCCGCCCTCGAGCCCCAGCCGGCGCAGTCCGTTGGGGCCGAACGCCACGGTCATGGCGCGGCCGGCAGGCACGCCGTCGCCGAAGCTGGTTTTTTCGGTCACGAAGTCGAGCCACGCCTTGCGCTTCGCTGCCGGCAAACCGTCCGGCACCCCGATCGCAAGCATGTGTGCATGGCCGAGCGCGCCGAACGGACCGAAGAAGATGGACTGGATTTCTCCGGATTCCAGTTCTTCGAGCGGCGCGGACGCCGGTCCAGCCAGGCCGGTTGCGTCCGCCGGCCGTGCTTGCGGGCGCGGCAGCGAACCGAACAGGCTCAGCCAGTCGCGCGCCTCGTTGCCGGTGGCCGACGCGATACCGCGCCTGATCCTGGAGTTGATGCGGATGCGCGTGGTGTTGAGATGCGGATAGGCGCTGTACCAGAACAGCGTCGGCACCTGCTGGCGCCGCGCCCAGCGTTTGAAACGATCGCCGTCGCGCGCGCCGTCCAGGAACAGCCAGCGCGTGCGCGGATAGCCTTCGGTGTTGCTCCACACGCCGGTCAGGCCGGCCGAAGCCTTGGCGATGAAATCCTCCAGATAACTCTCCCAGCTGCCACCGTAATTGGAGAAGAACACCAGCCTGTCGGTGCCAGGCAGCAGCACCCAGCGGGCGAAATGAATGGTGTTAATGGTGGCGAGGAAACCAGGCCTGAACACTTTCTGCGCCGATATCGAGATCAGGTAGAAGGAGAGCCGCAGCGCCAGCCGCCGCAAGATCCCCGGCTTCATCGTCGAGATCGCCGTCAGGTTGTTCTGCGCGCAGTGGTCCTCATTGGCGAGGATCTTTTCCAGCGCGCCGATATCGACCGGCTTGTTCGCCGGCCGGTCCTTGTCTTCGAGCCGCCGCAACGCCAGGAAGCAAAGGCCCACGAACAGAGCCAGAATAGCGAGCAGACCGAGCACCGTCAGCAGAAGCGCGGCGCCGGCGATAGCGATATTGGCGAAGGTGACGCCATGCGGGTTCCCGAACACGAGCACATAAGTCATGCGCCAAAAGGCGAGAACGACGATCGCGACAGTGGCGAACATCGCCGGCGTCAAAAGCGTCGTCGTCAGCGCGCGCGACCAGTGGCCGGGCGGCCTTTCCAGCAGGCTTTCGGCGGGCTCGAACGCCCAGCCGAATTGCCCGAGGCAGCGGACATGCCGGCGCGCTTCGGCCAGCACATCCATCGCGTTGCCGGCGCCCACGCGCGGCTTTTCGACGATCTCGCGCACGCTGTCGGCCAGCCGCGCCTCGGCAAGGATGCGGCGTACGGAATGGCCAGGCGTGCCGGAAAAAACCAGCCCGGCCGCGCTGCCGAAGGAGGGCGATATCTTGATTTGGTTCTTCTTCAGGAAGTCCTCCAGCGAGCCGCCATCCGGCAGGCCGCAGACATCCCTGAAGATCGGCCGCAGCCGATACCCGATCGATTGCGCAATGGCGGCAATGACGTCGTCGGTGCTGCCGTCGCCGGAGATTTCGAACACCAGCGCGCCGGTCTCGACCCCCGTCTTCTTGTCCCTGCCTGTGGGAGCGACGGCCAGGCTGGTGAAATGTATGGTGGCGACCTTGTCGAGTGCGGCGCTGATCTCGCCAATCGCGGGATTGCCTAGGTCGGCGACCTTGTCGCGCACCGCATCGAGCGGCATGGCGCGGGTGATCGGGCAGACAACCGTCACCATCGACTGGTCGGCGGTGCGGCAAAGCGGCGGGCGCTCGAAATCGACCTTGAGGCTTGCCGGATAGGCGCCGACATTGACCATCTTGCCGGCCCTGCCCCGCGCGCGGGCGAGCTTCGGTTTGCCGAACAGCGCGCGGATGCATTCGCCGATCTGGATGCGGGCGATCTCGGCGCCGATGCACAGATGGATGCCGTAACCGAAAACCATGTAGTCGCGATGCGCGCGCGACGTATCGAACTCGTTCGGCCGCTGCACGATCTCCGGATCGAACATTGCTGAAAGCGTCGCCGGCATGACCACCGTTCCGGCCTTGACCAGGCGCTCGCGGCGCGTGCCCTTGCCGATGACCGCGTCACGCCTGGTATAGCGCCACGGCCCGATCCAGATCGGCTTGAAGCGCATGGCTTCCATGATCGCCCGGTCGAGCTTGTCGGTGTCGCCGGCCGCGATGGCCTCATCCACAGCCTGCCGCGCATCGGATCGCGACAGGATCACATCCAGGCAATTGCTGCCGGCAAGCACGTTCGTCGGCACAAAGCCCGCGACCATGCCGAGCATGATGGAATGAATGTCGGGCAACGACAGGCGCCCTTGGTCCATCAGCGCGACGAGACGGGCAAGCGGCCGGTCGTCTTTGCCCGCTCTCTCCCTGACCGCGGCGATCGATCGGTTTATGACCTTGATCAGCCGATCGCCTCCGACCACGGCAAGCTGGCGCGTGGTGGGACTTGCCGTCGGATCGGAAAAGAACAGCGCGCTGAGCGCGATCGACCAGTCGGCGAACTCGGTTTCGTCGTCGATCTCGAGGCCGAAATAGTCGCGGCAGATGCGAACCGGCACGATCTTCATCAATCCGGCGATGGCATCGAAGCCGGGGCTGGCGCGGGTCATGATATCGTGCGAATGGCGCTCGGCGATCGGCCTGACGGCGGCTTCGACCTCCGCCGGCGGGAACGCGCTCAGCACCGCCGATTTCATCTGCCGGTACGCGGCGCCGTCCTGCATGCCGAGAATGAAATTCGAGCCCCGGGCGAGTTCGGCCATTTCCGGCCCGTAAGGCGTTTCGAACTCGTCGCCCCGCTCCAATATGTCGCGAACATCCGCGCCCTTGGTGACGAGCAGGAAATTGCCGAAGCCGAGATTCGGCCAGAAACGGCGCAGCAGCGCCAGTAGCCAGCGCGGATCGCTGAGAAGAAAACCGGCGATGCG
Organism: Mesorhizobium sp. CA5; assembly: GCF_020165105.1. NCBI lineage: Bacteria > Pseudomonadati > Pseudomonadota > Alphaproteobacteria > Hyphomicrobiales > Phyllobacteriaceae > Mesorhizobium > Mesorhizobium sp. CA5. The sequence goes on along the minus strand of NZ_JAIUHJ010000003.1, from coordinate 222,863 downwards.
GGAAGCAAAGCCGCTCTTGGAACGCAGCCGGTTGATGTCGAACGATGGCATTTCGGCGAGCGGACGCTGGCTCTTCTGAGCAGCGCGGACGGCGGCGAAGTACTTCAAAGTGATCATCGCGTTCAAGCCCCCCGGCTATCCACGTCAATGCGATGCCGGCATTGTCTGGCCTAGGTTTGCATCGGTCCGCCGTATGTGAATTCGTTCACAGTCATTTGTTGTCGGCCCCGGCGATCATGCGGCAGACTTGGCCTGATCGAAATTGCCGATCAGGAAATTGTTCTTGGCTGGGTCCACGAATGGTATCCAGCGTATCCTCTGCTCGGAAAAATCGGGGTGCCTGGTCATGAAAATCGCGAGTTCATGCGCCGCCTCGTCGCGCCGACCGCTTCTCATCAGGGCGCCTATCTTCAGGAATCTTGCGTAGAAGTAACCTGGCGACAGGTTGAGCGAGCGCTCGGCGGTGGCGATCGCGGCCTGCCAGTCCTCGACGAAGCAATAGGCCGCGGCCAGTTCCCCCAGATTATGGAAGCGATAGAGGTCGAACGGGCTCAATCGGTCAGTGTCGAGGAAGAAGGGGATCGCGCTGGTCGCATCGCCAAGCAAAAGGTGTGCGCTGCCCATGGCCGAGCGGGCGAAGGCGAAGCTCGGATTGATGTGGATCGCTTCGGCAAGATGCTCGGCCGCCAATGCCGGCTGGCCGCGCATGATGTCGGCTGCGCCGAGATAGGCATGCGGACGCGCATCGAGGCTATCCATCAGCAGCGCCTTGCGCGCAAGCGTCTCGACTTTCTCCAGATCGTCGCTGTCGCCGAAGCGCAGCCAGGCCCGCCAGAAATACCACCATGCGAGCTCATTGAGCACGGCGCTCGAATTCGGATCTTCCTGGTAGGCCTTGTCGAAGAAGTCGAGCGCGATTTCGGTATCGCGACGTGTCCGCCTGTTCATGTGCCAGCGGCCGCGCCTGACCAATTGCCAGGTCTCGAGACTTTCCCACGGCACCTGGAACGTACGCGCCTGCTCGGCGCGGTCGACCTCCTTGTCGAGTATGGAAACGATCTCGCTGCCGATCTGGTCGCGCAGGCTGAAGATATCGACGAGATCGCGGTCGAAACGTTGCGACCAGACCAGGCGCCCGTTCGAGGTATCGGTGAGCGACGTATTGAGGCGGATCTGCCTGTTGGAGCGCGCCAACGTGCCGCTGACGATGTAGCGGGCACCCAGCGCGTTGCCGATGAGCCTTGTGCCGAGGCTATCGTCGCGAAACTGAAAGCTCGAGCCCTTGGCGATGACCGAAAGCCAGCGCGTGTTGGAAAGACCGTAGATGATGTCCTCGGCGATACCGTCGGCCATGTAGCCGACATCGGGTTCGCTGCCGTTGCCCTGGAACGGCAGCACGGCGATTGCCGGGGGGCCCTTGGCGATCGGCCTGGAATGACTGGGCGTGGCGGGAATGGAAGCAAAGGAAGCCGTCGCGGCAGGGCCGTTGCCGCCGCGACCGGCGATCAGGACCCGCACCGGCAGGGCGATGTTCTTCAGGCTGAACTCGCCGAGATCGGTGAAGACGGCCGCCGTCTTGTCCTTCACGTGATGCCACGTCGTGGCCGAGATGGCGACGCCGTCATGCGGCGCGAATTCCTGAAGCCTGGCCGCGATATTCACGTCGTCGCCGTAGAGACGGCCCTCCCGGACGATGACGTCGCCGGTGTTTATCCCGGCGCGAAAAGGCATGCGCATGTCCTCGGCGACAGCGGCATTCAGCGCCACGATCCGGGCCTGGAAATCGAAGGCTGCCCGCAAGGCTTCGATTGGATTGCCGAATTCGGCCATGATGCTGTCGCCGGCATCGCCGAACGTGCGCCCGCCAAATGCTCCGCAACTGTCGGCGATGATGTCGCGCCTTTCCTCGAAGGCGGCAACAGCCAACTCGTCGTCGATGCCCATAAGCCTCGAGAATCCTACGGCGTCGATTGAAATGATTGTCGCAAGCTGACGGGTATAATTCCGTTCAGCCATGATTGAGCCCCCAGTCCCGCTGCAGTCCAGAACGGGCGACCTGCGCTCAAAGAAACGCGTCGCCGGCTGCCGACGGAAATCCTCGGCAGGCCCGGCGCACTGTTGCCACCCTCTTATGACCAGAATTCTATCAGGGTCTTGCCGAAAGCTCTACCACGAACAGCTAATATGGCGAATTCACCCGCCGGCGCATGGTTAGTGGTTCAGTACGTCAGGAGACACATCCAAAGTGCGACCTCACCAGTTGAAATTGTTACATTTTCTCCGCCAGGCAGTATCGGCCGGCTCCTGCAGCCGCATCGAGGTATGCGCCGCAAAAGTCGGTTATTGCGGCGCTGCGGAACCAACCAGCCTGCGCGCGAGTTTCTGACGGCACTGACGCCGACGAGATTTGAGGGCTCTCATGCGCAATGTTGTTTCAGCAACCGGTATCGCTTTCCTGCTTATCAGTGGACAAGCCTTTGCGGCGGACGACCAGCCACTGCCGTCGCAAAATGCCAAGAAGCTCTCGGAGATCGTCGCCAAGGTCGAGCACCGCACAGACTTCCGCTATGTGAAGGAGGTCGAATGGGATAGCGACGGCTACACCATCACTTACTACACGACGGACAAGGCCAAGGTCCAAATCACCTACGATCCCGTGACCGGCGAACCCAAATAGGCCGCGTCCGCCTGCGGCCATTCCGCCAGACCTACTAGGGGCAAATGGACCCCTGCCCGATCCCCGGCATCTGTGCGTTAGAGCGTTATCCCGACAAGTGGGAACCGGTTTTCAGAGAAGATCGTCTCCAACAAGAGTTAGATCGGATGGCGATTCAACGAAACGTCATCCTGATCTAGCGCCTGAATGCTCCTGTGCCGCGTTCCGGCGCGACGGACCGCCCTTGCATCGTCACAGCTTTGGTGGCTGACTGCCCGCCATGATTGCGGGCACGGGGTGCATGGCAATGATTGGCTACGTCCTGAAGCGCATCCTGATGGTGCTTGTCGGCTATCTGGTCGCGGTGCTTGTCGGGTTGATCGCCGTGGTGGTGATCTACGCGATATTGAGTTCGCTGCCCAATGCTCCGGGTTACTTCGAGCTTATGGCGTTCACGCCGGTCGCCGCGCTGGTGGTGCCGCCGCTCGGCATGTTCATCTACTTTCTGACGATCCTCCTGACGGCTATGCAGACGCTGGTCTTTACAATGATCGCCGAGTTCTTTTCGCTGCGGAGCTTCTGGCTGCATATGCTGTTCGGCGCCGCTGCCGCGGCAGCCGGTTTCATGCTGATCTGGCCGGACGCCGCCAATGATCCGGAACGCTGGGCCGACATGGGCATCATCGCCGGCGGCGGCCTCGTGGCCGGCCTGATCTATTGGCTGATTGCCGGGCGCAACGCCGGCTTGCGCCGGTCGTTGATCAAAGCAATTCCAGGAAAAGTGTGAAGCGGTCCGGCTCGGCGGCTTCGCGGTAACCTTCCGTCCGAAATTGCTTAAGAGTAAAAAGCGCTCAGCTTGACGGCGTGCGCACCGCTTCGGTCGCGTCGAGCGCCTGTATCAGCTTGGAATCGCGGCCATAGACGTCGTCGAAATACTCGACCTTGCCGGACATGTCCGGCCATGCGGTGAAATAGGCGACATAGACCGGAATGACGCGCGTGACATTCTCGGTCGAATGGCCGTGCTTCAGCTTCTCGGCGATATCGTCGACCGTGGTGCCCAGCACGGCGGCGGCCATGCCGCGCGGATCCTGTAGCCGCACGCAGCCATGGCTGAGCGCGCGCATGTCGCGCTCGAAGAACGACTTCTGCGGCGTGTCGTGCATGTAGATCGCATGCTTGTTGGGGAAGAGGATCTTCAACTCGCCCAGCGCATTGGCCTCGCTCGGCTGCTGACGCACGCTGAACGGAATGTTGGCGCCATAGGCACCCCAATCGACCGCCGCCGACGGGATGCGCTTGCCGCGTGAATCCGTCACCTCATAGCCGGCGCGGTCGAGATAGCCCGGATCGCCGCGCAGTCTTGGCAGCATCTCGTTGACGATGATCGACTGCGGCACGCCCCAATAAGGATGGAAGTCGACCTGCTTGATCTGGTTATAGAAGAAGGCGGTCTGGTTGGTGACCCGGCCGATGACCGCGCGGGTCTTCAGCTTCTCCTCGCCATTGTCGATATAGCTGGCGGTGAAGGCGGGCTGGTTGATGAAGACGCGCGGGCTGCCGAGATCAGACGGCATCCAGCGCAGTTCCTCGAGCGCGACCTTGACCTTCTCGATCTTGTCCGCCTTTGAGGCGCCGGCCAATGAAGCCACCGTGCGCGGACCGATGACGCCGTCGCCCTTCATGCCGGCGCGCTGCTGCACCGCCTTGATCACCGGCACCAGCTCGGGATCGTAGAGCTCGCTCTTGCCGAGCCTCGCGAGCACTTCGCCATAGCTGCCACCCATCTCGTCATCGAGATTACGGGAAATAAGCGTCAGCAACTTTGGCAATTCCGGGCTGCTTTCGCCGGGTTTGAGCAGGAGCTTGGGATCGACGACGATCTCGTTTTCCTCGCTCGCCTCGAGCGCTTCCAGCTCGACGCGCAGCGCCTGGTATTCGGCATTCTGCGGGTGGCGCGATTCGAGATAGGTGCGGACCTCTTGGGTATGCGCCAGCGTCTTCAGCACGCCTTCAAGATCGAGCGGCTTGGCCGGGAAATCGTAATAGCCGGTCATCCGGTTGGGATCGACGCGACCGCTCTGGGCATCATGGGCATAGCGCAGCACGCGGGCCGACAGCGCCATCTCGAAGCGGACCAGTTCCTTGGTCCGCTCTTCCGGTGTGGCGGCGGAATTGACGGCTGCCGGGACATCGACGGAATAGTCGGCCGGCGTCAGGCCATAACTCGCCGCCTCCCCCAGGACGCGCACTGCATCCTGCGCCCGGCTGTTGGGGGTATTGTCGCTCACCCAGATGAAATCCGGATTGGCCGAATAATAGGCGATCAGCGCCTTGGCGATATCCGGCTCGGCAAACAGCTCATAGTCGCTCAAACCAGCGACGGCATCGCGGAAGCTATTGCTCGTCACCGACGGGACAAAGGCGGCGTCCTGAGGGGTCGCGGCCTGCGGTGCCGGCAGCAGCGATTTGAAATCGACCCGCACAAGCTTGTCGGCCCTGTAGGTGTTATAGGTCGGGCTGCTGATCCTGACGCCGCCACCATCCTCTCCGGCCGGCCGCATCTTGCGCGGCTTTGGCGGCGGCGGAAACTCGCCTTGCGGGCTGTGCCGGATGCCGCCGCCGAACAGCATGTCGAACAGCCCTTGCGCGCTTGCCGACTGCTGCCCGAGGGCAAGAGTCGCCGCGACCGCGATCGGCAGGACGGCTTTTTTGTTTCCGAGGATTTTCATGCTTCACCCGCACCGGTTGAAACCGGTTCCCGTTCCACGCCGCTGGACGGTCCCGCCCTCCGCAAGGCGGATGTATGACGTGACTATACCGATTCATACTGATTTCGTTAAGCTTCCATAAATTTTCGGAGCCGTGTTGCAGAACGGTTTCACATCCTTGTGAGACCTAAAACGAGCTGGCCGTTCCAAGTGTTCCGACACCTGGGACAATCAGGCGTGGCGTTGCCGACAGGCGAAAAAGTCACATAGGTACGCGGTCAGCTTTTCGAGTGGACTGTCGTCAAGCAGGAATCACCGGCGGATTCGACGGCCGCTCTGTGCGGCACGGCCAAGGCGTGACAAACCACGGTCTTTGTGATCGAAATTCCGGCGGCCTCGAGCCACGGCCTGGAGGATGTGCAGTGAAGAAGGGATATCGCCAGCTTCTCGACGAGGCGAATGCCGAGATCGAGGTCGTGTCGCCCGAGGAGGCAGCGGGGCTGCTGGAGGATGAGGACACGATCTTCGTCGATCTGCGCGACCCGCGCGAGGTCGAACGTGACGGCAAGATCCCCGGCGCCAAGCATGTAACGCGCGGCATGCTGGAATTCTGGATCGATCCCGAAAGCCCGTACCACAAGCCGTTCTTCGCCAGCGGCAAGACCTTCGTCTTCTTCTGCGCCGGAGGCTGGCGCTCGGCTTTAGCCACCAAGACGGCGCAGGACATGGGCCTGACACCGGTCAAGCATATCCTCGGCGGCTATACCGCCTGGAAAGCAGCGGGCCTGCCCGTAGAGGCGGGGCAGAAAAAGAAGGCGGACTGATAGGCGATTAGTGCAGGGCCGTTTCCCGCTGCCCAGTCACAAAGCTGACCGCGCGCGCGACGACGTCCCTGTCGGTCAGGATACGCCGGTGGCCAAGCCCCTCGGCCCAATGCAGGTGGACATGCTCGCCGGCGCCCGCATAACGCTTCGCATGATCGGCATGGACTTCGCGATCGTCCGGCGCGTGGATGATCAGCGTCGGCACCGACGCCTCCGCAAGCTGGCGGTCGCCGGTGAATTCGCTGAGCGGACGCCCGGAAAGGTATCTCACCCTGTCCGCCATGGCGACGCGCGAGCGCGGCCCGACATTCATCATATCGCTGAAGTCGTCGAAGATTGCAGGCAGCGAGCTCGGTGCCGCAATCAGCACCAGCTTTTGCGCCGCAAGCGGCGGCATGCCCTTGACCGATGCGGCAACGGCATTGGCGGCAATCGCGCCGCCGAAGGAATGGCCGACGACGGCGGCAAAGGGGCCGAACCATTCGCCGGCGACCCGCGCCGCGTCCACGGCAGTCACCATGTTGAGATGGCGGCCGAGCGAATGGCCATGCCCAGGCAGGTCGAGCGAAACAACCTTGTAGCCGGCGCCGCGAAACCCTTCGATCAGGGCGCGCATATATTCGGTACGCGAGCGCCAGCCATGAATGACGAGCACCGTGCCGCGCGACTCCCTGCCCGGCTCCGGCCGGAATTCATGCACTGCGACGCAATCGGTCCTGGTTTTCAGCCTGTGATGGCGCGCCTCGGCCATGAAGGCTGAGGCACGCTCGACGGCTCGGCGTTCGCCGTCGCTCAAGGTCTTGACGTTTGGTGTGCGGCAAAACAATTCGAAGGCGGCACGGCCGCTAAGACGCGGCGCAACATGCTCGGCCGCGCCGAAAACGCCCCGGATGACCTTCATTCCAAATGATGCCATATTGGCAGTCCATCCATTCGTTCAAGCATGAACATAATAGTTCAAAGATGAACATTAAGCAAGAGCTACCCTGGGACAACCCTCGCTTTCGCAACTGGGTTGCGGTGGCGCGCGCCTGCCATGTGCTGGAGCGCACGCTGGCGGTTAAGCTCGGCCCGCTCGACCTTAAGCCGGCGCAGCTCGACGTGCTGATGAACCTCTACCGCCACCCCGGCATGTCGCAGCACGACCTTGCCCGCAAGCTGCTCGTCGGCCGCTCCAACATCACCATGCTGTTGCCGCAGCTCGAGGCCCGCGGGTTGCTGCGTCGCGAAGGCGACGAGAAGGACAAGCGGGTGCTGCGGCTGAACCTCACCGAGGCGGGCGAGGCCCTGCTGATGAAGGCCCTGAAGGTTCACATGGCGCTGATCGAGAAGGCGATGAGCCAGTCGACGCCGGAGCAGTGCGACATGATCGGCGAGCAGATGCGCAAGATCGCCGACGTGCTGAAGGAAGCCTGAGCGCGGCTTCCAATCACCACATCGTCTTCTTCGCTCTTTCCGGCCATTCCTCGTCGTACTTCTGGCCGTCGATGTTCTTGCGGCTGGTGATCTCGAGAATCTGGCCGGGTGTCGGCAGCGATTTCGGATCAACATGCCTGGCCGGGTTCCAGAGCTCGGAACGCACGATGGCGCGGGCGCATTGGAAATAGACTGTATCGACATCGATGACAGTGACCGAGCGGGCCGGCTTGCCGTCGACCGTGAAGGACGCGCAAAGCCCGGCATCGGTCGTGATGTGAGCGCGGCCGTTGACGCGCAGCGTGGTGCCCGAGCCCGGCACCAGAAAGAGCAGGCCGACGCGCGGATCGCGAATGATGTTCTTCAGCGAATCGGCGCGATTGTTGCCGCGCCTGTCGGGCATCATCAGAGTCTTGTCGTCGACAATGCGCACGAAGCCGGCGAGATCGCCGCGCGGGGAACAGTCGAGGCCCTCGGGCCCGCTCGTCGCCAGCGCCACGAAGGGCGAGGCCTCGATGAAGGCGGCATATTCGGGAATCACATGGTCGAGTTCTTTGACGACCGAAGCCTCGCCCGGCAGGCCGTAGAGGACCTCGAGCTGTTCGACGGATGTGATGCGCGACATCTTTCTCGCCTCCTGACCTTTTGCCGGCGCTACTCCATGTCTATGACGTCTTGACGACAGCCGACCTTGCATTGCCACGCGCCGGGCTAGCGATCCCGGCTCAGTCCCTTCTCGGCCAACTCGGTAAGATAGGCGTTCCAGCGCTCGTCCTTTTCGTGGCCAAGCGTATGCAGATAGTTCCAGGTGAAGATGCCGGTGTCGTGGAAATCGTCGAAGGTGATGCGCACCGCATAATTGCCGACCGGCTCGATCTTGAGGATCGTGACATTGCGCTTGCCCGGAACTGTCACCCGCTGCTCAGGCGAATGCCCCTGCACTTCCGCCGACGGCGAAGCCACGCGCAAAAACTCCGCCGGCAATTCGAACGGTTGATGGCCCGGGAAGGTCACCGTCAGCAGCTTGCGGTCCTTCGAGACCCTGAGTTCCTTTGGCGCGGTCATGACTGTCCTGTCTAGAGCCGGATTATTTCAGGTCTGTTCGACCTGAAATCTGAATCCGTCTCTAAGTCAAAGAGATAGAGCATGATGTCGTCCGAAAAACCGCTTCACACTTTTCGGCATCATGCTCTGGGTTGCGCCCTTCCCTACGCCGCTTCGCGCAATCCGGAAAGACCGATGCCAATGCATGTCGCCCGGAAGTGGGCAGCGGTTCTGGGACAAACGACATGCGTCCGACAAAGACTTTCAGCCAGCCGACACGCGATGTCGGCCGGGGAATGTTACCAAAGATCAAGACCGTCTATCTTGAATGCGGCATTGGATCGTATCACATAGCTGTATATAACGGTGCTGCTCAGGCCATGGGAAACGTTTGCAAATGGACATGATCGACCCCTTCGGTCGCACCATCAGCTATCTGCGCGTGTCGGTCACCGACCGCTGCGATTTTCGCTGTACCTATTGCATGGCCGAGGACATGACCTTCTTGCCCAAGAAGGATCTGTTGTCGCTCGAGGAGCTTGACCGGCTCTGCACCGTTTTCATCGAAAAGGGCGTTAGGAAGCTCAGGCTGACCGGCGGCGAGCCGCTGGTTCGCAAGAACATCATGCATCTGGTGCGCCAGCTGTCGCGGCATCTGGAGAGCGGCGCCCTGGAAGAGCTGACGCTGACCACCAACGGCTCGCAGCTGTCGCGCTTCGCCGCTGAACTCGCCGATTGCGGCGTCAAGCGCATCAACGTCTCGCTCGACACGCTCGATGCCGAGAAATTCCACCAGATCACCCGCTGGGGCAATCTCGGCAAGGTGATGGAGGGCATCGATGCCGCACAGAAGGCCGGGTTGAAGATCAAGCTCAATGCGGTTGCGCTGCGCGACTTCAACGACGCCGAAATCCCCGAGCTGATGCGCTGGGCGCATGGCCGCGGCATGGATCTCACCCTCATCGAGACGATGCCGATGGGCGAGATCGAGGCCGACCGCACCGACCAGTATCTGCCGCTGTCGCTGCTGCGCGCCTCGCTGGAGCGCCAGTTCACGCTCTCCGATATTCCTTACAAGACCGGCGGCCCGGCCCGCTATGTCCATGTCACGGAGACCGGCGGCCGGCTCGGCTTCATCACGCCGATGACGCATAATTTCTGCGAAAGCTGCAACCGCGTGCGGCTGACCTGCACCGGCACGCTCTATATGTGCCTTGGCCAGGAGGACGCCGCCGACCTCAGGGCGCCGTTGCGCGCCACCGAAGGCAACGAGCTGCTCGGCGAGGCGATCGACGAAGCCATCGGCCGCAAGCCCAAGGGCCATGATTTCGTCATCGACCGCCGCACCAGCCGCCCATCGGTATCTCGGCATATGAGCGTCACCGGCGGCTGATTTTTTCTGCGATTTGGTGCAGGATCACCTTCGGTCATCGACCAAAGGGGGGATCATGAAACGTCCGCAGCGCATCGGTTGGTCGTCGGTAGCGGCCATCTTGTCCCTGTCGACAGTCATGGCGGCGACCGCGATGGCCAAACCCTTCACCTATGTGAATGCGCGGTTCGGCCAGTCCTGCACTTTTCCCGACGACATCTTCAACAAGCCGATGCCCGAGCCGGAAAATGGCGACGGACAGCAATGGCTTAGCGCCGACGGCGCCAGCCTGACCCGACACGCCGCAAGGTTTCGTCGTCCAGGAGAAAGCCAGCACCGAACCGGGTTACAAGATCACCTACAGCAAGACCGGCAAGAATTGGGCGGTGCTCTCCGGCACCAAGGATGGCAACATTTTTTACGAACGGCGCCTGTTCGGAAAGGACGACGTCATTCGCACCGTCTGGATCGAATACCCTGCCGCGCTCAAGTCAAAATACGACCCTTTGGTCGGCTCCATCGCCAAGACCCTGCGCGGCCCTTGAGGTCAGCCTGGCCGCACTGAAAATAAAGCGCTTGCATCGCCTTCCGGCCGATTTACCGCCGGCCTTTTCCAGCCTAGCCTTCGCGCGCGATTATCGCTCTAGGGGGAGTGCACTTGCGCACATTCATGCTTTCACTAGCAATGCTTGGGGTTGCTTCCGTATCGGCCGCGGCTCAGTCGATCGGCGGCACCTACACCGTCGCCGGCACCAATTTCGACGGCTCGAAATATGACGGCGAGGCAACCATCACGCTGACCAGCGACACGACCTGCACCATCCACTGGGAAACCGGCGGCTCGACCTCGGACGGCATCTGCATGCGTAACGACAATGCATTTTCCGCCGGCTACGCGATGGGTAAGGAGATCGGTCTCGTCGTCTACAAGATCGAGAAGGACGGCTCCCTGCACGGGCTGTGGACCATCGCCGGCCAGAACGGCAACGGCACCGAGGTGCTGACGCCGAAGTAAGCGTTCCAAAGCTCGGCAAATCGATCTCATGGGCCATGCAGAAATTCGTGGCCCATTTCTTTGCCGTTGCTGTTTTCCGGCTGCCTGCTAGACGGCTGAATTAAAATAGAATCCGGAAACGCCCTTGCCTCTCTCGCCAAATCTGCGCGGCGCGCTGTTCATGATCGTGGCCATGGTCGGCTTCACCTTGAACGACGCGATCACCAAATTCTCGTCGGAATCGATGAACATGGCGCAGGTCATGCTGGTGCGCGGCGCCTTCGCGTCCTTGTTCGTCGGCCTGCTCGCCTGGCGGCGCGGCGCGCTTGCCAATCCGGCGGCCATGCTGCAGCCGATGGTGGCGACGCGCGTCGCGGGCGAAGCCGGCGCCACGGTATCGTTTCTGATCGCGCTTGCGCATTTGCCGATCGCCAACGTCTCGGCCGTGCTGCAGGCGCTGCCGCTGGCGGTGACCATGGGCGCGGCGCTGTTCTTCGGCGAAGGCGTCGGCTGGCGGCGCTGGCTTGCCATTGCCATCGGCTTCACCGGCGTGCTGATCATCGTGCGGCCGGGCTTCGAGGGCTTCAGCGTCTACTCGCTGCTGGCATTGACAAGCGTCGCCTGCTGCGCGGTGCGCGATCTCGCCACCAAGCGGATCCCCGACGCGATCCCGACCATGCTGGTGTCGACGGCGACCGCGCTTGCCATGACGGTGCTGGGCGCGCTGCTTTTGTCGCCGATGGGCGGCTGGACGCCGATGAGCGGCCGGGCGACCACGCTTCTGGCGCTGGCGGCGGTACTGGTGCTCATCGGTTATCAGTTCATCATCATGGCGATGCGCTCGGGCGACATCTCCTTCATCGCCCCGTTCCGCTACACCGCGCTATTGTGGTCGATCCTGCTCGGCCTCGTCATTTTCGGCGATATCCCGGATGCGCCGATGACCGTCGGCGCCGCCATCATCATCGGCTCGGGCCTCTATGCGCTCTACCGCGAGCGCGTCGTCGGCCGACAGCAACCTGCCGCCGAAAGCACTGGACCCGACATGGCACCCGACGGCATATAGGCGCAATGGACCGAAGTGTTGCGGGGATCATTCTGGCCGGAGGCCAGTCGCGCCGGATGGGCGGCGGCGACAAGCCGCTCCTTTCATTGGGCAAAGCCAGGCTGATCGACCATGTCGCCACGCGACTGAGGCCGCAGGTCGCCACACTGGGGCTCAACGCGAACGGCGATCCGGCGCGATTTGCCGGCATCGACCTGCCGGTGATCCAAGATACGATGCCGGGCCATGCCGGCCCGCTCGCAGGCATTCTCACCGGCCTCGAATGGGCGGCAACGCAAACAAGCTGCCGATGGCTGGTGAGCGCCGCCGGTGACACGCCGTTCTTTCCCGACAACCTCGTCGAGCGCCTGATGGTGGCAGCGCCCGATCGGCCCGGCACGATCGCCGTCGCCAGCTCCGACGGCAGATGGCACCCGACCTTCGCGCTCTGGCCGCTCCGCCTGCGCGACGCCTTGCGTCATTTCCTGGTCGACGAGGACGACCGACGGGTTTCCGCCTTCATGGAGCGGCACGGCCATGTCGAGGTCGAGTTCGCCATGATCGAGGCTCGCGGCCAAAAGATCGATCCGTTCTTCAACATCAACACGCCGGACGATCTTGCGGCGGCGGAGCGTCTGTTGCAAAGCCTCGGGCCATGAGACGCGTATTCGGCATCACCGGCTGGAAGAACTCCGGCAAGACGACCCTGACGGAAAAGCTGGTCACCGAGCTGGTGGCGCGCGGCTGGACGGTTTCGACGGTGAAGCATGCACACCATGACTTCGACATCGACAAGCCGGGCGCCGACTCCTTCCGCCACCGCCAGGCGGGCGCGACGGAGGTCGCCATCGTCTCCGGCCGGCGCTGGGCTCTGATGCACGAATTGCGCGAGGAAAACGAGCCGACGCTGGATGACATCCTGGTGCGGCTGTCGCCCGCGGACATCGTGCTGGTCGAAGGCTACAAGCGCGAAGCGCATAAGAAGATTGAGGCAAGGCGGCTTGAAGCCAAGGATCGGACGCCGCTTTCGGCCAACGATCCCAACATCGTCGCGGTCGCCGCCGACTTCACAGTCGAAGGCGAAAAGCTGCCGGTTTTCGACCTCGACGACACGAAATCGATAGCCGACTTTGTCGAGCGCAGCACGGGTCTCGTGGCTCAGACCAAGTAACGCAGCGGCACATCCCGATTGTCGTTTGCCGTTGATTTGCAGTTGCTTTTTTCTTCGAAAGAGTGGGAGTATCCGCCCAGCGGGCGGTCAAGAAAGCACCGCCCACAAGAGCCGCACGGGACAGCGGCCATGACAATATGAGAGGATTATCATGCGTATTGCACTGCGTATCGCGCTCGCCGCTTCGGCCGCGCTGCTGACACTCGGCATCGCCCAGGCTCAGGAAAAGACCCTGAGGATCGGCACCGAAGGCGCGTACCCGCCCTTCAATAACCTGACCTCGGACGGCCAGCTGGTCGGCTTCGACATCGATATCGCCAAGGCTCTCTGTGACGAGATGAAGGTGAAATGCACCTTCGTCGCGCAGGATTGGGACGGCATCATCCCCGCGCTCCAGGCCGGCAAGTTCGACGCCATCGTCGCCTCGATGTCGATCACGCCCGAGCGCCAGGAAAAGGTCGACTTCACCCACAAATACTACAACACCCCCTCGGCCATCGCCGTGCCGAAGGATTCACCACTCAAGGGCGTAGCCAAGGAAGACCTCGCCGGCAAGACCATCGGCGTCGCCACCACCACCACGCATTACAACTATGCTTCGAAGACCTACACGGACAGCACCATCAAGGGCTATCCGAGCAGCCCCGAGGAACAGGCTGACCTCGCCAATGGCCGTCTCGATGCGATCGAGGACGACATCGTTGTGTTGCAGCAGTGGCTGGATTCGCCGGACGGCGCCTGCTGCAAGATCCTCGGCCAGCCCTCGCCGCAGCCGGTCGAAATCTTCGGACCGGGCGCCGGCATCGCCGTGCGCAAGGGCGAGACCGATCTGGTCAACAAGCTGAATGAAGCGATCGACACCATCCGAAAGAACGGAAAGTACAAGGAAATCAACGACAAATACTTCAAGTTCGACGTCTATGGCGCCGAGTCCTGATCGATAAGCCAAGGGCGGTGAGGCATCCCTCGCCGCCCTTAAATCCTTCCGGGATCGCCACGGAGACACGACCCGTCAATGCCGGCCCAAAGCATTTGGACACTTCTCAGCTGGGGACCGGAGGGCTGGAGTGACGACATTGCCTCTGGCGTTCTGGTCACCATCGCGCTGGCGCTCGCCACACTGCCGATCGGCCTAGTGATCGGCTTTTTCGTCGCCTTTGCCAAGCAGCATGAAGAGCCGTCGCTGCGCCTTGCCGGCAACATCTACACCACGGTCTTTCGCGGCCTGCCGGAACTGGTGACGCTGTTCCTGTTCTTCTTCGGCATGCCGCTTCTGCTACAATATCTCGTCCGGCTGTTCAATCCGGACGCAACTATCGACGTCAACAGCTTCGTCGCCGGCATGATCGTGCTGGCGCTGATCTTCTCCTCTTACGCCAGCGAGGTCTTCCTCTCCGCGTTCCGCGCCATTCCGAAAGGCCAATATGAGGGTGGCTACGCCATTGGCCTGTCGAAATGGCAGACAATGCGGCTGGTGATCCTGCCGCAGCTGATACGCATCGCTTTTCCGGGTCTCGAAAATTGTTGGCTGAGCCTGCTCAAGGACACCTCGCTGGTTTCGGTCGTCAATCTCGCGGAGACCCTGCGCCAGTCCGGCGTGGCGGCGCGCGTCACCAAGCATTCCTTCCTCTTTTACAGCGTCGCGGCGCTGATCTTCCTGGCGCTGGCAGTCCTGTCGTCGATCGCCACGAGCTATATCCTGCGCTATCTCGGACGGAGGGAAGCGCGATGAGCGTCAGCCAGGCTATCGCCATCGACAAGCCGCCGCCGCCAGCGCGCGGCTGGCCGCGGGTCCGCATCCTCGGCTACGCGCTGGTCGGCATCTGGGTGCTGTTCGGCGCCGGCATCGTCGCCTATCTGGTCTATGCCTGGAACGCCGAATTCTTCGCCAGATATGCTCCCGCCTATCTTCAGGGCCTGGGGACCACCCTATCGCTGGTGAGCATTTCGATGGTCGTTGGCGCGCTCCTGTCGCTGCCGGTCGCCTATGGCCGCATGTCGAAGAACCCGATCTTGTCCGCGCTTGCCTATTGCTACGTCTATTTCTTCCGCGGCACGCCGCTGCTCGTGCAGACCTACCTGGTCTATTACGGCATCGGCTCGTTCCGGCCTGAGCTTGAGACGGTCGGGCTGTGGTGGTTCTTTCGCGAGGCCTTCTATTGCGGCGTCTTTGCCTTCTCGCTCAACACCGCCGCCTATCAGGCCGAGATCCTGCGCGGCGCCATCGAAAGCGTGCCGCGCGGCCAATGGGAAGGTGCGGCCTCGCTCGGACTGCACAGATTGCAGACGCTGCGCAAGGTGATCATGCCCCAGGCGATCATTGTCGCGCTCAGGCCCTATGGCAACGAGCTCATCCTGATGATCAAGGCCTCCGCGATCGTCGCCATCATCACCGTCTACGACCTGATGGGCAACGCCAAGCTCGCTTATGCGAAATCTTTCGACATCCAGGCCTATATCTGGGTGGCGATCGTCTATCTGGTGATGGTCGAAATCCTGCGCCACGGCGTCGAATGGATCGAGCGCCGCATCACCGTCCATCTGCATCGATAGATTGCGGCCCGGCCGCCTGCACCAGTCGATGCAGCGCTGCGTGCCTTGACGAATTTTTCGCATGGCCTAGACCTTCCGCCACTGGAAACTGTGTTTTGTTGGAAGGCAGGTCTATGGCATCGGTTGCATTTCTCGGTCTTGGCGTCATGGGCTATCCGATGGCCGGGCACCTCAGGAACAAGGGCGGCCATGACGTCACCGTCTACAACCGCACCAAGGCAAAGGCCGAGCGGTGGGTGGCCGAGCATGGCGGCAAACTGGCGTTGACGCCGGCCGAGGCAGCCGAAGGCAAGGAATTCGTCTTCTCCTGCGTCGGCAACGACGATGATCTGCGCTCCGTCACGACCGGTGCGAACGGCGCCTTCGCCGCGATGAAGAAGGGCGCCATCTTCATCGACAACACCACCGCCTCGGCCGAGGTAGCGCGCGAGCTTGACGAAGCCGCGCGCAAGGCCGGCTTCTCCTTCCTCGACGCGCCGGTGTCAGGCGGACAGGCCGGCGCCGAGAACGGCGTGCTGACCGTCATGGTCGGCGGCGATGAGGCCGCCTTCGACAAGGCCAGGCCCGTCATCGACGCCTACGCCCGCATGGTCGGCCTGATGGGATCGGCTGGCGCAGGCCAGTTGACCAAGATGATCAACCAGATCGCCATCGCCGGCCTCGTCCAGGGCCTGGCCGAAGGCATCCATTTCGGCAAGAAGGCCGGCCTCGACATCGAAAAGGTCGTCGAGGTGATCTCCAAGGGTGCTGCCGGCTCCTGGCAGATGGAAAACCGCCACAAGACAATGAATGCCGGCAAATACGATTTCGGCTTCGCCGTCGATTGGATGCGCAAGGATCTCGGCATCTGCCTGGCGGAGGCCAATCGCAACGGCGCCAAGCTGCCGGTGACCGCCCTGGTCGACCAGTTCTACAAGGATGTGCAGGACATGGGTGGCAAGCGCTGGGACACGTCATCGCTGCTGGCGCGCCTGGAAAGATAGGTGACGATGCCCCTGCCCGATCCGAGTTGGAGCGCCGACGACATCGTCGCTCATTTGCGTTCGGTCGGCACCGAGGACAATCGGCCGGGCATGGCGCGCTTCGGCATCAACACCGCCAGCGCGCTCGGCGTCGGCAATTCACAATTGCGGCCGCTGGCGCGCAAGCTGAAGAAGAACCACGAGCGGTCGCTGCAGCTCTGGAACAGCGGCATCCGCGAAGCGCGGCTGATGGCCGCCTTCACCGGCGAGCCGAAGAAGGTCGATATCGATCAATGCCGGCGCTGGGCCGCGGATTTCGACAGCTGGGAGATCGTCGACACCGTAGCGGACCTCTTTGCCGAGACGCCATTCTGGCGCGAATTGATCGACGAGTTCGCTGGAGACGAACGCGAATTCGTTCGCCGCACCGCCTTTGCCATGTTGGCCTGGAGCGCGGTGCATCTCAAGAAAGAGCCGGACACGACCTTCCTGGCCTATCTGCCGCTGATCGAGAAGCATGCCGGCGATCCGCGCAATTTCGTCCGCAAGGCGGTCAATTGGGCGCTGCGGCAA
The DNA here is from genome assembly GCF_020165105.1 of Mesorhizobium sp. CA5. Lineage (NCBI taxonomy): Bacteria > Pseudomonadati > Pseudomonadota > Alphaproteobacteria > Hyphomicrobiales > Phyllobacteriaceae > Mesorhizobium > Mesorhizobium sp. CA5. Next base: position 205,542 of record NZ_JAIUHJ010000003.1, on the reverse strand, counting down.
ATCGGCAAACGGTCGATGAGCCTGCACGCCCCTGCCCTTGCGCTGGCGGAAAGATTAGCGGCATCGCCGGACAAGACGGCGCGCTGGATCGGCAAGGATGCGGTGAAGGAACTGACGGATGCCAGACAGCTCGAAAGGCTCGCAGCCGCAAAAGCATGACCTTGCCGGGATTCGGTTCGTCGGGGTGACGCCAGAGACACGTGCCGACTTCGAAAACCTGTTCGAGCAGCCCGGCGCACCGAAATATTGCTGGTGCATGGCCTGGCGCCATTCCACTCGCGAGCACATTGAGAGCGACGAGAAGAAGCGCATGATGATGGCGCTCATCCACAAAGGCACCCCGGTCGGCATCATCGCTGAGATGGACGGCAGGCCGGTCGGCTGGTGCTCGGTCGCGCCACGCGAGACCTACCGGAAACTTTCAAAGCAGCAGGACGACACCGAAACCGGCATCTGGTCGATCGTCTGCTTCTATGTGCCCAGGGCCCTGCGCGGCGGCGGGCTGGCCTCCGCTTTGCTTGACGCTGCGATCGACCATGCCTTCAGCAAAGGCGCGCATACAATCGAGGCCTATCCTGTCGACGAGGCAGCACCCAGCTACCGCTTCATGGGATTTCGCGACATGTTTACTACGAAGGGCTTCCATGAGACCGGCACCGCCGGTACGCGACGGCATGTGATGCGGCTGGATCGGTGAGCCCGGATCGGTCACGACGCTTTTACTCGATTCAGCAAATGGACTGGCGGAGGATGGAGCGATCATGAGCAAGCGTTTCAAGTCATGCGCGGCGCTGGCGGCTGCGCTCCTCCTCGCAGCCACTGGAGCCGATGCTGCGGGCGATGTCGCGCATATCGTCTGGAAGGATCTGCGCCCCGCGACGCAAGCGATAGCCGAAGACGCGAACCTGCCGATGATCGCGGCAAAACTGCCCGACCATGGCGAGACCTTGTCGCTCAATCTGCAGGACAAGACGATACAATTAGCCGGATATGCATTGCCGGTCGATCGTGACGGCGACCTCGTCTACCAGTTCCTGCTGGTGCCGTGGACCGGCGCCTGCAGCCACATGCCGACGCCGCCGCCGAACCAGATCGTGCTGGTCACGCCGGCGCATCCCTACAAGATGAAAGAGGCCTACGAGCCAGTCGCGGTCACCGGCGTACTGAAGCCCGGCATGGAGAAAAGCCAGCTTTTCATCCTCGATGGCGTCTCGATGATCCAGTCGGGCTACACGGTGCGCAAGGCCGAGGTGACGAGCGTCGACAGCGTGCCGGACACAGTGACGCTCCCGGTGAACTCGCCGTGGAATTTTCTGAACAAAAAGAAGAATTAGGGCCGATCGGCGCAACCAGCGTCACGCCGCGTTCGCGCCCGATTCCTTGTCCAGCACCATGTAATCGAGCGGAATTTCCGTCGTGTACTTGATCTGCTCCATGGCGAAGGACGACGAGACGTCACGGATCTCGATCTTGGCAATCAGCCGCTTGTAGAAGGCATCGTAAGCGGCGATGTCGGGCACCACCACGCGCAGCAAGTAATCGACGTCGCCGCTCATGCGGTAGAACTCGACCACTTCCGGGAATTCCTGGATGACCTCGGAGAAGCGCCGCAGCCATTCATGGCTGTGCGAATTGGTGCGGATCGACACGAAGACGGTGACGCGCACATTGACCTTCTCATGATCGAGGATGGCGACGCGACGCTTGATGACGCCTTCCTCCTCGAGCTTCTGGATGCGCCGCCAGCATGGCGTCGTCGACAAGCCGACTTTCTTGGCGACATCGGCGACCGCGAGCGTCGCGTCCTCCTGCAAGAGGCGGAGAATTTTTCTATCGAGGCGATCCATGGGAGGCTCCAGGGGAATAGTTTGGCTATAATCCCTTTTACCGGAGCCTTTCACAAGAAAGAAATTCTGCCGATGGCGGTAAATGCGAGTGATTTCTTGCAGAATGGCTAATCAATACGATAGCGGATTTCCGACCTCAGGAAGGGCAGCAAATCCATTTCAAACCAGGGATTCTTCTTCAGCCAGCCGGTGTTTCGCCAGGACGGATGCGGCAGCGGCAGCACTTTCGGCATGGCCGGTCCATCCCATATGGCGCGCCAGTTCCTGACCGTCTCGGTCAGCGACGGCAGCCGTGCCGTGCCCATATGCCATGCCTGCGCATAGCCGCCGATGGTCAGCACCAGGTCGATCTGCGGCATCAGCGCCATCAGGTCCGAGCGCCAGGCCGGCGCGCATTCGCGACGCGGCGCCAGGTCGCTGCCCTTGGCGTCCTGTCCAGGAAAACAAAAGCCCATCGGCACGATAGCGAATTTTTCAGCGTCGTAGAACTCATCGCTGCTGACGCCGAGCCAGTTTCGCAGCCGGTCTCCCGAGGCATCGGTGAAGGGCATGCCCGACGCATGCACTTTTGTCCCCGGCGCCTGGCCGGCAAGCAGGACCCGCGCTGTGGAGGACGGCTGCAGCACCGGCCGCGGCGCATGCGGCAAAGGCCGGCCAAGCGGCTGGTCGACGCAGATGCGGCAGGCCCGCACCCTTTCGGTGAGGCGCTGCAGCGCTTGTCTCGTATCGGGCAGATTATCCAATTTCTGTCGCTCAGGCTGCCGCGCTTGGCCGGCTTGCAAGTGCCGCATACCAGCGCAGCACGTTCGTGCATTCTTCCGGCACTTTGATACGCGCTGGTTTCATGAAGTCGATGGCGATCATGCCGGTGATGTCGGCGACCGAATAGGCATCGCCGGCGGCGAATTCGCGATCCGCCAGTTCGTCGTCGAGCAGGTGCAGGAATTCGATCACCTTCGGTTTGTTGGCCTCGCCCCATTCCGGAACTTGCGGCACTTCCCATTCCTTCATCGCCGGATGGATGTGCCGGAAAGCGGCGGCGACGCTGCCCATCAGGTTCAATTCCAAGCGTCTTTGCCACATCTCGACCTTTGCCTTGCCGAGCGCACCCGTGCCGAACAAAGCGGGCGTGGGGTGCAATTCCTCGAAATAGCGGCAAATGGCGATCGATTCGGTGATGATGGTGCCGTCGTCGAGCTCGAGCACCGGCAGGCGCCGCAGCGGATTGCGCTTAGCCACCTGCTCGCCGCGATGCTCCAGCGCGCCCATGTCGACGGGCACCAGCGGCACCGTCAGCCCCTTCTCGGCAAGGAAAACACGCACGCGCCGGGGATTGGGCGCCCGGCCGCCGTCGAACAGCTTCATTCCATCCTCCAGCTTCTCCACCGGATCATAGGTGCGGGTCCGCCCATCACCAGAAGCGAACAAATTCGCGCAACGCATCGCCGAACGAGGCCAGCACGCCGTGCTTTCGCTCTACCGGCGCACCGTGATGGCTGTCGCGCCAGTCCTGCGGCTCCGCGAAGGTGCCTGCCCAGATGCCGGCCTTGGCCGCTCTCGCCACTGCTTCCTCGGTCTCGAAGTCGCCGAACGCAACCGCCCATCCGGCCTGCACCTGGGCCTGGTTTAGGTCGGTATCACCTGCCTTGCAATCGCCGAGCAGGCGGCCGTAGCGATCGCGCCGCCAGCCGCTGCAGACAACAGGCCTGCCGGCGATCAGGCGCACCAGCGACTGCCGCGCCAGCTTGCCGCAGGGATAGTCGGCGCCGGCCTTTTGGCAGGTCTGCTGATACTCCGGAGCGTCGATGCCGCGCATGCGGATGCGCTCGGCCCCGAGCGTGATCGAATCGCCGTCATTGACGATCGCCGTGCCTTGCTCCTGGCGCCTCTCGAAGCGGTCGAGGCGTGCCGCCACCAGGATGAGCAAACCAAGCAGAAGAATGGCAAGTCCGTAGTCCAGCAGCTTGCGCCAGTGGCTCCGCGGCGGGCTCGCCACATAGCGTCGGCGCGGTCCTCGCGGCCCGAAACGGCTCATATGGCAAACAGTCTCTTAATCATTCGAACGTAGCTTAACGAACCGGAAGTCGCTGCGCGCAGAAATTGAAGTCTGTATGCCTTTGCAACGCTCGAACACAGCGGATAAATTTATTGTGGACCGCCGTAAACCGCACCGCAACAGCGATGTGGCGCGCGCGGTGCGCAAGACGCGCGACCGCCTCTCGCAACAAGCGGGCAGCCTCGACTTCGACCGTGAACTGCTGAAGCTGCATGCCCGCGCCATGGTGGTCAGCGCGGTCGCGATCCCCTTGCTCGTGCTGGCCGTGGCAGCCATCGGCCGGCTGGCGGGTCTGGACAGCCAGATCGCCATCTGGGCCGTGTCGACGCTGCTTTGCTACACGATCGTCGCTTTCATGGCGCGTCGCGTGGAGCGGACTGAGGCGGCCGAACTCGACCCGGTGCAGACACGTCGCGACTTCCTGATTGGCCATTTCCTCTGCGGCATTGGGTGGGCGTGGTTCGCCTGGTTCGGCTGCGCCACATGCCAGATCGACCAGTTCCATGTGGCCAAGGCCATGGTGCTGCTGATCGCAATGGCGACGACCGCCGTGATGGCCTCTTCGCTTGGCGGCGCGCTGTTCGCGACCTTTGCCATTCCCGTTGCCGTTTATGTCTACACCGTCATGCGCCTGTGGACGCCGATCGAAGCCACGATGGCGGCCTTGCTCATCGCAGCGCTTCCCTTCTTCGGTTACGTCGCGCGTCATCTCAACCAGGCTTCGTTGATGGTGCTGTCCTTCCGCTCGGAAAAGGACGCGCTGATCGCCGAGCTGGAGACGGCGAAATCGATGTCGGACGAGGCGAGGCGGCGGGCCGAGGACGCCAATCTAGCGAAATCGCGTTTCCTCGCCTCGATGAGCCACGAGCTCAGGACGCCGCTCAACGCCATCCTTGGCTTCTCCGAAGTGATGGCCAATGAAGTGCTGGGGCCGATGAACAATCCGACCTACCGCGACTATGCCCATGACGTGCACGAGTCCGGCCAGCACCTGCTCGACCTGATCAACGAGATCCTCGACCTGTCGCGCATCGAGGCCGGCCGCTACCAGCTCAACGAGGAGCCGGTCGTGCTGGTGACCATCGTCGAGGACTGCTGCCATATGATGGAGCTGCGCGCCCGCAACAAGGACATCCGCATCATCCAGGAGTTCGAGGAGACCTTGCCGCGTCTCTTCGCCGACGAGCGCGCCGTCAGGCAGATCACGCTCAATCTTCTGTCCAATTCGATCAAGTTCACCCCATCCGGCGGCGAAGTGCGCGTGCGTGTCGGCTGGACGGCCGGCGGCGGCCAGTACATCTCGGTCAAGGACAACGGCCCGGGCATACCGGAAGAAGAAATCCCGGTGGTGCTTTCCGCCTTCGGCCAGGGCTCGATCGCCATCAAGAGCGCCGAGCAGGGAACCGGCCTCGGCCTGCCGATCGTGCAGGGCCTGCTCGCCATGCATGGCGGCGAGTTCGAGCTTCATTCCAAGCTGCGCGAAGGCACCGAGGCGATCGCCATCTTCCCGTTGAGCCGGGTGATGGAGGAACTGCCGGCCTTGCCGACCAAGACGGTCGCCGCGCGCGGACGCCGTTGACTCGCCGGGCGCTAAAGCCGCACAGCCAGCGCCATGCCCGAGCTGGTCAGTGCCGCGGCCTTGACGATACCGGCGGCGAGAGCAGCCCCTACCCCTTCGCCATGGCTGATCCCGAAATCAAGCAGCGGCCGCAATCCGAGCCTTTCGGTGGCCTTGGCGTGGCCTGGCTCCGGCGTCAGGCCGGCAAGCAGGCAATGATCGAGCGAGCCTGGATTGGCGGCATAAAGGACGGCGGCCGCCGCTGTTGCCGCGAATCCGTCGAGCAGGACGGGAATCTTCTCCATGCGCGCCGCGAGAATGGCGCCGCAGATGGCCGCGAATTCGCGCCCCCCGACCCTGCGCAAAACCTCGAGCGGATCTCCCAGACCCGGGCCATGGAATGCCAGCGCCCGATCGACGACCTCGGCCTTGCGTGCGATCATCGCCGCATCGGCGCCCGAACCCGACCCGACCCAGTCGGCTCCCTCGCCGCCGAACAGGGCGGCGCAAAGCGTGGCGGCGATGGTCGAATTGCCGACCCCGAGATCGCCCAGGCAAAGGAGGTCGGCGCCACCGGCGACCGCTTCCATGCCGAAGGCCATGGTTGCGGCGCAGCCGCGTTCATCGAGCGCGGCCTCCTCGGTGATGTCGCCTGTGGGGATATCCAAGGCGAGGTCGAAGACTTTCAGGCCGAGATCGTTGGCGATGCAGACCTGGTTGATCGCGGCCCCGCCGGCGGCGCAGAGTTCGACTTCATTTGCGGTCGCCGCCACCGGCCGCGGCGAGATGCCGTGCCTGACGGCGCCGTGATTGCCGGCGAAGATCGCCACCAGGGGCCGATTGATCGCCGGCGGCGCGCGCCCGCTCCAGGCAGCAATCCAGGCTGCGATGTCCTCGACGCGGCCGAGCGATTCCTTCGGCTTTTCGGCTTTGGCGAAAAGCGCCCGGACGCGGGCGCTCGCCGCATCGTCGGCCGGCGGCAGGGCCGCCAGAAGGTTTCGGAAATCGTCGAAAGGCTTAGCAGGCATTATGTCGGTCGCAGTTCGTTGCGGAAGTCGCAGGCGGCATAGCCGCCTTCTCCATCCGGCACAACTGCCTGGCGATGCCGCGAACGCGTCGCCTTGCGGCGCAATGCGGAGGGCTTGCATTGCTCCGGCGGTTGCACCATGTGGAATAAAGCCAAGAGAACAGCATGACCGCCATCGAATCTCCCTGCATCCTGGTCTGTTCGATCGATATGAAAACCGGCTTCTGCTTTGGTTGCGGCCGCACACGCGACGAGATTTCCGCCTGGCTCGCGATGACCCCTGAAAAGCGCCGGGCGGTGATGGCCGAACTGCCCGCGCGGCTCGAAACGGTCGAGCGGCGGCCGCGCCGCGAAACCCGGCGTACCCGCATGGCGCGCGAGCGCGGCGTTCTGTGAGAAGAAACCGATGAACCGGTTGTTCTGGATCGTCATGGCGGTGATCGGGGTCGGGGTCGTGCTGCTCATGCTCAACAATTCGGCCGGCCGCACTTTCGGCATGAACAACAATGATTTCGGCCGGCTTATCTGGGTCGGCGTCCTGGTGATGGTGATCGGTGCGAGCCTGCTCCGCTCCGGCCGACCGCTGGGCGACATGGCGCGCAATCTGGGCGTCTGGGCGGCATTCGTGCTCGTGCTGATCGCCGGCTACCAGTATCGCTACGAGTTGCAGGATGTGGCGAGCCGCGTCACCGCCGGCTTTGTCCCGGGCAGTCCGTTGGCTTTAGGCGTGGAGAATGGCCGCCCGACCGTCACGCTCGACAAAGCCGACAACGGCCATTTCGAAGCCCGTATCCTGGTCAACGGCACGCCGGTGCGCGCGGTGGTCGACACCGGCGCGACCAGCACGGTGCTGACGTCCGAAGATGCTCAAGCCGCGGGCTTCAACCCGGCGGCGCTCAGCTACAGCGTGGATGTCGCCACGGCCAATGGCAGGGCGCGCGCGGCGACGGTCAGGACCGACGAGGTGGCGATCGGCGGCATCGTGCGCAAGGACATGTCGGTGATGGTCGCCGCGCCCGGCATGCTTGACCAAAGCCTGCTCGGCATGAACTTCATCGGCTCATTATCGGGTTTTGACGTACGCGGCGACCGCATGATCCTGCGGGACTGATGCGTGTCGCGCGGCAGTATGCGGCGCGACACGCATTAGCCGACAGTCAGGCTGCCTCGGCTTCTGCCGCCGCGAAATCGATTGCCAAAAACGCGGTCTTCAGCACCTCCGGCCCGGCGCCGGGTTTGTTCGCGTCGGTGGAGAGGATCTGCCGGAAGCGGCGCGCGCCGGGCAAGCCGTGGAACAGTCCGACCATATGGCGGGTAATGTGGCCCAGTCGCCCGCCCCGCTCGACATGGCGCGCGGCATAGCCGGCCATGGCATCGATCAGCGCCGAATAATCGAAGGCGGCAGGCGTCTCGCCATAGAGGGCGGCATCGATGCCGGTCAGGATCCCCGGCGTATGATAGGCCGCGCGGCCGAGCATCACGCCGTCGACATGGGAAAGATGCGCCGACGCCTCGGCGAGCGACTGGATGCCGCCGTTGATGCCGATGAATTCGTCCGGCTTTCTGGCCTTCAGCCGATAGACGCGCGGGTAATCGAGCGGCGGGATCTCGCGGTTTTCCTTGGGGCTCAGCCCTTCCAGCCAAGCCTTGCGGGCGTGCACCCAGAGCGCGTCGGCGCCGGCGGCGAGCACGCCGTCGGCGAGCATGTCGAGCGCAGGCTCTGGGTCTTGATCGTCGACGCCGATGCGGCATTTGACCGTGACGGGGATTTTCACCGCGGCCTTCATCGCCGCGACGCACTCGGCGACCAGAACCGGCGTCTTCATCAGGCAGGCACCGAACGTCCCCGACTGGACGCGATCGGACGGACAGCCGGCATTGAGGTTGATCTCGTCATAGCCGAAGGCTTCGCCGATCCGCGCTGCCTCGGCGAGCTTTGCGGGATCCGATCCGCCAAGTTGTAGCGCAACCGGGTGCTCGACATTGTCGAAACCGAGCAGTCTTTCGCGCGCGCCATGTATGACCGCATCCGCCACCACCATCTCGGTGTAAAGCAGCGCGCGGCGCGTCAGCTGACGGTGGAAGAACCGGCAATGCCGGTCCGTCCAATCCATCATTGGTGCTATGGCTAGCGTCGTCCGCATAAGCCTATTCAATGCTGTTTGCCCCTGTCATAATCAAATCTGTCAGCGCAATATACCGCATTCTCTTTTATTTTCAGATACTTCGATGGCAGGGACATAAGTCCCATTTCGAGAGGGACCATTTTCCTCAGTCACATAGTTATTAAAAAATCAATAGTCCAGTTTTAATTTTCCACAAATAAGAGTAAACATTAGCTGCTCATAATATGAGCATTGGAGGCGTGCAGGCAGTCATGCCTGTTGGGGAGGGGCGGTTAGTATGCCCTCATTATCGATCCTTGGCGGCCGCCGTTGGTGGGCCGCCGATGCGCGCAGGACGCATCCCCCTAGAATTGCCTGACGGGGCAAGGAGCGGAGGATCAGCGGCGGTTCCTCCCAACCCCCTCTACCCCTCTTGAGAGTCAATTCACCACTCCAGTTTTCTTTAACGATGGCGCGTGGCGCTGGCCTGGCCAGCGGATGCGCGTCCGTGCGGCCGGTTGCCGGCGTTGGGGCTGAAATCGCGCCTGCCGCATTTGAACCAGGGGAGAATTTCCAATGGCACTCGACATCACAGCTCAAGACATCATCATCGACGAGACCACCGGCCTGCAAGATGACGACATCAACCCGGCCCTTCCGCCGCACAGCACCAACAACACACTTACCTATCTCTTGGGCCTCGACGGCCCGGGAGGGTTAGCCTCACCCGAGGTCGCCTTCCAGAGCGACTTCGTGATCGCTACGGCGAGCGCCGGCGAAACCATCACTTCGGTCATTCTCACGCAGAATGCCTCCGGAACCCCATTCTCCACCACCGCCGGCGTCAATAGCGGCATTAAGACGGTTGATGGCAATTATGTCTGGCTGTTCCAAGACGCTACTCATCCGAACGTCGTGATCGGCGTCATCGGTACCTCCGACGCGAACGCGGCGCCCGCTGCGAGCGGGCCGCTTGCCTTCTCGTTTGCGTTGATGAACACCGCCACCACCGGTCATTTCGACCTGTACACGGTCCAATATGTACCGTTGTTCAATCCGATTGCGTCCGATCCCGACGACCGTATCGATCTGACCGACAAAGTGTTCGCGTCGGTCGCGGGGACCGGCGTAGTCGGTTTCTCGGGCCAGAATGCCGCTCCCGGCAATCACGATTTCTACGTGATCAATTCGCCGGATGACGCTTCCAAGCAGATTCTGGTGACAGGGTTCTTGGGGACCACCAACGCCACCGCCAACGTGAGTACACAGGGCTTCGGCGTCAACAACCAGAGCATCAACCCGACCGAAACGCTGCAGGTCGATTTCGTGACCGGCGGCAACCTCGCCGCGGGCACTGCTTCCCAAATCCAGTACGGCAGCCATCTCGAAAATATCACACAGGCGGGATTCACCATCAACCAGATCACGCCATCCAATCCGAATTTGCGGGTGGACATCAAGATCAGCGCTTTCAACGTTGATAACAATGAGCAGGGCTTGAACTTCTATGACGGCAGCCCGACCCACGCCGCGCCCATCACCAGCCTCTCATTGACCGGACAATCAGGGTACGCCTCCGCCATCACGGCCAATGGCACTTACCCCACGGGTAGCGGCAACGTTACCGTTAGCGGGATGGGCACTGGGGTCGTCACCATCACCGGGCTCGACAACATCACCACCGTCAACATCACCACCAGCAGCCCGATGGATCGTCTGACGGTTTCGGGGGTCGATGCGAATGAAGGATGCGACATCACCGAGTTCCATTTCAAGACGACGACAACCAACGCCTACACCGAACAGGTTGGCTCGTTCATCAACTTCGATGACGATGGGCCGGCGCTTTCGATCACCGCCGCGCCGGTGGTTGGCGCCGCCGAGGTGGTCGAGGCGAGCGGGGTTGCCGGTCAGAGCCAGGCGACGATCACGCCGCCGACCTTCAACGCGAGCGCGGTCGATGGCTATACCACGAATGTGACCTACGCGCTGGCCCTGGCGGGCGGAACGGCGACCGGGCTGCTGACCACGGTCGGCAACCATGCGATCACGCTAGTGGCCGACTCGGCCACCCAGATCTCGGGCATGTACGACAGCAACGGCGACACCACGCTCGATGCGACGGCGTTCACGGTGACGCTGTCCGGCACGACGGTGACGCTGACCTCGCTGGTTGCCCTTGAGCACTCGAATGCGCCGCAAGGCGTGGGCGAGGACAACACCCTCGACCTCAACGGCCTGATCAACGTGACGGCGACGGTGACAGTGACCGACGGCGACCAGGACGTGGTCTCGCAGCAAAGCTCGAGCTCGGGCCTATCGCTGACCTTCGACGACACCGATCCGGCGCTTTCGATCACCGCGGCGCCGGTGGTTGGCGCCGCCGAGGTGGTCGAGGCGAGCGGGGTTGCCGGTCAGAGCCAGGCGACGATCACGCCGCCGACCTTCAACGCGAGCGCGGTCGATGGCTATACCACGAATGTGACCTACGCGCTGGCCCTGGCGGGCGGAACGGCGACCGGGCTGCTGACCACGGTCGGCAACCATGCGATCACGCTAGTGGCCGACTCGGCCACCCAGATCTCGGGCATGTACGACAGCAACGGCGACACCACGCTCGATGCGACGGCGTTCACGGTGACGCTGTCCGGCACGACGGTGACGCTGACCTCGCTGGTTGCCCTTGAGCACTCGAATGCGCCGCAAGGCGTGGGCGAGGACAACACCCTCGACCTCAACGGCCTGATCAACGTGACGGCGACGGTGACAGTGACCGACGGCGACCAGGACGTGGTCTCGCAACAAAGCTCGAGCTCGGGCCTGTCGCTGACCTTCGACGACACCGATCCGACAATCACGGCACCGTTCGACGCTGATCCCGTTACTGCTGGCATCCAAACCCCGGAGCATCTTGGCAACACCGTGGGAGCGTCGGCCAGCGGGACCTTTGGATACGAGATGACGGACAGGCACACGGCCGCTGAGTATACGGCGGGTGTTAGCGACTTCGCCGACCAGGATAGCGTGACTACCGGCATCCAGCTCAGCCTTGGTGGCAACCTCACAGGTCTTGTCCCCAACACGCAGACGCCGTTCATTAGCTCGTCCGCGGCGCTCCAGTCGGAAGACGCCACCCAGGCAACGTTCAACTGGCAAATCTCGTACGACAGCGACCCGAATACGGCCGGCGACCAAACGGCCACGGCGGGCGGTACCCTAGTCTTCAACAAGACTGCTGACACCTACACCATCACCTTGAACGACGCGGTGGAGGGCTTCACCAAAGACATCCTGCACACCAGTGAGCTTCTATCCAAGGAGCCCACGAGCAATGTCGGCCACCCGAACATTGTGGTGGAGAAGCTCTTCGAGGCGGACAGCACTCCCGAAACGACCGACCGGGACTTCTTCGTGCAGTTCACGGCGAACTCGGTCACCAACACCATCAAGTTCGGTCTTAACTCCACCGGCGACAGCGACAACGCGACACCCACCGACACCGCGTGGAACCCTGGCGATCTGGTCACCAACAACCACGAGGACTGGGTGTCTGCCACCCAGAGCACGAACGGGGTCGCTGGCGACACCATCCAGAAAGGCGAATTGCTGACGCTGCGGTTCTTCGACACCAGCCCCGGCATCGGCACCGAGAGCATCACCCCGAGCCAGACGGCGGCCGACATGGCCATCAAGTTCGACGGGATCGGCACCAGTGAGGACCTGATGGTCATCCTTCAACTCGTCAGCAGCACGGACAGTAGCGTGCATACCACGAAGGCGATCTACATCGAGAACGCCGACATCTACAAAATGGGGCAGGTGCCCACCGCATACGCAGCCGACTTCCCACTCGATAATAACGACGGCCTCATCATCATCGAGAGGAACGACTACAATGGTGTCGGCGAGAATTGGGTGATCCAGGGTGCCCAGATCATGCAGTCCGGCAACGGAATCACCGGCGACGGCACGGCGATCGACCTGAACCGAGCCACTGGCTCAGGTGGCGGCAGCTCTCAAACCACATTGGTGAACTGGGACCCGACCGACAACGACGTCTTGAAGATCGTGGACCTCGGCTTCACCTCGACGCAGACCACGACACCGGACGCGCACCTCGACTTCGGCGTCCAGATCGCGGACGCGGATGGCGACACGACAGCGGTGCAGCACATTCTGGTCGACATCGCCTGACGCCCGCCTTACGGGGGCAGCCGATGCTGCCCCCGTAACGACACCGGCCCAGACGCCAATTCAACGCCGGGGCCGGGCACTGACAAAAGGCATCGAAGCGGGGGGTCCGTGATGCAGCCAAGACCGCAATTCCAGGAAGTGATGCATCTGGCCCGCCATCAGGTGCCCGCCCTCCTTCTCTTCAGCCTGCTTACCAATCTCCTCCTGCTCGCCAGCACCGTCTACATGCTGCAGATCTATGACAGGGTGCTGTCGAGCGGGTCGATCGACACGCTGCTATGGCTCACCCTTGCCGTCATCGGCGCCATCGCCGTCTATGGCCTGCTGGAACACGCCCGCCGGATGATGCTCGGGCATATCAGCCAGTGGCTGGACGACCAGCTCAGCGTTCCGGTGATCGAACGCGCCATGGAGGCGCGCCTGGCCGGCAGCAACCTCGAAACCGGCCTGAAGGACGTGGGCGATCTGCGCGGCTTCATTGCCGGCGATGGCATACTGACCTTCCTCGACGCGCCATGGACGCCGGTCTTCCTGGCATTCATGTGGTTTTTGCATCCAGCATTGGGTGTAGTCGGCCTTGCCGGCGCCGTGCTCCTGTTCTGCGCCGCGCTCGCCAACGATTTCCTCACCCGCCGCAAAGGCCAGGATGCGGCAGCGGGGCTTCGCCGCAGCCAGGCCGCCGTCGGTCAATTTGTCGACGGCGCCGAGACATTGCGCTCGCTCGGCATGTCCGAGCCGGCGCTGCGGCGGTGGGAGCAAAACCAGCAATCGCTGATCGACATCCAGACTCGGATTTTACAGCGCACCACCATCATCGGCAGCCTGTCGCGTTCGCTGCGTCTCGCCCTTCAGGTGGCCGTGCTGGGGCTCGGCGCCTATCTCGTCCTGCGTCGCGAGCTGACGCCGGGCTCGATGATCGCGGCTTCCATCCTGCTCAGCCGCGCGCTGGCGCCGATCGAGCGCTCGATAGGCGCCTGGCGCAGTCTGGTCAGCGCGCGGACCGCGCGCCGCAACCTGATGAAGCTTTTCGCCGAGACCAGGTCGATGCAAACAGCCGGCGTCAGCCTGCCCCGCCCGCAAGGCCGGCTGAAGCTAGAAAACCTGCATTATTGTGCGCCAGGGACGTCGCAGGCGCTGCTGAACGCGATAGGCTTCGGCGTCGAACCCGGCCAGACCTGCGGCGTCATTGGCCCATCCGGCTCGGGCAAGACCACGCTCTGCCGTCTCATTGTCGGCACGCTGCGGCCCTCGCTCGGCCACGTCCGGCTGGATGGCGCGGAGGTCTGGAACTGGCCTGCGGAGGAACTCGGCCAGCATATCGGCTACCTGCCACAGCAGGTCGAGCTGTTCCCTGGAACGATCGCCGAGAACATCGCCCGCCTGCGTGACGTCGACAGCGAAGCGGTCATAGCCGCGGCACAACTCGCCGGCATCCACGAGATGATCCTGCGACTGCCGAGCGGCTATCGCACCGAAGTCGGACCGCATGGGGTCCGGATATCGCGCGGCCAGCGCCAGCGCATCGCGCTGGCCCGGGCGCTATTCGGTGACCCGCCGCTGATTGTCCTCGACGAGCCGAACACCGGCCTCGACGGCGAAGGCGAAGTGGCGCTGTTCAACGTGCTCCAGCAGCTCAAGGAGCGGGGCCGCACGGTGGTCGTCATCAGCCATCAGACCAATCTTCTGCGCACTGCCGACCATATCGCCCTCATCCGCGACGGATCCCTTTCGATGTTCGGCACGCGCGACGAGGTGCTCGGCGCGCTGGCAGGCCAGTCCAGGCACATCTCGGTGCCGGCGGCCATACGGGACAAGATCGCCGCCAATGCGCCAGCAAACCGGAAGGCAGGGGAGTGAGCCATGGGCGGTGATCGATTTGGCGACTTCTCGACGATGCTGGACAGGCTGATGGATAGCTTGGGCGCGTTGGCGGACAGACTGTCCATTTCCGCAGGCGATCTGGTCGCCGCGGCATCGATTTCGTTCCGCGGCCTGAACCAGCCGACGCGCGTCACGATGATTGCGGCCGCCGGCGTGCTCGTCCTGCTGCTGGCTTCAGGCTTGGTCCGGCGGCGGTCACCTGCCCTCCGCGCCAGCGGCCGCGACCTGAACCAACGGACGCGGCCAGCGCGCATGCTGGGCTATGTGTCGGCGATCGTCTTCGTGGGCGGCACCGCCGCGTGGTCAAGCGTCGCCCTTCTGGCAAGCGCCGTCGTCGCCAACGGCGTTGTCAGCCCCGAGGGCTATCGCAAGACCGTCCAGCATCTGGAGGGCGGCATCATCGGCGCGATCCATGTAAAGGAAGGCGACAAGGTGAGCGCCGGCCAGGTGCTGATCAGCCTGAAGACGACCGACGCCCAAGGTCGCTATGACGAGTTGCAAGGCCACTATATCCGACTGCTGGCGACCGAAGCGCGCCTGGTCGCGGAGCTTGCCGGGCAGGACCGGATCACCTTCCCCAAGGAGCTGACATCGATCGACAGCGAGACGGCGCGAAAGGTGGTCGCCGAGGAACAGGCGCTGCTCGACAGCCGCCTGGCGACCCGTGCGGGGCGCACGCAAATCCTCAACAAGCGCATCGCGCAAATCCAGGAGCAAAGTACAGGATCGAGGGAGGTGATTGCCGCCGAGGCCGAGCAGCTCAGGCTGATCGACCAGGAGATCGCCTCAGCGCAGGAAATGTACAAACAGGGACTGGAGCGGCTGCCGCGGATACTGGCGCTGCAGCGGTCCCAGGCCGAGATCCGCGCCAATCAGGCATCGAACCGCGCGCAAGTGGCACACAACGACCAGCAGATCGGCGAGACCGAGTTCCAGCTTCTCAACCTACGCCAACAGGACAGCGAGAGCGCCAATGAGGATCTCGCAAAAGTGCGAGGGGACCTGGCTGAACTGCGCAGCCAATTGCCTTCGCGCCAGGATGTGCTGGCCAGGACCGACATTGTCGCACCAATCGCCGGAACGGTGATGAACCTCCGCATAACGACCGAATCGGGCGTGATCGCAAGCGGCCAGGCGCTGCTTGATATCGTTCCCAACGAGCCCAATCTGGTCATCGATTCACGCATCAAACCGGCGGATATCGACGTGGTACATCCTGACATGCCGGCTCGCGTGGTTTTGTCGGCCTATCCGAGCCGGCATCTGCCGCAAATCCATGGCCTGCTCACATCGGTGTCGGCCGACCGGCTGACGGACGAAAAGACCGGCGAGCCTTATTTCCTCGCCAAGGTCAAAGTCGACACCGCCGATCTCGCAGAGCTGCATGACGTGCACTTGTCGCCCGGCATGCCGGCGGAGGTCATGATCCTGACGGGAGAGCACACTTTGCTCGACTATATGCTGGCCCCGGTGCAGGCTTCGCTCACACGCTCTTTCAAGGAAAACTGAATCGATGACAGCACAGCGACGTCGGCCATAAGCCGACGCCTCATCGTCGCATCTGTCAGGCGCAGCCGCGCGGGCGTGACGGCGCTAGCGCCTCAAGGCGTGGACATTGTCCATCGACGCGCCGCCCAGCGGCAGCGCCATGTCGTCGTCGAGCAGCCGGGTGATGCGAGCAAAGCCGACAAAGGCTTTGCGCGCTTCCTCGGCCGACATCTTGCCCGATAGTGCCGCCGCGCAGCAATTCAGGGCGCATTGATAAACCGGGCCGCGCCGTCCCGTTGGCCACTTCCGCAGGAACACCATCGCCTCGGAGACGCTATCGACTTCCTCCACAGGGTATCCCTGCCCACGCGCAATTCGCACTGGGGTAAAGAAATGCAAGCGATCCATAATTATCCTCCCGGTCGACCGCAGCGCAGTCGAACCGCAATAAACGCACGTCCCGCGAATCGGTTCCAAACAAATTTGGTTGCCGATGGAAAAAAGTTCGAAACGCGGGCCCGCGCCTGACATGCGCGAAAATCAGTTGGCGACTCAGCCAATGCAGGCCTGGAGCCGCCGGATAACGGCGATTCTCATTGAATATCTTTAAGGCGAAAGCCGGCAAATGGGTTGCTTGCCGGTTACCCTGCGTCAGGCTTAACCTCCGCGGTCACCGCGTGAGGGCGCGTTTTGCAAAAAGGGGAACACTTGCAATGACCATTCAAGGCGCATCGCCTGACCTCTACAATGAGGATCTGGCTCCCGCAACGGTCAGGAACTGGGGACCGTTTTCGATCTTCAACGTCTGGACCTCTGACGTCCATAGCCTCTGGGGCTACTACCTGGCGGCAAGCCTGTTTCTGTTCTGCGGCGGCTTCGTCAACTTCATCATCGCCATCGGCATCGGCTCGCTGATCATCTATGCGCTGATGAATATGGTCGGCTATGCCGGCGTGAAGACCGGCGTGCCCTACCCCGTGCTTGCCCGCGCCTCCTTCGGCATCTGGGGCGCCAACGTCCCGGCGCTGGTGCGGGCGATCGTCGCCTGCTTCTGGTACGGCGCCCAGACGGCCGCGGCGTCGGGCGCGATCGTGGCGCTGCTGACGCGCCTGCAATGGTTCGACGAGTTCAACAAGAGCTCGCACCTTCTGGGACACTCGACGCTGGAGGTGATCTGCTTCGTCATCATCTGGGCGCTGCAGTTGCTGATCATCCAGAAGGGCATGGAAACCGTCCGTCGCTTCCAGGATTGGGCCGGCCCGGCCGTTTGGGTCATGATGCTGATCCTGGCCATTTTTCTTTGCGTGAAGTCCGGCACTTTCGCCTTCACCAGCGACATCCCGATGGATGTGCTGCTGGACAAGACCAAGGATGCCGGCGTTCCGGGCGAGCCTGGGTCCTGGACCGCCCTGTTCGCGGTGGCAGCGATCTGGGTGACCTATTTCTCGGCGCTCTATCTCAACTTCTGCGACTTCGCCCGCTATGCGCCGGACAATGCGGCACTTCGCAAGGGCAACATCTGGGGCCTGCCGGTCAACCTCATCCTGTTCTCGCTGGTCGCCGGCGTCACCACGATCGCCGCCTATGACGTCTACCATGAGGTGCTGCTCCATCCCGACCAGATCTCGGCCAAGTTCGACAGCTGGTTCCTGGCCGCGCTTGCCGCGCTGACCTTCGCGGTGGCGACGCTGGGCATCAACGTCGTGGCGAACTTCGTCTCGCCGGCGTTCGATTTCTCCAACGTCTTCCCGCGCCAGATCGACTTCAAGAAGGGCGGCTACATCGCGGCGCTGATCGCGCTGGTGCTCTATCCCTTCGCGCCATGGGAAGGCAGTGCGGCTTCCTTCGTCAACGTCATCGGCGCGACGATGGGACCGATCTTCGGCGTGATGATGGTCGACTACTACCTGATCCGCAAAAGCGAAGTCGACGTCGAAGCACTCTATCGCGAAGACGGCGAGTTCCGTTTCCAGAGCGGGTGGCATGTCAACGCCTTCATCGCTGCCGGCATCGGCGCCATCTTCTCCTCGATCCTGCCTAACTTCACCAACTGGCTGCCGTCCTGGTGGGGCGTCTATGGCTGGTTCTTCGGCGTGGCGATCGCCGGCGTCGTCTACTACGTGCTGCGCACCATGGCGCTCGGCGCAGGCGCGAGGGTGGCGAAGGCCTGAAACAAGGCAGTAGGCAGTAGGGCTTAGGCAATAGAGAATGCCACCCTACTGCCTACTGCCTACTGCCTACTGCCTACTGCCTACTGCCTACTGCCTACTGCCTACCATCTCCGCCAGACGGCGCACCGTGTTCCAGTTGCGCGACGTGCCGATGCCAAGGCGTTTGTGATTGGCCGCGGCAAGCAGCCGCGAGTTCGGCCGCTCACGCGAGAAGACAAGCCAGATATCGCCGTCTACCACCTGCACCAACTCGTCGTCGGCTGCATAGGGCTGGAGGGCTTCGACGGTGTGCGCGGGCAGCGGCTCGCGCATCACGCGCACCGCAACCTGATCGGCCGCGTCCGCTGATTCGCCCGGAAACGGATTGGCGGCGGCAAGCTTCAGCCAGTCCTCGGCACCGCGCACGATGATGTCGACATGCCGGCCGAAGCTTTTCTCGAACGCCCTTTCCAGCCGGCGCTCGAGCTTTGAAAGCTCGCCTGTGCGCGCCTCGAACACCAGATTGCCTGTCGCCACCAGCGTGCGGACGTTTTTCAGCCCGAGGCTTTCCGCCATGGCCTTCAGGTCGGACATGACCACCCGCCGCCCCTCGCCCAGGATGATGCTGTAGAGCAGCGCGACATAAGTTTGCATTACGGTCCGCATAGCTGGCACGCAGGCCGGAGCCAAGGCGTACTGAGATTCAGGTCAGGCCGAGTCGAAAATGGTGGTTTCCGAGAACCGGAGCGGAGCGTACTTTTCGTACGTGAGCACCGGAAGCGCAGGAAGCCGCCATTTGCAGGCCGGCCTCACCTGAATATCAGCACACCTAGACGAGCCGCGACTGATCCACTGCAGCCGAGATAAAGCTGGCGAACAGCGGATGCGGGTCGAGCGGCCGGCTCTTCAGTTCGGGGTGATACTGCACGCCGATAAACCATGGGTGGTCAGGATATTCGACCGTCTCCGGCAGCACGCCGTCGGGCGACATGCCGGCAAACACCAGGCCGCAATCCTCGAGCCGCTGCTTGTAGTCGACGTTGACTTCGTAGCGATGCCGGTGGCGCTCGGAAATCTGCGTGTCGCCGTAGATATCCGCTATCTTCGAGCCCTTGGCGAGCTCGGCCTGATAGGCGCCAAGCCGCATCGTGCCGCCGAGATTGCCTGCGGCCTTGCGCTTCTCAAGCATATTGCCCTTCAGCCACTCGGTCATAAGGCCGACGACGGGCTCGTCGGTGGGGCCGAACTCGGTCGACGACGCATGGTCGACACCCGCCAGCGAGCGGGCCGCCTCGATGCAGGCCATCTGCATGCCGAAGCAGATGCCGAAATAAGGCACCTTGCGCTCGCGGGCGAACTTTGCCGCCAGGATCTTGCCTTCCGAACCGCGCTCGCCGAAGCCGCCGGGAACGAGGATGCCATGCACCTTCTCCAGCCACGGCGCCGGGTCTTCCTTCTCGAAGATCTCGCTTTCGATCCAGTCGAGCTTGACCTTGACGCGATTGGCGAGGCCGCCATGCGACAGCGCCTCAATCAGCGATTTATAGGCATCCTTGAGGCCGGTGTATTTGCCGACGATGGCGATCGTCACCTCGCCTTCCGGATTGTGGATGTGGTTGGAAAGCTTCTGCCACGGCTCCATGCGGGGCTTCGGCGCCGGGTCGATACCGAAGGCCGCCAGCACTTCCGAATCGAGGCCCTCCTGGTGATAGGCCAAAGGCACGTCATAGATATGCGGCACGTCCAGCGCCTGGATGACGGCGCTTTCGCGCACGTTGCAGAACAGCGAAAGTTTCCGGCGCTCCTCCTTCGGGATCGGCCGGTCGGCGCGCACCAAAAGGATGTCGGGCGCGATGCCGATGCCGCGCAGTTCCTTGACCGAATGCTGCGTCGGCTTGGTCTTCAGTTCGCCGGCCGTCGGGATGTAGGGCATCAGGGTCAGATGCACATAGACGGCGTTGTTGCGCGGCAGGTCGTTGCCGAGCTGTCGGATCGCTTCCAGGAACGGCATCGCCTCGATGTCGCCGACCGTGCCGCCGATTTCGCACAGCACAAAATCGTAGTCGTCGTTGCCGTCCAGTACGAAATGCTTGATCTCGTCGGTGACGTGCGGGATCACCTGCACAGTCGCGCCGAGATAGTCGCCGCGCCGCTCGCGCTCGATGATGTTCTTGTAGATGCGGCCGGTGGTGATGTTGTCCTGCTGGTTCGCCGAGCGCCCGGTGAATCGCTCGTAATGGCCGAGATCGAGGTCGGTCTCGGCGCCGTCATCGGTCACGAACACTTCGCCGTGCTGATACGGCGACATCGTCCCGGGATCGACATTGAGATAAGGATCGAGCTTTTTGATCCGCGCGCGATAGCCTCGCGCTTGCAGAAGAGCCCCAAGAGCTGCTGCGGCGATGCCTTTTCCGAGTGAGGAAACCACGCCGCCTGTGATGAATACATATCGCGCCATGGGAGTCATCGCTTAACGCGGCCTGATTGATTCCGCCAGAGAAAAAACCGCCGCGAAGGCTTTTTCCCAAAATGGCGCCGGGCCCCGCATGGGCTTGGATTCAGTCAAAACAAAAGGGCCGGCGATGCCGGCCCTTTCGGCAGTTTGACGGAAAGCCTTAGATAATAACAACCTTCGTGCCGATCTTGACGCGGCTGTAGAGGTCCATGACGTGCTCGTTGATCATGCGGAAGCAGCCATTGGAGGCGCTGGTTCCGATCGACTGCGGCGCGATTGTGCCGTGGATGCGCAGATGCGTGTCCTTCTTGCCGTCATAGAGATAGATGGCGCGCGCGCCGAGCGGGTTCTCGCCGCCGCCGGGCATGCCGTCCTTGTACTGGCCGTAATGCTTCGGCTCGCGCTTCTGCATGTCGAGCGTCGGTATCCAGCGCGGCCATTCCTGCTTGTCGCCGACGGCTACCGTGCCCTTGAACTGCAGGCCTTCGCGGCCGACCGCGATGGCATAGCGGCGTGCCGTGGAAAACGACTCGACGAGATAGAGGCGGCGCGCGCTGGTGTCGATGACGATGGTGCCCGGCTCATAACCGGTGAACGTGACGTCCTGCGGCACGAATTCCGGCTTCACCTTGAACGGCCGCTTGGCGGCCTTCTTGGCCAGCGCCGAATCAAGCGCACGGGTCTCGGGCAGGTAACTGATCGAGCTCACCGACGAGCCGCCGAAGAGGCCGGCAAACAGCCCGCCGCTGCTCGTCTGCTTCTGGCCGGGCTGCTCACTGCGCAACTCGCCATTGTTGCCGGTAGCGGTGATGTTCATGACCTCAGCCGGGATAGGCTCCTCGGCCTTGACCGGCATGATCTGCGCGACCGGGTCCAGCGGCGCGATGATCTTGGTGGTCTTCTTGGCCGGCCTGGCGTCGGCGACCTCAGCCGGCGCGGCAGTGCCCTTCTTAGCGAGCCATTCCTGGCGCGCCGCGTCAGCCTTGGCCTTGGCGGCCTCGCGCATGGCCATCTTGCGAGCCTCGAGCGCCTTATCGTTTGCCGCCTGCTTGTCGGCGGCGATCTTGGCCTCGAGCTTGCCGATCTGCGCGAGATCGTCCGAGGTCGGATTTTTCTTCTTCTTGAGAAGCCTCAGCTGCGATGCGTCGCTCTTGGCGGCGGCAACGGGAATGGCGTCGGTTTTCTCTACCGACGGGGAGGAGACCTTAGTTGCCGGTCCGGCAAGGGCCGCGGAACCCATGCCGAGGACGGCACAGACTCCCAAAATGATGAAGCTGCGAAGCTGCATGGCGAAGATCCGATCGTTCAATGCGTGTTGCCCACGGCGTCGCCCGGCGTCCCCCAAGGACGCCAAAAGTGCCGCGCGCAATCTATAATCGATTAGCTGTCATCGCCTCAAGCTGAGGCAGGCGCCACGCCCGGTTGAATCTTCGTGATCGGGCGCGCATTTGCCGCGACTGTGTTCAAAGAACAACAGATCGCGGCAGTGCTTGTCCGGCTACTGGTTCGGAACCTGAGGGGTGACCGGCAAGGTGACGCCGTTGGTCGCCGGCGCGGTGCTCGGATTCGCGGGCGCCGGAGCAGGCGTTGTGGCCGGAGCCGGCGCTGTGGCGCCGTTGGCAAGCGGCGTGGTGCTCGTCGCACCGCCAGCCGGAGCCGCGGGAGCAGAGCCGCCGGTCGGGGCTGCGGGCTGCGAGCTGCCCACCGGTCCGTTCGATCCCGGCAGTTGGTTGAGCACGCCGTTGCCCTGGCTGGACGTTGCCGGGCGGTCGAGGATGTCGATCGGCTTTTCGCCATAGCGGGCAAGGATCGACAGCGCCAGCGACGTCACGAAGAAGGCTGCCGCCAGGATCGCGGTGGCGCGCGTCAACGCGTTGGCGGCGCCACGAGCGGTCATGAAACCGGAACCGCCGCCGATGCCCAGGCCGCCGCCTTCGGAGCGCTGCAGCAGCACCACGCCGACGAGGGCGAGCACGACCATGAGGTGGACGACGATCAGTACGGTTTCCATAATTTATCCTGGCGAGGCCTTGCGCGAGCGCGCATACGACCGATGATTTGGAGGCGGCTCCTTACAATGCTTTGGCGGCATTTCCAAGCCCGTGGCCGGGAATATGGGAACCAATGCGGCCATTACAACGATTTAGCCCACGCGAGCCTGGGAGACGGCTAGGGTGTGATGAGATTCAGGTCAGGCCGGCATCACCTGAATATCAACGCAGGCTAAGCCATGTTCATATAAGCTTCCGCTATGGCCAGGAAGTCGGCCGCCTTCAAGCTGGCGCCGCCGACCAGCGCGCCGTCGACATTGTCGACGCCGAGCAGTTCCACCGCGTTGGAAGGCTTGACCGAGCCGCCGTAAAGAATGCGGGTCCTGGCCGCGGCATCGCCGAGCAGCGCGGTCAGCTTGCCCCGGATGTGCGCATGCGCCTCGGCGACATCGGCGGCGGTCGGCGTCAGGCCGGTGCCGATCGCCCAGACCGGCTCGTAGGCGATGATGGTATTGGCGGCGGTGGCGCTCGCCGGCACGGAACCGTCAAGCTGGCGCGACAGGACATCAAGCGTGGCGCCCGCCTCCCGCTCGGCGCGCGTCTCGCCGATGCAGATGATGGCCACCAGCCCTGCCCGCCAGGCCGCCGACGCCTTGGCATGGACCATTGCATCGTCATCGCCGAACAGCTCGCGGCGCTCAGAATGACCGACGATGACGTGGCTTGCGCCGGCATCCTTGAGCATCTCGGCCGAAATCTCGCCCGTGAAGGCGCCGCTCTCCTTGGGATGGCAATCCTCTCCACCGGCACGCACCGGCGTGCGCGACAGGATCTCGGCGGCGCGCTGCAGCAAGGTCGCCGGCACGCACACCAGCGCTTCGGTCTCCGCGTCGAGCCCACTCATGAACCCGTTGCCTATCGACCGCAGCTCGTTGAGCGAGGCGCTGGTGCCGTTCATTTTCCAGTTGCCGGCGACAAGCGGGCGGATTCCAGGGGTCATGGGGCGCGTTCTCCGAGCGACATTAAGCAGCGCCCTCACTACCAAAATCAGGTCACAAAGCAATCGACAGTGGACCGGAAGGGCGCTATTGCGCTTGTTTCAGACTCGGCGCACGCGAAAATGCGCAAAAATCGGAAGTATGCATGCTTGGTATATTGAGAAGCGCGGCAGGCACCTGGGTCGCGAAGGCGTTGCTGTCCTTGCTGGTGGTGAGTTTCCTCGCCTGGGGCGCGACCACGCGCATGGTGGGTGGCGTGCTGGGCGGCCATCACGCGGTGATCACGGCCGGCGGCACGGAGGTCTCGATCAACGAGTACCGCCTCGCTTACGACCGCCAGCTCAGCCTTCTGTCGCAGCAATATGGCCAGCGCGTCACCCACGAACAGGCCAAGCTGCTCGGTGTCGACAATCAGGTGCTGGCGCAGCTCGTTTCGGGCGCCGTGCTCGACGAACAGGCTCGCAAGCTGGGGCTCGGCCTCTCCAAGGATCGGTTGGCCGAACTGACGCGCGAGGATCCGGCCTTCAAGGGCCCCGGCGGCCAGTTCGATCGCCGCACCTTCGAGTATCTGCTGCGCCAGCTCGGCATGCGGCCCGAGGACTATCTCAGGAACCGCTCGCAGGTGGCCGTGCGCCAGCAGGTCGTCGAGGCGATCTCCGACGGCCTCAAGGTTCCGCAGACTTTCCTGAAGGCGGTCTCTCTCTATCGCGGCGAGGATCGCACGATCGACTATGTCGTGTTGCCCAAGACGCTGGTGCAGCCGATCGAGGCGCCGTCCGACAGCGCCCTCAAAACCTATTTCGACGCCAACAAGAAGAACTATGCCGCGCCGGAATACCGCAAGTTCTCCTATGTCCGGCTGGAGCCGCAGGACATCATGGATCCGTCCGCGGTGACAGACCAGCAGATCAGCGAGGACTACAACAAGAACATCGCGCGCTACACGACGCCCGAGATGCGCACCATCGAGCAGCTGGTGTTCAAGACGCCGGATGCGGCCAAGGCCGCGTTGGATTCGCTGAAGGCTGGGGCTACCTTCGACAAGCTCGTCACCGCCGAAGGCAAGACGCAGGCCGACACGCTGCTCGGCACGCTGGCCAAGGACAAGATCGCCGACAAGGCGGTGGCCGATGCCGCCTTCTCGCTCAATGCCAACGAGGTGAGCCAGGTCGTCCAGGGCGCCTTCGGTCCCGTGCTGTTGCGCGTCACCGAGATCAAGCCGCAGGTGGTGAAGCCGCTTTCGGAAGTGTCCGGCCAGATCCGCAAGGACCTGGCGCTCGGCGAAGCAAGCCGCATCCTGCTCGATGTGCACGACAGCTACGAGGACACCCGCGCCTCGGGCGCCTCGCTGGCGCAGGCCGCCGAGAAGCTGAAGCTCAAGGTCGTCACCATCGATGCCATCGACCGTACCGGCCAGCGGCCGGACGGCACGATCGTCAACGACCTGCCGGAATCGGCCGAGCTGATCAAGTCGGTGTTCGCGGCGGAGCCCAATACCGAGAACGAAGGCCTGACGACTGCCGGCAACGGTTTCGTCTTCTACGAAGTGCAGTCGGTCACGCCGGCGCGCGACCGCACGCTGGATGAAGTCCGCAAGAAGGTCGTCGCCGACTGGACGGAGGCCGAGACCGACAAGCGGCTCGACGCCAAGGCTCAGGAGCTGGAGAAGCGCCTCAAGGCAGGCACCGCGCTCGACGTCATCGCCGGCGAGCTCAAGCTCGACAAGCAGACCAAGCGCGGCCTGAAGCGCGAAGCCGACGATGCCGATTTCGGCAAGGAAGGCGCCGCGGCCATGTTCGGCGTCGGCGAAGGCGGTACCGGTTTGATCCCCTCGCCCACCGGCGACGGCCAGATCCTATTCAAGGTCGCCGAGGTCTTCGAGCCGGCAGGCGCCGATGGCAGCGCGGTGCCGGACGACGCGCAGAAATCCTTCGGCGCCGGCATGTCCGACGATCTGCTCGACCAGCTGGTGGCGCAGTTGCAGTCGCAATATGACGTTCGCATCGATCCGAACGCGGTTTCGCAAGCACAGACACGATGAGCGCTCTCAAGACACACATAGCCAAGGTCGCATCGGGCACCGCGCTTTCCTTCGAGGAAGCGCGCGAGGCGTTCGACATCATCATGTCGGGCGACGCGACGCCAGGCCAGATCGGCGGCTTCCTGATGGCGCTGCGCGTGCGCGGCGAGACGGTGGGCGAGATTTCCGGCGCGGTCGCCACGATGCGCGCCAAGATGCTGCGCGTCGAGGCGCCGCAAGGCGCCATCGACATCGTCGGCACCGGCGGCGACAATTCGCATTCGGTCAACATCTCGACCGCTTCGGCCTTCGTCATTGCCGCGGCCGGCGTGCCGGTCGCCAAGCATGGCAATCGCGGCCTGTCCTCGCTGACCGGCTCCGCCGATGTGCTGACGGCGCTGGGCGTCAGAATAGACATCCCGCCGGAGACGATCGGCCGCTGCATCCATGAGGCCGGCGTCGGCTTCATGTTCGCGCCGGCGCATCATCCGGCGATGAAGCATGTCGGGCCGACCCGCGTCGAGCTCGGCACGCGCACCATCTTCAACCTGCTCGGACCGCTGTCGAACCCTGCCGGCGTCAGCCGCCAGATGGTCGGCGTCTTCCTGCCGGAGTGGATCATGCCCGTGGCCGAGACGCTCAAGGCGCTGGGCGCCGATCACGCCTGGGTCGTCCATGGCGACGGCTATGACGAGATCACCACGACGGGCGAGACCCAGGTGGCTGAGCTTGCCGGCGGCGAAATCCGCAGCTTCACCCTGACGCCGGAAGCCGTCGGCTTGAAGCGACACACAAAGGAAGAGCTGCGCGGTGGCGACGCGGCCTACAACGCCAAGGAATTGCGCGATATGCTTGGCGGAGCCGCCGGCGCTTATCGCGATACGGTGCTGATGAATGCCGGCGCAGGGCTGGTTGTGGCCGGCAAGGTGACGACGCTGGCCGACGGCATCGCGGCGGCGGCGCAAGCGATCGACAGCGGCCGCGCGCGTGCGGTGCTCGACAAGCTCATCGAGATTTCGAACGGATAGACCCCTTGTCCGATATCCTGCGCAAGATCGAAGCCTACAAGCGTGAAGAGATCGCTGCGGCGAAGCTCGCCGTGTCGTTCGCCGAGATCAAGACGAAAGCCGGGGACGCCGAGCCGCCGCGCGGCTTCCTTGCCGCGCTGGAAGCCAAGCGCCGAGACGGCGGTTTTGCGCTGATCGCCGAGATCAAGAAGGCCAGCCCTTCCAGGGGCCTGATCCGCGCCGATTTCGATCCGCCGTCATTGGCACAGGCCTACCAGCAAGGTGGCGCCGCCTGCCTTTCGGTGCTTACGGACGCCCCGTCTTTCCAGGGCGCTCCCGAATTCCTGACAGCCGCTCGGGCAGCGGTGCGCCTGCCGGCTCTGCGCAAGGATTTCCTGTTCGATCCCTACCAGGTCTACGAAGCACGCGCCTGGGGCGCCGACGCGATCCTGATCATCATGGCGAGCGTCCACGACGCGCTTGCCAGGGACCTTGAAGCGACCGCCTTCGAGCTCGGCATGGACGCTCTGGTCGAGGTGCACGACGAAATGGAAATGCAACGCGCGCTTCGCCTTTCGTCGCGGCTGATCGGCATCAACAACCGCGATCTCAGAACCTTCGAAACCAGCCTCGACGTTTCGGAGCGGCTGGCGGCCATGGTGCCGGCGGATCGGCTGCTGGTCAGCGAAAGCGGCATCTTCACGCATCAGGACTGCCGCCGGCTGGAGAAGAGCAAGATCGGCACCTTCCTGGTCGGCGAGAGCCTGATGCGGCAGGCCGACGTGGCCGCCGCCACGCAACTGCTGCTCACCGGCAAGGCGCGTGCCGAGGCCATTTGAAAATGGCCTCCCTTACCCATCTTGGTGCCAACGGCGAAGCCAACATGGTCGATGTCGGCGACAAGGCCGAGACGACGCGCACGGCAGTCGCTGAAGGGTTCGTCTCCATGCAGCCGGAAACGCTGGAGATGATCCTGGCCGGCGACGCCAAGAAAGGCGACGTATTGGGGACTGCCCGTATCGCCGGCATCATGGCCGCAAAGAAGACGCACGAACTGATCCCGCTCTGCCATCCGCTGCTTCTGACCAAAGTTGGCGTCGAGATCGAGCCGGACCATTCCTTGCCAGGTCTCAAGGTCACCGCGCTCGCCCGCGTCACCGGCAAGACGGGCGTGGAGATGGAGGCGCTGACTGCCGCTTCAGTCGCCTGCCTCACCATCTACGACATGGCCAAGGCAGCGGACCGCGGGATGGTGATTTCCGGCGTCCGGCTGGTCGAGAAGACCGGCGGCAAATCAGGCGACTACAAGGCAGGTCCATAATGGCCTTGCTCCCGGTCACCGAGGCGCTCGAACGCCTGCTCGACGGCGTGACGGCTCTGCCGGGCGAGCGCGTTCCGCTGGCTGACGCGGCGGGCCGCGTGCTGGCCGAGCCGGTGGTCGCGCTGCGCACGCAGCCACCTTTCGATGCCTCCGCGATGGACGGCTATGCCGCGCGCTTCTGCGATGTCGCCTCGGCGCCGGCGCTACTTGAGGTCATCGGCGTGGCGCCTGCCGGGCGCGGTTTCTCCGGAACCGTCGGGGAAGGCCAGGCCGTGCGCATCTTCACCGGGGCACCGTTGCCCGAAGGGGCCGACACCGTCGTCATCCAGGAAAACGTCCGCGATCTCGGCAACGGCAGGATCGAAGTGACGGAGCCGACCGCGGAAGGACGCAATGTGCGCCGCCGCGGGCTCGACTTCGGCCAGGGCGACGTGCTGCTCGAAAAGGGCCGCGTACTCGATGCAGCGGCCCTTTCGCTGGCGGCCTCGGCCAACCACCCAGCCCTGAACGTCGTGCGCCGGCCGCTGGTCGCGATCATCGCCACCGGCGACGAATTGCTGCCGCCGGGCAGCGCGCTCGGCCTTGACCAGATCATTTCGTCGAATGCCTACGGCGTTGCCGCCGCCGCCCAGTCGGTCGGCGCGCTCGCGCTCGATCTCGGCATCGCCGCCGACCGCCAGGAGGCGATTGCCGCGCTGGTCCGGAAAGCGGTCGAGGCGGACGCCGATGTCATCGTCACGCTCGGCGGCGCCTCGGTCGGCGACCACGACCTCGTCCATAGCGTGCTGACCGGCGAAGGCATGCAGCTCGATTTCTGGAAAATCGCCATGCGCCCCGGCAAACCACTGATGTTTGGCCGGCTTGGCCATATCCGCTGCATCGGCCTGCCCGGCAATCCGGTGGCAAGCATTGTCTGCTCGCAACTCTTCCTGAAGCCGCTGCTTGCGCGGCTCGGCGGCCGCGATCATCGGCAGGACGTGCGAACGGCTCGGCTTGGCACTGCGATGCGAGCCAACGATCTCAGGCAGGATTACGTGCGCGCGGTCGTGCGCGAGGACGCCGGCACCTTGGTCGCGACGCCTTTCGGAATCCAGGACTCCTCGATGCTGCGGATGCTCGCCGACGCCAACGGCCTGATCGTGCGCGAGCCCTTTGCGCCGGCGGCGGAAGCCGGCGCTGAATGCAGCGTGCTCATGCTGCGTTAGGCGTCGACGAGGTCGATCCTGATACGTCGACGAAGTCGATCGTAACCCTTATTCGTCCACCAGCGTACGGGTCAGGGGATGATCCGGGTCGGCGAGGCCATCGACAATGTTGAAATGATGTCGGTCCGGCTCGACCACTGAACGGGTGGAGGCGCCGAGCCCGGTCCAGATGTTGGCGAGCAACGCGCTCTGGCGCAGGAATTCCGCACGCTCGCCGCCGCCGGCCCAGCAGGTGATGCAGGCTCCCTGTCGAGGCCGCAACAATGCCGGGCTTTCGCTCCGCGCTTCCGGCTCGTCGATGTTCAGGGTCTCGTTCAGCGCTGTGAACATCAGCGGCCGAAGGTCGTGCAGGCCTGAAATCGAAACGACCTGGCGTATGCGCCGCGCCACATCGGATGATAGCGGTGAGACCGTGGTCACCATTCGGCTGGCGAGATGCCCGCCGGCCGAGTGCCCGGTCAGCATCAGCGGACCAGCGACCATGGCCGCCGCCTTCTCGATCGCTGCCGCGGCCTCGCCGACTATGCCGCTGATCCTGGTCTGCGGGCACAGCGTGTAGGAGGGCATGGCGACGGCAAAGCCGCGGCCGAGCGCGCCTCCAGCCAGATGCGACCAGGAGCTCTTGTCCGACTCCATCCAATAGCCGCCGTGGATGAACACGACGAGCCCCCTTGGCGCCGCAGACGGGAGAAACAGGTCGAAGCGCTTGCGCGGCGCTTCGCCGTAGACAACATCGAGCCGCGCCCTGCCCTCTGACAGCAGCCTTTCGCGAAACGCCCGCGCCGGCCGATCCCACGCAGCTGGCCAGCGGTCGCCGTCCGCGATATTGGCGCCATTTGCATAGGCGTCATCCCAGTCGGCAATACGATGTCCCAGCAACGGTGTCTCCGCGATCAGGTCATTTGTTCGGCATCGCCGATTCAAAGTCAGGTAACGGTTGTTTTGACGGCAAAGCGCGCGTCTTGCCAGATGCCAGTCCGCAGGATGTCCTGCAGCACCTCGACCGCATTCCAGACATCGCGGTAGCCGACATAGAGCGGCGTGAAGCCGAAACGAATGGTGGATGGCGCGCGGAAATCGCCGATCACGCCGCGCTCGATCAAGGCACGCATCACCTGGTAGCCATGCGGATGGGCGAACGACACCTGGCTGCCGCGCTCGGCGCCTGAGCGCGGGCTCTCCAGCTCAAGACCGAAGCCGCCGCATCTGGCTTCGACAAGCCGGATGAACAGGTCCGTCAATGCGGCGCTTTTTCTCCGCACGGCCCTGATGTCGACATCGTTCCACATATCCAGCGCCCCTTTCAGCGCGCGCATCGACAGCACCGGTTGCGTTCCGCACAGGAACCGCCGGATGCCCGTGCCTGCGGCGTAGCCCTGCTCGAACGCGAAAGGCCGGGCATGGCCCCACCAGCCGCTGAGCGGCTGGCGAATGTCGCGGTGATGGCGGCTCGCGGCGTAGATGAAGGCTGGCGAGCCCGGCCCGCCATTGAGATACTTGTAGGTGCAGCCAATGGCGAAATCGGCATTAGAGCCGTCGAGATCCACCGGCAGCGCACCCGCCGTGTGGCAGAGGTCCCACGCGATCAGCGCGCCGGCTTCATGAGCCTTGCGGGTGAGCGCCGCCATGTCGCGCAGCCGGCCGGATTTGTAGTTGACGTGGTTGACCAGGATGACCGCGACGCGATCGTCGATCAGCTCTTCTATCGTCGGGGCATCTGCGCATTCGAGCCGCAGCACCGTGCCGGACCGCGTCGATGCGAC
Organism: Mesorhizobium sp. CA5; assembly: GCF_020165105.1. Classification (NCBI taxonomy): domain Bacteria; kingdom Pseudomonadati; phylum Pseudomonadota; class Alphaproteobacteria; order Hyphomicrobiales; family Phyllobacteriaceae; genus Mesorhizobium; species Mesorhizobium sp. CA5. Next base: position 174,476 of record NZ_JAIUHJ010000003.1, on the reverse strand, counting down.
CCCTTCCGCCATGTAGAGGTCGGTCGGAAAGCTGTCGCCCTCGGCAACGATCACCGAACGCTCGGGCCGCATTGCAAGTGCCGCATGCAGGACCTTGTAGATATTGATCGAAGTCGTGTCGCAAACGACCGTCTGGCCGGGTTTCGCGCCGATCAGCCGTCCTAGCTGGTCACCTAGCTCGATGGGCATATCGAACCAGCCGGCGGTGTTCCAGGCGCGGATGAGATCCCGCGCCCATTCCTGCCTCGTGGCAGTCTCGATCTCGCTGAAGGCGTCGATCGAAGCAGCGCCCAGCGAATTGCCGTCGAGATATAGGACGCCTTCCGGCAAGACGAAGCGATCGCGCGTCGCGCGCAGCGGATCCGCGGCATCCATCGCCTCGACTTCGGCGAGATCAGGAATTCCCCTCATTGTGCTGCCGCCTCCATTTCGATCTGGCCAAGGGGGTTGTCTCACCACCCTCGGCGACAGGGCAAGAACCTTTGGTCCTATGTTAGCTGGTCCATAGACGGCGAAGACTGCGGATCGGAACTTCGCCAAGGTTGGCATTTTGGGTTCGTTTCGTTCACGGTGCCACGCGCTTACGGTACGAGCCGACGTGATCCCAACCACGGCTTCGTGATCGTGTCGGGTTGTATTTCAGCTTAAGGGGAACTCCAAAATCGAGCGGAATCAATGCCGCTGCCCCAGGAGGGGCAGCCGGCCGTCACCGGATGCGACATTGTTTCGGCAGCCTTAACAAATTCACTAAACTTTAAACGGTTGCGGAACACAACTGGAACAGATAGTGTTTGTTCTGGGTTTGTTTTTCTGATTCTGGTTTCAGAACCCGTGGGGGCCGCCGATGCTGACGCGCAAACAACATGAACTCCTGATGTTCATCCATGAACGCCTGAAGGAGAGCGGGATTCCTCCATCATTCGATGAGATGAAGGAGGCGCTCGACCTTGCCTCCAAGTCCGGCATCCACCGGCTGATCACGGCGCTGGAAGAACGCGGCTTCATTCGCCGGCTGCCGAATCGGGCGCGCGCGCTGGAAGTGCTGCGCCTGCCCGACTCGATCGCGCCTGGCCTGAATGCCGCGAAGAAGTTTTCGCCGAGCGTCATCCAGGGCGGCCAAGGCAATCTCAGTCGCCAGATCAAGCCGACGACTCCATCACGCACCCCGACGCCAAGCAATGACGACGAGGCCGCGGCGGCCGTATCCATTCCGGTGATGGGCCGCATCGCCGCCGGCGTGCCGATTGACGCCATCCAGCACCAGACGCATTCGATCTCGGTGCCGCCGGACATGATCATGGGCGGCGAGCATTACGCGTTGGAGGTCAAGGGCGACTCGATGATCGAGGCCGGCATCTTCGACGGCGACACCGTCATCATCCGCAATGCGAACACGGCAAGCCCGGGTGAGATCGTGGTGGCGCTGGTCGACGATGAGGAGGCGACGCTTAAGCGTTTCCGCCGCAAGGGTGCCTCGATCGCGCTCGAGGCCGCCAACCCGGCCTATGAGACCCGGATCTTCGGACCGGATCGGGTCAAGGTTCAGGGCAAGCTCGTCGGACTTATCCGCCGCTACTGAGCAGAACTGCCCGGCCTTCTTCGCCCGAACGACAATCTATTGGGCCGGTGCGGCGGCTGGTTTTTCCGGCTGCTTATAGGGCGCCAGTCCCCTCGCCTCGCGCGTGTATTTCCGCTGCTCGTGCCAGGGTCGGTATGGTTCTACGACCGCGTAGCGGACGGTTGGCCGCGCGGTTGCCGATTGCGGATCGAAGAAAACGGCGGCGCTGCCGTCGCGCGCCAGCTGCCGCTTGGTGACGACGAGCACACGCGGATCGCGGCACGGGTTATAGGCCGTGGCGTCGTTGATGACGATGAGGTCGGCGAAGCCGCAGGCCGGCCGGGCGGTGTCGCGGGTCTCGGCGAGCGCGACGATCGCGCCGGAAGGATGCCGACCGATGCAGAGATCGCCGCTGCAATAGAAGGGCGAGCCGGGCGGCAGGTCGGCGGGATCGGCAATGTCCAGCGTATCTTTGGCGAACCTTTCTGGCGGCACGATCTCCTCGGCTTTCAGCGCCCGTTTCCAGTTGTCGGTGGTGAACTCGTTGGAGCGTTCGCGATTGACGGCAAGCTCGCCGCCGCCGATCGGCATCGCCACCAGATGCGCATCCTCCGAGATAAGCACGTCCGGTGTGCGGACGTGCGGAATGGCCAGCAGCGCAGCGAGCGCGAAAGGTACGGCGGCAAGCCTCAGCCAAGTGGTAGCCATGGTCGCGATGACCAGCGCGACCGTCGCCAGCAGCACCGACTGGATCGAGATCAGCCCCACGGCGTCGACCGGTGAGCGCTCGGAAATCCATGCCGAAATGGCGATCATCGCCGTCAGGCCTTTGCCCATGACAAAGAGGAAGGGACCGTCTAAGCCGAAGGGCATGGCCAGCGCGCTCAGCACGGCGAACGGCATGACGACCAATGAGACGATCGGCATGACCGCCAGATTGGCCAGCAGGCTGAGCGGCGACACCCGCTGGAAGTGCCAGATGGCAAACAACAATGTTGCGCTGCCCGCGATGAGCGACGTCACGGCGGCGCCACCCGCTCCAATCGCCAGTTTTCGCGATAAGAACCCGAGAAACGAACGCTTTGCCGGCGGCGCGGTCGTTTTGCCGGCGCGATAGTCGGCAAAGCCGGCATAGGCGCCGACCAGGGCGGCGGTGGCGGCGAAGGACATCTGGAAGCTCGGGCCGACCACTTCATGCGGCGAGACCAGGATGACGGCGATGGCAGAGATCGCCAGGTTGCGCATGGTCAGCGCCGCGCGGTCGAAAAGCACGGCGACCAGCATCACGCCAAGCATGATGAAGCTTCGCTCGGCCGCCACCACGATGCCGGAGATCACGAGATAGGCGGCGATCGACGCCAGCGCGATGCCAGCGGCATATTTCTTCACCGGCCGGCGCGACGAGAAGTCCGGAAACAGCGCGAAGGCGCCGCGCAAAAGCACCATGATCGTGCCGGCGACCAGCGCCATATGCAGGCCGGAGATCGAAATGATGTGGTAGATGCCGGTCCGTCGCATCGACTCGTTGATGGCTTCCGGAATGCCAGCACGAACGCCGACGATCAGCGCCGCCGCGATCTCGCCCTCGGAACCGCCGATGCTGCTCCTGATGTGGTCGGCAATCCCCTCGCGAGCATTTTCTATGGCCGATGCCACGCGCGCGCCAAACGGCACCTCCGTTGGCGCACTCGGGGTCGGCGCGACAAGTTTCGGATAGCCCAGGAAAAAGCCGCTGGCGCCTATGCCGGCAAAATAGCTGTCGAAGGAAAAGTCGTAGCTGTCCGGCCGAACAGGACCTGTCGGCGGCAGCAGCTTGGCATAGCCGGTCAGCATCGACCCGGCCGACATGTCGGACGGGATCCTGCGCGCCGACAGCCTGATGCGGTCCGGCGCGTAGCGCAGCTTCGGACGCTCCGTGGATATCAGATCTATGGTGAGCCGGACACGGCCGTTGGCCATCGCCTCGGCGGTGACGAGGCGGCCCGTCAGCCGTGTCTGGATTTCGGAACCCAGCATCGGGGTCGCCATCCGCCAGGTCTCCACCTTGGCCGCAAGAAAGCCCAAGGCGCAGAAAAACGCCGCCATGAAGACAAGGTGCGTTCTGTGCCGGGAACGCGAGACCGCCGCGCAGACCGCCATCAGGGCGACCGCCGCAAGCGGCCTGTAGAGGTCCGGCTCGGCGCTCAGCGAGAAGTAACAGATCACGCCGGCTGCCAGGAACACCGGCACCAGCAGGAAGCCCACGCCACGGTCAAGCTCGATCTCCATGGCGACGGCGATGCCTCGGCGCAACGCAGGAAGCGAAGCGCGGCCAAGCTGTTTGCGGATTCGGCCTACGGTGTCTATTGACGAGGCTGGCTGAAGCGCACCGGCACCGGGCGGCAGAAGCCCGGCTGGTAGACGGAGTTCCGGAAGCGAAACCGGCGCTTCTTCCGCAGGCACGGCATGAGCAAACATCAGGCGTTCGCTGACGCCTGCTGTCGTTCCCCCGCCCTCCTCCGCGCCCCGGCCACGTCCAGCCATCGGGTCTGCCCCTTGCGCCCCAGACCGCCTATGCTACATGAACGCCGGTCGCGTGGAAGTCTGCGCGAAACATGCATTTTTCAGCGCTTCTTCGAGAGTTCCATGTCCGACAAGGTCGTCACCCGTTTTGCCCCCTCGCCTACAGGTTACCTGCATATCGGCGGGGCGCGCACGGCGCTGTTCAACTGGCTCTATGCCAAGCACACCGGCGGCACGATGCTGCTGCGCATCGAGGATACCGATCGCGAGCGCTCCACCGAAGCTGCCACGGCTGCCATTCTCGACGGGCTGACCTGGCTTGGCCTCTCCTGGGATGGCGACGCCGTCTCGCAGTTCGAGCGTGCGCCGCGTCACCGCGAGGTGGCGGAGCAGCTCGTGCGCATGGGAAAGGCCTACTACAGCTACGAGACGCCGGCGGAACTGGAGGCGATGCGCGAGGCCGCACGTGCCAAGGGCCTGCCGCCGCGTTACAACGGCCATTGGCGCGACCGCGGCCCCTCCGAGGCGCCGGCAGGCGTCAAGGGCGCGATTCGCATCAAGGCGCCGACCGAGGGCGTGACGATCGTCAACGACCGTGTGCAGGGCGAGGTGCGCTTCCCCAACAAGGATCTCGACGACTTCATCATCCTGCGCTCCGATGGCGTCCCAACCTACATGCATGCCGTCGTCGTCGACGATCACGACATGGGCGTCACCCACATCATCCGCGGCGACGATCACCTGACCAATGCCGCGCGCCAGACAGTGATCTACAACGCCATGGGCTGGGATGTGCCGTCGATGTCGCACATCCCGCTGATCCACGGCGCCGACGGCGCCAAGCTGTCGAAGCGGCACGGCGCGCTCGGCGTCGAGGCATATCGCGCCATGGGCTACCTGCCCGAGGCTCTGCTCAACTATCTGGCCAGGCTCGGCTGGAGCCATGGCGACGACGAGGTGATGTCGATTAAGGACATGATCGCCTGGTTCGACATCGGCGACGTCAACAAGGGCGCGGCCCGCTTCGACTTCGCCAAGCTCGAGGCGCTGAACGGCATCCATATGCGCAAGATGGACGACCGGGCGCTGTTCGACATCTTCGTCGCCACCTTGCCCTATCTCGAAGGCGGCCCGGCGCTCGCGGCAAAGCTCGATGACCGGCGCAAGGCGCAACTGCTTGCCGCCATGCCCGGCCTCAAGGAGCGGGCAAAGACGCTTGTGGAACTGGTCGACGGCGCGGCGTTCCTGTTCGTCGAGCGGCCGTTGCCGTTGGACGAGAAGGCGGCGGGCTTGCTCAACGCGGATGCGCGCGCGATTCTGCGCGGCGCGCATGGTGCATTGTCTTCTGTTCAGGGCGACTGGAACGCCGCCTCGGCCGAAGCTTCGATCCGCGACTTCGCGCAGGCCGGCGGGCACAAGCTGGGCGCCGTGGCGCAGCCCCTGAGAGCCGCGCTGACCGGCCGCACCACCTCGCCCGGCGTGTTCGACGTGCTTGCCGTGCTGGGCCGTCAGGAAAGCCTGGCGCGCATTGGAGATCAAATCGATTAGGAGCGAGCTGGCCCAAGAAGATTGGCATTGAAAGGTATGTTTCGCAGTGCAACATTGGGCTTGGCCCAATCTGGCACGCACCTCCTAAAATGCGGTGGCGAGTTCGCGCATTCCGGTGACTTCGACGTGTCGTTTGCAGGAATTGCCTTGCCGGCATGAGGAACAAAAGGAGTTGAGAATGAGCGAAGCTGCGACAAAACCGGAACCGGGCAGCAAAAAGCGCGAGTCGGCCGCCAGGCTTGAGCTCGCCGGCAAGATGCACGAACTAAAGGTGCGAAGCGGAACGGTCGGGCCGGACGTCATCGACATCGGTTCGCTCTACAGCACCACCGGCGCCTTCACTTACGATCCCGGCTTCACCTCCACCGCGAGCTGCGAATCGGGGATCACCTTCATCGACGGCGATGCCGGCATCCTGCTGCATCGCGGCTTCCCGATCGATCAGCTCGCCGAGCACGGCGACTTCCTCGAGGTCTGCTATCTGCTGCTCTACGGCGAGTTGCCTACCAAGGCGCAGAAGGACGACTTCGATTATCGCGTGACGCGCCACACGATGGTGCATGAGCAGATGTCGCGCTTCTTCACCGGCTTCCGCCGCGACGCGCATCCGATGGCGGTGATGTGCGGCGTGGTCGGCGCGCTGTCGGCCTTCTATCACGACTCGACCGATATCTCGGACCCGTATCAGCGCATGGTCGCCTCCATGCGCCTGATCGCCAAGATGCCGACGATCGCGGCGATGGCCTATAAGTACCATATCGGCCAACCCTTCATTTACCCGAAGAACGATCTCGGCTTCGCGGCCAACTTCCTGCACATGTGCTTTGCCGTGCCATGCGAGGAATACAAGATCAATCCGGTGCTGGCGCGCGCCATGGACCGCATTTTCATCCTGCACGCCGACCACGAGCAGAACGCTTCGACCTCGACCGTGCGCCTGGCCGGCTCTTCGGGCGCCAACCCGTTCGCCTGCATCGCCGCCGGCATCGCCTGCCTGTGGGGTCCGGCGCACGGCGGCGCCAACGAAGCGGCCCTCAACATGCTGGGCGAGATCGGCCATGTCGATCACATCCCCGAGTTCATCGCCCGCGCCAAGGACAAGAACGACCCGTTCCGGTTGATGGGCTTCGGCCACCGCGTCTACAAGAACTATGATCCGCGCGCCAAGATCATGCAGAAGACCGCGCATGAGGTGCTGGGCGAGCTCGGCATCAAGGACGATCCTCTGCTCGACATCGCGATGGAGCTGGAAAAGATCGCGCTGACCGACGAGTACTTCATCGAAAAGAAGCTTTATCCGAATGTCGACTTCTATTCCGGCATCACGCTGAAGGCGCTGGGCTTCCCCACCACCATGTTCACCGTGCTGTTCGCGGTCGCCCGCACCGTCGGCTGGATCGCGCAGTGGAAGGAAATGATCGAGGATCCGCACCAGAAGATCGGCCGCCCGCGCCAGCTCTACACCGGCGCCACGGAACGCGATTACGTGCCGATTGCCAAAAGGTAATTGAGCGAATATCGAAATAGCGAGTAGCGAATAGGGGAAACGGGCGAAGCCGACACAGCCCTATTCGCTATTCGCTACTCCCTATTCGCTCTCTTTATGCACCCCATCACCACCTCGGCGGCGATCTCGCCCGAGGGTCGCTCGGTCGCCATGCGCCGGGCAATCTCGGCAAAGCCCGCCTTTTGCCAGGCGCGCATGCCGGTGTCGGCAAACAGGGCTTCCAGCTGCCGCGCCAGGTTCTCCGGCCGGACATACTGATCGTAGAATTCCGGCACCAGCGCGCGGTCGGATATCAAATTGGGCAGCAGCGCCGACCACGTCGTCACCAAATGCTGCAGAAGCTGGCGCGCGATCGGGTCGAGCTTGTAGCAGGAAACCATCGGAACGCCCGCGAGCGCCAGTTCCAGCGAAACCGTCCCAGAGGCGATCAACGCTGCATCGGCCTTGCCGAAGGCCTGCCATTTGCGCTCCGGCTCGGTGATGATTTCCGGCTTGTCGTCCCAACTCGCGATCGAGGCCTTCACCAGCTCGGCGACATGCGGCACCGTCGGCAACAGCAAGCGCAGGCGGTGGCCGCGCTGGCGCAGCGCCGACATCGCCTTGCCGAAGGGTTCGATCAGCCGCCGCACCTCGCCGCGGCGCGAGCCGGGCAGCACCAGCACCGTCTTGACGCGGTCGTCGGCGAGATCGCGCGGCTGGCTCTGCGCCTTGGCGGCGCCAAGCACGCCCGGATCCTGCGTCAACCGGTGGCCGACATAAGTGCCCGGCGGTCCGCCAAGACGAGCGAGCGCCTTCACCTCGAACGGAAGGATACAGAGGATGTGATCGACATAGGGCTTCATCGCCACCGCCCTGCCCGGCCGCCAGGCCCATACGCTCGGGCAGACATAATGGACGATCGGAATGGCCGGTGCCGTTGCGCGGATCTTCTTTGCGACACGCAGCGAAAAGTCCGGACTGTCGATGGTGATCAGGCAATCGGGCCGCTCGGCCGCGATCATCGCCGCCGTCTGGCTGATGCGGCGCATCAGCCGCGGCAGGTCGCGCAGCACCGCGCTGAAGCCCATCAGCGCGATCTCGCCGCCATCGAAGAGTGGGGTCAGCCCCAGTTGCTGCAGGTGGCGGCCACCAATGCCGACGAGCTGCACCTTGCGGCCCGTCGTGCGCTCGAGCGCCCGCACGATGTCGGCGCCAAGCAGATCGCCGGATTCCTCGCCGGCGACGATCGCGAGCTTGAGCGGCTTGTCAGCGACCATTAGCCGGCTCCCCATTGGACGCCTCCATGGCGGGCAGGCCGATGATGAACAGGCCGAGAGCATTGGCGCGCGCCAGCGTTTCCGGACCTTCGAGAATTAGGGCGTGGCCGGCTTCCAGCGCAATGCCGGCCAGCCCGGCGGCGTGTGCGGCTTCGATCGTCTGCGGGCCGATGGAGGGCAAGTCGGCGCGCAGCTCCTGCCTAGGCTTGGCGCATTTGACCAGTACGCCGCGCGCCTTGCCGGCCAGCCTGCCGTGGCCGCGCAATTCCCGCGTTCTGTCGAGCAGGCCGGCAGTGCCCTCAATGCCTTCCAGCGCGATGGCTCGACCTCCGATCGCAATCGCCGCCTGGCCGATATCGAGCGCGCCAATGGCTTTGGCGGCGGCGCGCCCGGCTTTGATGTCGCGCCAGTCCGATTGGTTTGGATGAGCCGCCGTCAACGTGCCTTCGCCAGCCGTCAGTTCGGGAACGACCTCATGCGCGCCGACCACCGCAATGCCCCGATCTTCCAGGCTTCGGGTCAACACTTTCAGCAAGCCGTCGTCGCCACGTCTCAGCGCTCTGATCACGGAAGGTATTATGGCCAGCAAACCAAATGTCGGTCGAATCTTGCTCAAACGCGGCCTGCGCTTGATTTCGCCGGCAAGAACGAGATGCGTGATCTCATTGCGCTTCAACAAAGGAAGCAGCAGGCCGATATCTTCCAGTGCCAGTGTCTGCCGCTCGTAGGCGGAAAAGTCCGCCTCGCGGTCGACCTCACCCTCGGCGATGATCACGAAGGGCACAAAACCTTGCTTGACCAGGCCGTCGGCAACTTCGACGGGCAGGCTGCCCCCACCGGCGATGATGCCGACCCTGGAGCCTGGCGCGAGTACGAGCCCTGCCTTGGCAGGCTCAGCCCTCGTCATCGCCGCTGTCATCGTCGCCGTCGCCCTTGAGCGATGGGACGGCAAAGTGCCGTTTGCCGCGACTTGTGATGAAATCGATGATCTTCATGGCCGTTGGCGACCCCGCGAACTCGGCCTTCGCGAGCTCCACATTCTCACCGACGGTGCGGGAACGATCGAAGATCGTCCTATAAGCCTTGCGCAGCAGGTAGATTTCGGAACGCGGCAGGCCGGAGCGCTTGAGACCTATGATGTTCAGCCCACGCAGCTTGGCGCGGTTGCCGGCGGCGATGGCATAAGGAATGACGTCGCCAACGACCGCCGCGCAGCCGCCGATGAACACATTGTCGCCGAGGCGCACGAATTGATGAACGGCGGTCAGGCCGCCGATATAGACGTTGTCGCCGATCTCGCAATGTCCGCCCAGCGTCGCGCCATTGGCGAAGGTGGCGTTCTTGCCGACGACGCAATCATGGGCGATGTGGGCATAGGCGAGGAAGTTGCCGTTGTCGCCGACAGTCGTCTCGCCACGGCTGGTGTCGGTGCCGACATGCATTGTGACGCCTTCACGAATGGTGCAGTTCGCTCCGATGACCAGAGTAGTGCGACCGCCCTTGTGCTTGGTGTTTTGCGGCGGCGCGCCGAGCGTCGCCATCGGATAGACCTTTGTCCCCGCCCCGATGGACGTGGCGCCCATCACCGACACATGGCTGACCAGTTCGACGCGGTCGCCGAGGATCGAATCGGCGCTGACATGGCAGAAGGGTCCGATACGGACGCCTTCGCCGAGCTTGGCTCCTTCTTCGACGGCCGAGGAAGGATGGATGGATGTCGCGACTTTCATGAGCATTTCGAACCGTCAGCCGGTAACCATCATGGCCGAAACCTCGGCTTCGGCGGCTTTCGCGCCGTCAACCATCGCCTCGCAGGCGAATTTCAGCAGGTTGCCGCGTTTTTTGATCTTCTTGACGTGGATCCTGAGCTGATCGCCTGGAACGACCGGCTTGCGGAATTTCGCGTTGTCGATGGTCATGAAATAAACCAGCGACGGCTTCTCGGTGTTGAGGCTGCGAATGCAGATCGCGCCTGCGGTCTGGGCCATCGCCTCGATGATGAGCACGCCGGGCATGACTGGCTGCTGGGGAAAGTGGCCCTGGAAATGCGGCTCGTTGATGGTCACGTTCTTGATGCCGACTGCGGACTCGTCGCCGTCTATGTCGACGATGCGATCGATCAGCAGGAACGGATAGCGGTGCGGCAGGAGCTTCATAAGCCCCATGATGTCGACCGCGTCGAGTGAAGTTGCCACCGTATCAGCCATTTCCGTCGCCTTGCTTGCGCGTCCTGGCCATCCTGCGCAGCATCGCTATCTCGCGCATGGCTTCCGCCATGGGTTGCGCCGGGTAACCTCCCCAGACCTCGCCTGCCGGCACGTTGTTCATGAATCCACTTCTCGCAGCAAGCTTGGCTCCTGGCCCGATGGTCAGATGATCGGCGAGGCCGACACCGCCGCCCATGGTGACATTGTCGCCGACGACGACGGAACCGGAAATACCCGAAAGCCCAGCTATAATGCAATTGCGGCCGATGCGAACATTGTGGGCGATCTGCACCAGATTGTCGATCTTGGTGCCCTGGCCGATGACGGTGTCGGACATCGCGCCGCGGTCGACAGTCGAATTGGAGCCGATCTCGACATCGTCCTGGATGATGACGCGGCCGATCTGCGGCACGCGTTCAGGCCCTTTGGCGCCGCCGACAAAGCCGAAACCATCCTGGCCGATCCTGGCGCCGCCATGGATGATGACGCGGTTGCCGATAAGCGCATATTGAATGCTGACGCCGGGGCCGATGAAGCCGTCGCGGCCGATCTGGCAGGAACGGCCGACAACGGCGTGGGGCGCAACGACCGTGCCGCTGCCGATGGATACGCCGGCACCGATCACGGCGCCTGCCTCTACGATCGCCCCGTCCTCGATATGCGCGGATGGATCGATAAACGCATGGGGCGATATGCCGGTTTCTCCGGTCAATGGCCCCGGAGTCGCAGCCTGCGGAAACAACAGGCGCCCGACCATCGCGAAAGCTTGTTGCGGGCGCGGATGCATCAGCACCGCGATGCCCGGCGGCGCCTTGCTAGCGAAATCGGCGGGGCATAGCACCGCGGCCGCCCTGAGCGACGGCATCAAGGCGAAATTGCGCTTGCCGTCGACAAAGACGAGCGCGCCGTTGCCACCCTCGTTGGCGGGAGCCAGCGCCTCGATGGCAATTTCGGCCTGATCGGAATCGAACAGGCTGGCGCCGGTCAGATTCGCGACCTCGCCAGCCGTGTACCGGCGTGAAGGCGCGAAGAACACCGGATCGGTCATTCCAGAAGTAATATCCAGCTGGGTTGGATCGGTCCACTCCGGGCCGTCATCCGGCCCGGAACCATCGCAACCACAAAGTTAGAAGCGGGTCGCGATACCGAAGTTGAATTCCTGAACGTTGTCAGTCGACTCTTTCTTGACCGGGATCGCATAGTCGATACGAATCGGGCCGAACGGCGAAGCCCACATTAGGCCGAGACCGACAGAAGCACGAAGCTTCATGCCGGTTGAGGACGAGTCGACACCGACAAGCTTGTTGCCATAAAGCGTCGCTGCATCCGCAAAGACAGCGCCCCGCAGGCCGAAGCTCTCCGGAATTACGGGCAGCGGGAACTGCGCTTCAGCCGAGGCATTGAAGTAGGTCGTGCCACCGAGATGGTCGCCGCTGCCTCCGCTAGCCACGGGGCCAATACCGCCATACTCGAAACCACGGATCATGCGGTCGTTGCTCTGGAAATAGTCAAAGACACGCAGATCGTTGCTGCCATAGGCCGCAAGATAGCCCGCGCCGCCCGAAACCAGACCGACCAGATCAAGCTGCTCTGACAAGGTCTGGTAAACACTGGCGCGCCCGGTCACCTTCACCCACTTGGCATCGCCGCCAAGACCGGCAAACTCGGTCGTGCCGGTGACGTACAGACCCTCATGCGGGTTTTTCATGTCGTCGATGGTGTTGTAAACCAATCCAAGGCTGACCGAGGACTTGAGCCACGGACTCTCGGCAATGCCAGCCTGGATTGCCGGAGACACGTCGCATTTTGCAGGGTCCAGCGCGCCGCCGGTTAAGCAATTGTCCGGATAGGAATACTTTTCCTGGGAGATGTTATAAGCCAGCTGCGTCGAGACGCTGCCAGTGATCGGCAGGCCGAAGCGGACGGTCGCCCCAGTAACGTCTGTATCGTAGTGGCTGTATTCCCGGGTCGACTTGTAGATGTCGAAGCCGGCCGCGATGCGCCGTCCGAGAAAATACGGCTCAGTGAAGGAAACAGCAAAGTCGCGCGAATGCTTGCCGCCGCCAGCCGACAGCTTGATGTACTGGCCGCGCCCGAGGAAGTTACGCTCCGTGATCGAACCTTCGATCGACGGGCCGGGCGTGTCGCCGCCAGTGGAATAACCAGCGCCGACTGAGAATTCGCCGGTCGACTTCTCGACCACGGTGACCACCAGCACGACCTGGTCCGGCGCCGAGCCGGGGACGGTCGAAATGTCGACAGACTGGAAATAATCAAGGGCTTCCAGCCGCTTCTTCGCGCGCTGGATGAGAACCTGGTTGAAGGCATCGCCTTCACTGACGTCGAATTCGCGACGGATGACATAGTCGCGCGTGCGGTCGTTGCCGCGGATTTCGATGCGCTCGACATAGGCCTTGGTGCCCTGGTCGATGGTGTAGACGACCGAAATGGTGTGGTTCTCGAAATTGCGGTCGCCGCGCGGCGTCACCTGGGCGAAGGCGTAGCCCGAACCCGCGACCTTCTCGGTCAACGCGACGATCGAATCCTCGACGTCCTTGGCATTGTAGACGTCGCCCTTGTGGGTTTCGACCGCCGATTCCAGCGACTTCGAATCGACTTCCGGGATAGTGCTTTCCACGCTGACGTCGCCGAACGTATAGCGATCGCCTTCCTGCACGGTGATGGTGACCGTGTATTTGTTGGTGGCGTCGTCAAGCTCGCCGACGGCCGAGACGACCTGGAAGTCGGCATAGCCGTGATTGTAGTAGAAGCGGCGCAGCAGCTCCTGGTCGGCGCGCAGCTTGTCCTCGTCATAGACGTCGTCGCGCAGCACGAAGGACAGCCAGGACGAGCGCTTGGTGTTGATGACGTCCGACAGGCGGCGGCTGGAATAAGCGTGGTTGCCGACGAAGTTGATCGCCGCGATCTGGGTGCGGCCGCCTTCGTTGATGTTGAAGACAACGTTCACGCGATTGTCGCCGAGATCCATGACCTGCGTGGTCACCGCGGCGTCGTCGCGGCCAATGCGCTTGTAAGCCGTCTTGATCGCCTCGACATCGGCGTCCAGCGCCTGCTGCGAGAAGGTTGCACGCGGCTTCAGCTGGATACCCATCTGAAGCGCGTTGTCCTTGATCTTCTTGTTGCCCTGGAACAGGACCTGGTTGACGACCTTGTATTCGGAAACCTTGACGACCAGGCTCGAACCGACCTGGTTGATCTGAACGTCCGAGAACAGACCTGTGCCGAACAGCGCCTTGACGGCGTCGTCGATATCGGAGCTGGAGAAAGGCTTGCCCGGCTTGATCGAAATGTAATTGCGGATGGTTTCCGCATCGACGCGCTGGTTGCCGCTGACCTCGACACGCGAAATGACCGCGGCCTCGGCCACCGACGTGGCGGCGAACTGCACTGCGAGCGCGCCTGGCACGACCAGAGCGGCGGACAAAGCCGCCGCGGAAGCGGCGCTCAGAAACTTGGATGCTGCCTTCATCGGGCTTTTGTACCTTTTTCTCGTAGTCCCCACGGCGAGAAAACCGGACGTGCGGTATTTTCCCTTACCGTATTAACCGGATTTTCCCTACACGCAAGGCTCCCGGTTAATTTGTATTTACTTAACCGTACCGCGTGGCTTTCGCGTCACGCATATCCCCACGCATGGTAAACGGCATCTCAATATGACCGAAGCTGAAGCCAAATTTCTTCATGATTTCAGCATCCAAACAGATCGTTCCAAAATACGAAGCCCATGAATCCGAGCACCAGGAACAACCCGGTCCGGTAGGCCATCTCCATCGTTCGCTCCGAAACGGGCCGCCTGATGACGGCCTCCACGCCGTAGAACAACAGGTGGCCGCCGTCGAGGGGGGGAATCGGCAGCAGATTGAGAAATCCTATTCCGACTGACAGAAATGCAACAAGCTGCACCAGCCACTCGAAGCCGAGCTTGGCTGCCTGGCCCGACATCTTCGCGATCTTGATCGGACCGCCCAACTGGCATTTGTCCTCGCGTCCAAGCGCAAAGCGTTGCAGGAACTGGCCGGTGCGCTCGATCACGTGCCCGGTTTCCTCGACCGCCGCCACCACGGCGCCGGCCGGCGTGTAGGAGATCAGCCGCGGCTGGCCGAGCTCGGCGTTGTTGACGACGCCGATGACCGCGACCTTGACCTTGTTGCCCAGCGCATCCTGTTGCTCCATGGGCTCCGGCGCGGCCGTAACGTCGATTTCCTTGCCGTCGCGCAGCATGGTGAAGGTGATGGCGTCGCCAGCCCGGCCTGAAACCAGCCGCTGCACGTCGGCGAAGGTCTCTACCTTGCTGCCATCGACTTTGACGAATCGGTCGCCCGGCCGGATTCCGGCTTTTTCCGCCGGGCTGCCGGCGGTCACCTCGGCCACCATCGGCTCCAGGACCGGACGGCCATAGAGGGAAAACAGCACCGCGAATACGGCGATCGTCAGCAGGAAATTGAACAGCGGCCCCGCAACGACGGTAGCGGCGCGCTTCCAAATCGGTTGCGTGTGGAAGGCGACCTCGCGCTCGGCATCCGTCAGCGATTCGATCTCCTCCGTGCTCGGCTGGCTCGACGTCGCATTCATGTCGCCGACGAATTTGACGTAGCCGCCAAGCGGAATGGCGCAAAGCTTCCAGCGCGTGCCGCGGCGGTCGTAAAAGCCGAAGAGCTCGGGGCCGAAGCCGATGGAAAAAGCCTTCACGCCGATGCCGCACCAGCGGCCGATCAGATAGTGGCCCATCTCGTGGACGAACACGACGACGGTCAGCACGAACAAAAACGGCACGAGCGTGCCAAGGACGAAGCCTTGCGTGCTGAAAACCGCGTGAAAGATGTCGTTCAAGTCATGCCCTCAAATTCGCCCGCACACGACATTCCACCGCGACTGTGGCATCAATCCGGGCGAATCGGTGGCGCGCGCCATTTTTCGCCTTACTGCTGTGTCGTTCAGTTTGGAAAAAGCCCCAATGCCGGATGCTCGGCGCCCGCCGCGACCCAGCCCATGACGTACAGTGCGAACGCGGCCGCGACAAGCCCGTCCACCCTGTCCATGACCCCGCCATGGCCGGGAATGAGATTGCTCGAATCCTTGGCGCCGTGCCGGCGCTTGACCCATGATTCGAACAGGTCGCCGGCTTGCGAAACGATCGACAGAGCAAGCGCCACCAGGCCAAGCTGAACGAGATTGCCGGCGCCGGCTGCGATTGAGAGCAAAACTCCGGCGATAACGCCGCCGACGGCGCCGCCCAGCGCGCCGCTCTGCGTCTTGCCGGGCGAGATTGACGGCGCGAGCTTCGGGCCGCCGACCGCGCGGCCGACGAAATAGGCAGCTATGTCGGTTGCCCAGACCACGGCGAACAGGAAGAGAATCGCAATCAGCCCGGAATGATTGTCGTCACGGAGATAGGCGAGCGAAAAGCCGGATAGTGCTGCGTAGGCCACCCCCGAGGCTTCCCACGGCGCGGCCCCCTTGGTCCGAGCGACAATGGCCGCGACCGCCACCAGGATCGCGACGAGGAGCAGCAGCCACAAGGCCGGCAGGCCGGCGATCAGGGCGCCGACGAAGATCAGAATCAGTGCTTCGGGCAGGAAGCCGAGCGCCGCGCCGCTCCCGGCGCGCGCCATGCGCGTCCATTCATAGAAGATCAGCGCCGCTATTGCGGCGCAGAACAGCCGGAACGGCAATCCGCCGAGCCAGGTGAGCCCAAGCGTCAGAGCCGCCATCACGATTGCCGAGATGACGCGCTGCTGGAGGTTGCTCATGCGTGGCGGCGCCTAAAGCGCGACATCGCGGGCGGCGAGCCCGCCAAAGCGTCGTTCGCGGCCGGCAAAGTCGCGCAAGGCGTCGGCCAGGTGCTCGCGGCTGAAGTCCGGCCAATAGCAAGGCAGGAAAACGAGCTCGCTATAGGCAGCCTGCCAGAGAAGGAAGTTCGACAGCCTGAGCTCGCCGCTGGTCCTGATCACCAGCTCGGGATCGGGAATGCCCTTTGTGTCGAGCGATGCGGCAAAGCTTTCGGCCGTGATCGCCTCGCTCGTCATGTCGCCGCGTGCGACGGCCTCCGCCAGCTTGCGCGCTGTGCGCACGATCTCGTCGCGGCCGCCGTAATTGAAGGCGATGACCAGTGTCAGCGCCTCATTGCCGGCAGTCAGCGATTCGGCCTCCTGCAGCAGCCCCCGGATATCGGGCTGCAGCCCCTCATTGTCGCCGATCACCCTCACCCGCACGCCGTTCTGATGCAGTTCGGCAAGATCGCGGCGGATGAACAGCTTCAAAAGTCCCATGAGGTCGCTGACCTCGGATTTCGGCCGCGACCAGTTCTCGGAGGAAAAGGCGTAAACGGTCAGGTAGGAGATGCCGAGCTCGGGTGCGGCGCGCACCGTCTTGCGCAAGGCCTCGACGCCGGCGCGGTGTCCGGCAAGGCGCGGCAGGCCGCGCGCCTTGGCCCAGCGTCCGTTTCCATCCATGATGATCGCGACATGCGCGGGGGTTGCCATGGTCTCGCTTTCGAGCCGGAAAACCCCGACCCTAAACCTGCATGATTTCAGCTTCCTTATCGGAAAGCAGGTGATCGATGGTGCTGATCATCTCGTCGGTCAGCTTCTGGACCTGGTCGGACCGCTTGCGCTGATCGTCCTCGCTGATGGTGCCGTCCTTCTCAGCCTTCTTGAGGAAATCCATGCCGTCGCGGCGGACATGGCGCACCGCGACGCGTGCGTTCTCGGCATAGCCATGCGAGATCTTGACCAGTTCCTTGCGGCGCTGCTCGTTGAGCTCCGGCAGCGGGATCCTGAGATTGGTGCCGTCGACGATCGGATTGAAGCCCAGATTGGCTTCGCGGATAGCGCGGTCGACCGCGCTGACCATCGACTTGTCCCAGACCGAGACCGAAATCATGCGCGGCTCCGGCACCGTCACGTTGGCCACCTGGTTGATCGGCATCGTCGTGCCGTAGGCCTGGACCTGGACGGCGTCGAGCAGGTTGCTGGAGGCTCGGCCGGTGCGCAGCGACGCCAGGTCGTGCTTGAAGGCGGCGATCGCCCCGTCCATGCGTCGCTTCAGGTCTTCGAACTCGCCACTCATGATCATCTCCTCGACCCGTTCGCCGGGTTCACTGCTTATGCCGTCGTGCCGTCCGCGGTACCGTTCAACGGATCCCGGCCTCGCCTATTTGTCCGCGACGACCGTGCAATGGCCGCCGCCCCTTAGAATATCGCCGAAACCACCTTTTTCGTGGATCGAATAGACGATTATCGGAATGTTGTTTTCACGCGCAAGTGCAATCGCGGCTGTGTCCATGATCGCGAGCCCGCGTTTGATGACTTCGGCGTGGCTGATGCGGTCGAAACGGACCGCGTTCGGGTCCTTCTTGGGGTCGGCTGAATAGACCCCGTCGACCTGCGTGCCTTTGAACAGCGCATCGGCGCCGATCTCGGCGGCGCGCAGGGCCGCGGCCGAATCGGTGGTGAAGAACGGATTGCCGGTGCCGCCGGCGAAAATGACCACCTTGCCCTGGTTCATATAGGCGGTCGCCTGGCGTTGGGAAAAACTCTCGCAAAGTTCCGGCATGGCGATCGCCGAAAGCACGACGGCATCGACGCCGATCTTGTTGAGCGAGGTGCGCAGTGCCAGCGAGTTGATGACGGTGGCGAGCATGCCCATGTGATCGCCGGTGACCCGGTCGCCGCCTTTGGAGGCCACAGCCACGCCGCGAAAAATATTGCCGCCGCCGATGACGACACCCACTTCGACGCCCAGCGCGCGCGCCTCGGCAATGTCGGCGGCGATGCGGTCGACAACGGAGACATCGATGCCGAAATGCTGCTCGCCCATCAACGCTTCGCCGGAAGCCTTCAGCACGACACGTCGATAGAGGGGCTTCACCGTCATCTCATTCCTCGAATATCTCGGCGCGGCAATTTTGGAGGCAAAACCGCCCCCGCTTCATCCGGCGATGCTGTCATGACGGGTTGACCCGATACACGAAGGGCGCGGCGATGTCACGCCGCGCCCTCGTGCAAAATTCCAGGCTTTTTCGGTCAGTTGCCGCCCTTTTGATCAACGGCTGGAGACGCTGACTGCCTCGCCTTCGATCATGACCGCGGGCGAATAACCGGCCGGCTTGTCGCCGGTCACGGCGCCGCCGGTCACCCGGACCTGGATCTCGGAGCCGAAATAGGAATGCGGGAACGGCGCCGGCATGGCGCTGACCTTTTCCAGCCGCGCGCGAAGCTCGGCGGGAATCGAAAAATCGAGCGCGCCGAGATTGTCCTGCAGCTGAGTGAGCTTCGTCGCTCCAAGGATGACGGAAGCGATGCCTGGCTGCGTCGCCACCCAGTTGAGCGCAACCTGGGCCATGCTGCGGCCGAGCTCGGCCGCCACCTTCTCGAGTTCCGCCACGATCGCCCAGTTGCGGTCGCTGAACTTCTGGAAGCCGGGATGCGTGGTGTTGCGGAAACCGTCGAGCCGCCCGGCCCTTCCGGCTTGCGTCGGCTTGTATTTGCCGCTGAGGAGCCCGCTGGCCAAAGGGCTCCACACCATGATGCCGGCGCCATGACGGGTGCCGAAAGGCACATATTCATGTTCGATGGCGCGCTCGGCGAGCGAATATTCGAGCTGCAGCGCCGAGACCGGCTCGTAGCCGCGCAGTTCGGCGATCGCCTGGGCGCGGCCGGCATACCAGGCCGGCACGTCGGAGAGGCCGATATGGCGCACCTTGCCGGCGCGAACGAGGTCGTCCAGCGTGCGCAGCACCTCCTCGGCCGGAGTAATCCTGTCCCAGACATGCAGAAGATAAAGGTCGATATAGTCGGTGCCGAGCCGTTTCAGCGAGGCGTCCAGGGCCCGCATGATGTTCTTGCGGCCGTTGCCGCCGGCATTCGGATTGCCGGCCTCGGAATTCATGGTGAATTTTGTGGCGATCACAGCCTTGTCGCGCAGGCCGCGCTCGGCGACGAACTCGCCGAGCCAGGTCTCGGCGGTACCGCCGGTATAGAGGTCGGCCGTGTCGAAGAAGTTGCCGCCCGCTTCGACATAGGCATCGAACATCGCGCGAGCTGTGTCCCTGTCCGCGCCCCAGCCCCATTCGGTGCCGAAGGTCATGGTGCCGAGCGCCAGCCGGCTAACGCGCAGGCCGCTGTTGCCAATCGTGTAGTAGGTCATGGCCATGGGTGGTCTCCCGATTCTGAACTGAATTCCTGCCGGTCACTGGCCGGGGGTGGCCTTGACCCAGGGATTGCCGCGCTCATGCGTCATGCGGAAGGTGAAGCCGTCGACCTTCCAGCCGGAGGCCGAGCGTGTCAGGTGGTGCTCATAGGTGCCCCAGACTTCCCAGAGTGGATCGCCATTGCCTTCCATCCGGTTCCAGGCATAGCCATTGGAGCGGACAGTCGCGGCATCGGCTTCGAGCACGACCTGATGGTTGGTGCGCAGATGCAGGCTGGTCTTGCTGCCCTTGAGGTTGCCCGCCCAGGCGCCGATCAGGTCGTCGGACGCGATGTTGGCTGCGGGCTGGCCGGACAGGCTGCTGAAATCGGCGGTGACACGCTCGGCGAAATAGCTGCGCGCCAGCTTCCAGTCCTGTGCATCCACCGCGCGGTCGATGGCGTCGGCGATGCGGATGACGGCGCGCTCGTCGGCAAGGGCCTGCCAGCCGGCCGGTTCGGCACCGCCGGCATCGACCGGCGCCAGCACCATTCCTGCGGCAAAAGTTACATGTCTCAACGCGTTCATTTGGTCTCTCCTTGGCCATCAGCCCGCCGCCGATGTGTTGAAGCCAATATGAGCCGGCTCGGGGGCATCGATAAGATTGCATTGTTCGCAAAGACTGTGCGATATCATTCATGAATGGATCGCGATCTGCTCACACACCTTCCGGTCATTGTCGCCGTGGCCCGACGCGGCGGCTTCGCGCTTGCCGCGGCTGAGCTGGGCATGAGCCCGTCTGCCGTCAGCCATGCGGTGCGGCTGGTGGAGGAGCGTATCGGCCAGCCGCTCTTTGCGCGCACGACGCGCAGCGTCTCGCTGACCGAGGCAGGCAAAGCGCTGGTGGAGACTGCGGGCCCTGCCCTGCAGGACATCGCCGAGCGGATGGACCGCATTCGAGGCGTGAAGGGAAGGCCCGCCGGCCTGCTCAGGATCAACGCCTCCAACATAGCGATCCCCCTGGCGGTGACGCCGGTGGTCGCGGCGATGGCGGAACGCTATCCCGACGTGACGGTCGAGATCGTTGCCGATCAGGGACTTATCGATATCGTCGGGGAAGGGTTTGACGCCGGCATCCGGCTGGGTGAAATGATCGCGCAGGACATGGTCACCGTCAGGATGACGCCACCGTTCAAAGCCGTGATCGTTGCTTCTCCCGCCTATGTCGCAAAGCACGGCCGTCCGCGCGACGTGGCCGATCTCGCCAATCACAACTGCATCGGCTACCGGCTGGTTCGGTCAGGCGCGCTTTACCGCTGGGACCTGAACGACAACGGCAAGGATGTCGTTGTCGAGACGCGCGGCACGACCGTCGTCACGGATTCGCTTGGCGCCGTCGATCTGGCGCTGGCCGGCGTCGGGCTCGCCTACGTCTTCGAGCCGCTGGTGCGCGCCGACCTGGCAGCCGGCCGCCTCGTCCAGATCCTGCCGAAGACAGCGATCGAAGAGCCCGGGCTCTTCCTTTATTTCCCGCGCCGCGCGTCGATGGCGCCGAAGCTCAGGGCCTTTATCGATACCGCACAAGAAATCGGCCGGGCGTCCATGCGGACACCCGGCCGAGTCGCCTGAGCTCGTGAGCTCGTCACCTTAAGGAAACGCCGCGCGCTCCCCTCGGATCGGAGCTATTTCTTGACCGCGGCCGCGACTTCCGCCGCGAAATCGGTCGTTTCCTTCTCGATGCCTTCGCCGAGAGCAAAGCGCAGATAGGAGGTGATCTTCGCCGGAGCGCCGATCTCCTTCTCGGCATCCTTCAGCGCCCTCTCGACGGTGATGTCGGGATTGAGCACGAAGGCCTGCTTCAAAAGCACCACTTCTTCGTAGAACTTGCGCAGGCGGCCCTCGACCATCTTCTCGATGATGGCTTCCGGCTTGCCCGACTGGCGCGCCTGGTCGGAGAAGATCGCCTTCTCGCGCTCGATCAGCGCCGGGTCGACCTCTTCGGCCGTCAGCGCCACCGGGTTGGTGGCGGCGACGTGCATGGCAACCTGGCGGGCAAAGGCGTTCGCGGCATGCTCGTTGCCGGTGGTCTCGATCGCAACCAGCACGCCGAGCTTGCCCAGCCCATCGGCAACCGCATTGTGGACATAGGTCGCCACCACGCCCTGCGGCACGGTGAGCTTGGCCGAACGGCGGAAATTGATGTTCTCGCCGATGGTGCCGACCGCGTCCTTGACGGTCTCGGTGACCGTCTTGTCGGAGCCCGGATACTTGGCGGCGGCAACCGCTTCGGTTGCGCCATAGGCGAGCGCGACCTTCGCGACATTGCGGACCAGTTGCTGGAACTGCTCGTTGCGGGCGACGAAGTCGGTCTCGGAATTGACCTCGACGATGGCCGCTTCACGCAAGCCGGCGTCGACGCCGATCAGGCCCTCGGCGGCAGTGCGCCCGGCCTTCTTGTCGGCCTTGGAGATACCCTTCTTGCGCAGCCAGTCGACGGCCGCTTCCATGTCGCCGTTGGTCTCGTTCAACGCCGCCTTGCAGTCCATCATGCCCGCGCCGGTCAAGTCGCGGAGTTCTTTGACCTGTGCAGCCGAAATGCTCATTGTCGCCTCTTTGTCTCAAATGCGCCGACGCACCAACCGGGACTCGGGTGATGCGCTCGGCAAAAGCGCTTTAGCGCGCCAACTTATTGGAAAGATGAAGGCCGGGATCCGGCCTTCCTTATCAAGCTTCCGGAGCTTCTGCGGCCGGAGCGTCGAGCGCCGGCTCGACCGGAGCCTCCGCCGAAGCGCCGATGTCGACGCCGAGCGCGCCCTGCTGACGGGCGATGCCGTCGATGGCGGCCTTGGCGATCAGGTCGCAATAGAGCTGGATCGCGCGGGCCGCGTCGTCATTGCCGGGGATCGGGAAGTCGATCTTGTCCGGGTCGCAGTTCGAATCGATGATGGCCACGACCGGAATGCCGAGGCGCTTGGCCTCAAGGATGGCGATCGCTTCCTTGTTGGTGTCGATGACGAACATCAGGTCCGGCGTCGAGCCCATGTCCTTGATGCCGCCGAGAGCCTTGTTGAGCTTCTCGCGCTCGCGGTCGAGGTTCAGGCGCTCCTTCTTGGTGAGGCCCTGGGCCTCGCCGGAGAGCGTCTCGTCGAGCTTGCGCAGGCGCTGGATCGAGTTCGAGATCGTCTTCCAGTTGGTGAGCATGCCGCCCAGCCAACGCGAGTTGACATAATACTGGGCCGAACGCTGCGCCGCGTCGGCGACGATGTCGGACGCCTGGCGCTTGGTGCCGACGAACAGCACGCGGCCGCCCTTGGCGACGGTGTCGGATACCTGCTTCAGGGCCTGGTGCAGCAGCGGCACCGTCTGCGACAGGTCGATGATGTGGATGTTGTTGCGGGCGCCATAGATATAAGGCGCCATCTTCGGGTTCCAGCGGTGGGTCTGGTGGCCGAAGTGAACACCAGCTTCCAAAAGCTGGCGCATGCTGAAATCTGGCAGAGCCATTCTTTAGTTCCTTTCCGGTTGGCCTCCACGGACACAGGCATTTCGGACTTATGTCCTGATGCCACCGGAGGTCTCAGCCGGATTTCTCCCGGGCAGACACCAAAGTCCGTGTGTGGAATGAGCGCGCATATAGAGGGGAAGCGTCACAAACGCAAGCTGGGTGTCACTTCGCGCATCAACGTGCGGCAATCAGCGCACCGGTACCGATCATCGCGCCGCCAGCGAGCCTGTTCATGAGGCGCATGCGCTTCGGGGTCTTGAACCACCCGGCTGCCCGCCCCGCCATCGCGGCATAGAGGCCCATGGTGATGATATTGACGCAGACCACGACAAGGACCACGAGCAGGCCATCGGCGAAGGTCATGGTGTCAAGGTTGAGGATCAGCGGCATGATGGAGGCGTGGAACAGAATGGCCTTCGGATTGCCGAGCGCAATGGACGCGCCGAGAAAGAAGGACTGCGACAGCCGCGCCTGTGTTTGGCGAGAGTCGTCCGGTTTCTGGGCGGCCGCCCGCCACATCCTGATGCCGAGAAAGACCAGGTAAGCGGCGCCGGCGTATTTCACCAAAAGAAAAATCCACTCGAAGGTCTGGGCCAACGCCACCAACCCGAGCAACGCCAGGGTGACCAGGACGGCGTCGCCCGCGGCGACCCCCATGCCGGCTATGAAAGCCCGCAAGAACCCACGCGACAGACCATTGGTGATGACCGCGAACATCGCCGGTCCAGGCGTGGCGGCGGCCAACGAGATCGCGACGCAATAAGCCAGGAACGCCGTCACCGTCATCGTCTTACCTTCCCGTTCGGAACCCGCACGCGGCGGAAGATCGCCACGATGTCCTCGCGGCTGCATTCGATCGCCCCAAGCCTGACCGCGCGATCACGCTCGAAGCCAGTGATATCGTAATGCGGCGCCGATGTCTTGGGCGGCCCCTGATAGGACGAACGCTTAAGGCCCACCTCGGCTGCAAAGCGATGGAGTTCGTCGGTATTGTCGGCGAGCAGATGGCACCAGCGGTGGCCGGCCCATTTCCAGATCGCCGCATCGACATAGACTGCCATCAGGCCCACCGCATTCGGTGAGCCTCACGCATGGTATTCGGAGGCCAAGCCTGCAAGCCGGGCCGGCTGCCGTCAGCAATTGCTATTTCGACGCCGGGCAAGGCTTGGTCTGATCGAACAGCGACAGGTTCACCAGCTTGCCGGTCATCGAGAATTCGCCATAGTCCATGACGAGGTCGCGGGTGATGCCGTTCTCGTGCAGCTTGAAGCTGATCCGGTATTCCGGCACCTCTTCGCCTTTGTTGTCGGTATCGTCGAAATAGGCGATGTCGACCGGCCAGTATTTGTCGGTCGCGAGCTTGGCCAGCGCCGGCGCCTCCGGGTCGGATTTCTGGACATCGGTCTTCTTGCCGACGATGACGGTGGTGGTCATCACCTTGTTGGCGTCCTCAGAGCCGTCGAACAGATTGGTCTGGTAGAAATTCTCGCCCTTTTCGGCCTTGCCGATCAGCTCGACCAGATGCTGGGTCGGGAACTGCGTCGCTGCAAGCTCGAGGCTGTTCTTCTCAGGCTTGTCGATCTCGACTTTCAGGCCCTTCTGCTCCCGGGTCGCGGTGCCTTTCACTTCCTTGTCGAGGTTCTGGTCGGTGAAGGATTTCGTCACGAACGAAAAAGTTTTGCCTTCGGCATCCTCGAACGTGGTCGTCTGCTGGTCCGTCAGCTTCGTGCCGTCGGCGGTGGCAATCTGGGTGACGAAGCGAAATTTCACCGTATAGCCTTCGCAGGCGGAACCATTGAACTCATAGACCATGCGGCCGGTGATGCCGGTAATGCCTGAGCGATCGGAAGCCTTGTTGAGCGTGAGATCGTAGACGGCGCGATGCGCCTGCAGCGCGGGCACCGCAAGGGCCGGCGCCATCGGGAGCATCGCCGAGAAACAGGCGGCGGCGAGAAAAAGGCGCGTTGCGCGCATGCGTTGCTCCGATCGTCGCGGCTGCGAGGCAGACCGCAGGGAAAGATGGTCCAGCTTAAAAAAAGTCGTGGCGGAAGCGAGGCAAAAATAGCAATTTCGGCCCGGCCAACGCGGCGTCTTCCAGCAATAGGGAAAACCAATGAGCGAAACAATCGAAAAGCGGCTAAGCGATCTTGGCGTCACCCTCCCGGCCGCCGCCGCGCCCGCCGCCAACTACGTGCCCTATTGCCGCACCGGCAACACGCTGTTCACCGCCGGCCAGTTGCCGCTGAAGGACGGCAAGCTGCAGGCAAGCGGGTTGCTCGGCCGCGACATCGACACCGCTGCAGGCAAGGAAGGCGCGAAATTCTGCGCCATCAACCTCCTGGCGCAGGCCAAGGCCGCGCTGGGCGATCTCGAAAAGGTCCGGCGCCTGGTCAAGATCACAGTCTTCGTCGCCTCCGCGCCGGATTTCGTCGAGCAGCATCTTGTCGCCAACGGCGCCTCCGACTTCCTGGTCGCCGCACTCGGCGAGCGCGGCAAGCATGCCCGCTCCGCCGTCGGCACCGCCTCGCTACCGCTCAACGCCGCGGTCGAGATCGAAGCGATCTTCGAAGTCGAGTGAGGCTCAACATGACCGATCTGTCCTGGCTGATTGCGCAGCCCGTCGCGCATCGCGGCTTCCACGACATGAACAAGACGCGCTGGGAAAACACGCTGTCGGCTTTCGCCGCGGCGGCCGAGCGCGGCTACGCCATCGAATGCGACGTGCATGTCTCGTCCGACGGCGTCCCGGTCATCATCCATGACGGCGAGCTGAAACGCCTCACCGGCCAGGATGGCTTCGTGTGGCAACGCACCGCGGCCGAACTGGCGACGCTCAAGGTCGGCGGCACCAAGGACCACGTGCCGACGCTCGAGGAGGCGCTCGACCTGATCGACGGCCGTGTGCCGCTGGTGGTCGAGTTGAAAGGCGTTCCCGGCCATGATGCCGGGCTGGTGGCAAGCGTCGGCCGGCTGCTCAAGCGCTACAACGGCAAGGTGGCGATCATGTCGTTCGATCACTGGCTGATCCGCGACTTCGCCAAGGACGCCCCCGGCATCCCCGGCGGGCTGACCGCCTATGGCAGGGACAACCAGTTGATCGAGGCGCATTTCGCCATGCTCGCGCACGATCTCGCCTTCACCTCCTACGCTGCCGGCGATCTGCCCAACCCCTTCGTCAGCTTCGTGCGCGAAAAGCTGAAGATGCCGGTCATCACCTGGACCGTGCATGACCAGCCGGCTGTCGACCTCACCTTCAAATATGCCGACCAGATGACTTTCGAGGGTTTCGAGCCCGGCCTGGTGAGAGTTGGCTGAGCCGAGTGCCTCAAACGTGACTTGTAGCTGCCCCTGCGAAGCTTAAATAAGCCCCATGGATCAGGGCGACGAAGACGATGGACGGGCAGCGAACGCGGATTATGCGATCCGCATCGCGGCGGGTATCGGCGCCTTCACCTGCGAAGAATGGAACGGCTTTGCCGGAACCACGCGCGACGATCAAGAAAACGGCTACAACCCGCTGGTTTCATTCGCTTTTCTAAGCGCTCTGGAAGATTCCGGCTGCGCCGTCCGGCGCACTGGCTGGCAGGGTCATCACTTGCGGCTGGAAACCGCGCAAGGCAGGCTTCTCGGCGCCGTCCCTTGTTACCTCAAATCGCACAGCCAGGGCGAATATGTCTTCGACCACGGCTGGTCGGACGCCTTCGAACGCGCCGGCGGCCGCTATTATCCCAAGTTGCAATGCTCGGTGCCGTTTTCACCAGTCACCGGCCCTCGCCTGCTGGTCGGCAAAGGCGAGAATGAAAGTGCGGTGAAGGCAGGACTGGCGGAAGGCCTGAAGCTGGTGACCGACAAGCTCGGCGTCTCGTCCGCGCATGTCACTTTCGCAACCGAGCCGGATGTGGCGAGCCTCGAGGCGGCGGGCTTCCTGCATCGCACCGACCAGCAGTTCCATTTCTTCAACGAAGGCTTTTCGACCTATGACGACTTCCTCGCCACGCTTGCCTCGCGCAAGCGCAAGGCAATGAAGAAGGAGCGCCGGGAAGCGCTTGCCGACGGCATCTCGATCGACTGGCTGACCGGCAAGGACATCACCGAAAGCGCCTGGGACGATTTCTTCGCCTTCTACATGGATACCGGCGGAAGGAAATGGGGGCGGCCCTATCTCAACCGACAGTTCTTCTCGCTGATCGGCGAGCGCATGGCCGACGACATCCTCCTGGTGATGGCAAAGCGGAACGGCCGCTATATCGCCGGCGCCATCAACTTCATCGGTTCCGACGCGCTCTACGGACGCAACTGGGGCTGCATCGAGGATCACCCCTTCCTGCATTTCGAGGTCTGCTACCATCAGGCGATCGATTTCGCCATCGAGCGCAAGCTCAAGGTGGTGGAGGCAGGCGCGCAGGGCGAGCACAAGCTGGCGCGCGGCTACCGGCCGGTGACCATGCATTCGGCGCACTACTTCTCGCATCCCGGCTTGCGCAACGCCGTCGCCGACTATCTCAGGCGCGAGCGACGCGAGGTCGAGCGCATGGGCGAATATCTCGAAGAGCACACGCCCTTCCGCAAGGATCTTGGGGAATAGCCGGCTTCACCGCGCGCCATGCCGCTGCGATGAAACATGAAAACAGAGACTTAAAGCGCTTCGCCCGAATCCATTCCTTACGACGCGCTTCAGCGATCCCGCCTGAGCGCCTTGCCGCCCGTCCGCGGCTTCGCTACACCGGACGGTGAATGCAATTGGGAGTGTCACCCCATGGCCGAAGCCTATGATCCCGGCAATATCTTTGCGAAAATCCTGCGCGGCGAGATTCCGTCGCACCGCGTCTACGAGGACGATGCAGTCGTCGCCTTCATGGATGTGATGCCGCAAGGCATGGGCCACACGCTGGTGATGCCCAAGGCGCCGTCGCGCAACATGCTCGACGCCGATCCGGCAACGCTCGGTCCGCTGTTCGCGGTCGTCCAGAAAGTGGCCGTGGCAGTGAAAAAGGCATTCGACGCCGACGGCGTCACCCTCATGCAGTTCAACGAACCGGCCTCCGGGCAGACCGTCTACCATCTCCATGTCCACGTCGTGCCGCGCTTCGAAGGCGTGCCGTTGAAGCCGCATTCCGGCCAGATGGAGAAGCCTGAGGTGCTGGCCGAGCACGCCGGCAAGATCCGCGCGGCGCTGGGAAGCTGACCCAGCCTTCGACCCGGTGACTGCGAGCTGACCGCTCAAAAGAAAAGAGCCCCATTGCCGGGGCTCTTTTGCATTTCAAATGAAGGCCGATCAGCCCTTGCGCGGCAGTTGCGGCACAAGGCTGCGTTTGTTGCCGTCCTTGCCCTTCGGCTCCGGCTTCTGCGCCACGGCCTTCTTGGGCGCCGGCTTCTTGGCCACCGCCTTCTTCGGCTTCGGCGCGTCTTCCGGCTCTTCCTTCTTCGGCTGCACGGGCGACTCGTCGGCGAGCGATTCGAGCTTCAGGCCGGACTCGCCGGTTTCCTTCTTCTCGACGGTGACACGCACCGTGCCGCCCTTCTTGAGTTTGCCGAACAGCACCTCGTCGGCCAGGGGCTTCTTGATGTGCTCCTGGATGACGCGGCCGAGCGGACGCGCGCCCATGCGCTCGTCATAGCCCTTGTCGGCCAGCCAGGCGATCGCGTCCGGCGACAGGTCGAAGGTGACGCCCCGCTCGGAGAGCTGGGCCTCAAGCTGCATGACGAACTTCTGCACCACCTGATGGATGACCGGCACCGGCAGCGAACCGAACGGGATGATCGCGTCCAGGCGGTTGCGGAACTCCGGCGTGAACAGCCGGTTGATCGCCTCGACGTCGTCGCCCTCGCGCTTGGTCGAGCCGAAGCCGATCGCCGCACGCTGCGCGTCCGAGGCGCCCGCATTGGTGGTCATGATCAAGATCACGTTGCGGAAGTCGATCTGCTTGCCGTTGTGGTCGGTCAGCTTGCCATGGTCCATCACCTGCAACAGGATGTTGAACAGGTCCGGATGCGCCTTTTCGACCTCATCGAGCAGCAGCACGCAATGCGGATGCTGGTCGACGCCGTCGGTGAGCAGGCCGCCCTGGTCGAAGCCGACATAGCCGGGAGGCGCGCCGATCAGCCGCGAGACGGTGTGGCGTTCCATGTATTCCGACATGTCGAAGCGGATCAGCTCGACGCCGAGCGAGGCGGCAAGTTGCTTGGCGACTTCCGTCTTGCCGACGCCGGTCGGGCCTGAGAACAGGTAGGAGCCGATCGGCTTCTCCGGTTCGCGCAGGCCGGCGCGCGCCAGCTTGATCGCCGAGGTCAGCGCCGTGATGGCCGTATCCTGGCCGTATACGACGCGCTTCAGCTCGATATCGAGCCCCTGCAGCACCTTCTCGTCGTCGGCCGAGACCGTCTTCGGCGGGATGCGCGCCATGGTGGCGATCGTCGCCTCGATCTCCTTGATGCCGATCGTCTTCTTGCGCTTGGCTTCCGGCACCAGCATCTGCGAGGCGCCGGTTTCGTCGATCACGTCGATCGCCTTGTCCGGCAGCTTGCGGTCGTTGATGTAGCGCGCCGACAGCTCGACCGAGGCCTTGATCGCTTCGCTCGTGTAGCGGACCTTGTGGAACTCCTCGAAATAAGGCTTCAGGCCCTTCATGATCTCGATGGCGTCCTCGATGGTCGGCTCGTTGACATCGATCTTCTGGAAGCGCCGCACCAGCGCGCGGTCCTTCTCGAAGAACTGGCGGAACTCCTTGTAGGTGGTCGAGCCGATGCAGCGGATGGCGCCGGACGACAGCGCCGGCTTCAGAAGGTTCGATGCATCCATGGCGCCGCCCGAGGTGGCGCCGGCCCCGATCACCGTGTGGATCTCGTCGATGAACAGCACCGCGCCCGGATAGTCCTCGAGCTCCTTGACGACCTGCTTCAGCCGCTCCTCGAAGTCGCCGCGATAGCGGGTGCCGGCCAACAGCGTGCCCATGTCGAGCGCGAAGATGGTTGCGTCCTGCAGCACTTCCGGCACATCGCCTTCGACGATGCGCTTGGCGAGGCCTTCGGCGATCGCCGTCTTGCCGACGCCCGGATCGCCGACATAGAGCGGGTTGTTCTTGGAACGGCGGCACAGCACCTGGATGGTGCGGTTGATCTCGCTGTCGCGACCGATCAGCGGATCGATCTTGCCGGCGCGCGCCTTGTTGTTGAGGTTGACGCAGTAGGCCGTCAGCGCGTCCTGCTGCTTCTTCTTGCCACCCTCTTCCTGCGGTTCGGCGCCGTTCTGGCCGCCCTGCTCGTCCTCGGCGCCGCGCGGCGTGCGCGATTCCGAAGCGCCCGGGCGCTTGGCAATGCCATGCGAGATGTAATTGACCGCGTCGTAGCGTGTCATCTGCTGTTCCTGCAGGAAATAGGCAGCATGGCTCTCGCGCTCGGCGAAGATGGCGACGAGCACGTTGGCGCCGGACACTTCCTCGCGGCCGGACGATTGCACATGGATCACGGCGCGCTGGATGACGCGCTGGAAACCTGCCGTCGGCTTCGAATCCTCGTCATAACCGGTGACGAGGTTGTCGAGCTCGGTGTCGATATAGGTGAGAACGGTGTGCTTGAGCTCGTCGAGATCGACGTTGCAGGCGCGCATGACGGCGGCCGCCTCGGTATCGTCGATCAGGGCGAGCAGCAAATGTTCGAGCGTTGCATACTCATGATGCCGCTCGTTGGCGAATGTCAGCGCCTGATGTAGCGCCTTTTCCAGGCCTTGGGAGAAAGCCGGCATGTTACCTCACTTCTTCTCCATCACGCATTGCAGCGGATGCTGATTCTGTCGGGCGAAATCCATGACCTGGGACACTTTGGTCTCG
The DNA here is from genome assembly GCF_020165105.1 of Mesorhizobium sp. CA5. NCBI lineage: Bacteria > Pseudomonadati > Pseudomonadota > Alphaproteobacteria > Hyphomicrobiales > Phyllobacteriaceae > Mesorhizobium > Mesorhizobium sp. CA5. Next base: position 143,417 of record NZ_JAIUHJ010000003.1, on the reverse strand, counting down.
GCCACCTCGAATGTGTAGATGCCGCACTCGCCCACTCCATGATTGTGAACATGAAGCATGATGCGTGTGGCGGCTTCGCGGTCCTTTTGGAAAAATCGTTCCAGGACGTGAACGACGAACTCCATCGGGGTGTAGTCGTCGTTCAGAATGAGGACCCGGTAGAGACTGGGCTTCTTGGTCTTTGTTTTGGTGCGCGTGATGACAGCGGTGCCGCGACCGGGATCGTTGCGGTCTCCGTCACTTTGCATTCGCACCACGTCTGCCGTGGCAGTCAAACCGATCGTCACGTAGTCCAGCCTTTTCGAATCCTCATGCGAGTTCAACATGTAGGTTCTCGATGGACGATTTTAAGCCCTTCTGTTTAGCTGACAATATGGCTAGGTGGGCAAACCGCAGCGAATTTCTCAATCGTGAATGCGGCAAGGTGCGTCAGGTTGCGCTCGCGCATGAAAAAACCCGGCCGCGTCTCCGCGACCGGGTCCTTTTGATTGGCCCGCTGCCCGTGTCCGGCGTGATCGGGCGAAATTACTTCGCCTTGGCGACCACCGATTCGAAGGGCTTGTACGCTTCCTTGGCGAGCTCGGCATAGAGATTGCCGATCTTGCTGGCCTCAGCCACGAAGCTCTCATAGCTCTGCTTAGCGTAATCGGTCTGGATCTCGACGGCCTTCTCGATCGACTTGGCCGCGAACAGCTTCTCGAAGGCGGCGGTGCCGGCTTCGAAGCTCTTCTTGGTGTATTCGCCGGCTTCGGTGGCGATCGCCTGCGCGCCCTTGGTGAGCGAGGCGAAGCTCTTCAGCCCGGTGTCGGCAAATTCCTTGCCGTATTTCGTGAAGTCCTCATAGGTCTGGGTCATTTCATACTTCCCTTTGGTTGAAACGCCCTTTTTGCCCCGGGCGCCCTTGTGCAATGCACCTCAATATATTGTGCGATGCACAAAAGTCAAGAATCCCTTTGTATGCACGGGGTCCAGCGCCGGCGGCCGGTAAAATTCGATTAAAGAGAAGCTCGATTTGCCGAAAAATGGTGAACGCCGCGGTTACCATAAACGGATTGGTAACGCTGGGCGCGATAGCTTGGCTGGAAGTGAGGCCGGCACTCCCTTTGCCGCCTCCGGGGCAACGAAAATTCAGGGTAAGTAACGGTGCGTCAGGCGTTGTCGGGGCTAGTCTCCAAATCTTTCTCCCTCAAGGCAATCATGATCGCCGCGCTCGCGATGACGGTTGTCGTCGCCGATGTGGCGTCGGCAATGGCAGCGAGAGCCTCGGCCATTGTCGTGGACGCCAAGACCGGCAAGGTGCTCTACTCCGCTGACGCCAATGGCCGGCGCTATCCCGCCTCGCTTACCAAGATGATGACGCTTTACCTCACCTTCGAAGCGCTGGCGAAGGGCAGGATCAGCAAGAACACCCCGGTTCCGTTTTCCGCTCATGCCGCCGCCGAGGCGCCGACCAAGCTCGGCGTGCGCGCCGGCGGCTCGGTTCCGGTCGAGACCGCAATTCTGTCGATCGTGACGAAATCAGCCAACGACTCGGCGACCGCGCTTGGTGAGATGCTTGGCGGCAGCGAAGACAATTTCGCCCGCATGATGACGGCCAAGGCGCGCCAGCTGGGCATGAACGGCACCGTCTTCCGCAACGCCAACGGCCTGCCCGACCCCGGCCAGTTCACCACGGCTCGCGACATGGCGATGCTGGGCATCGCGCTGCGCGAGCATTATCCGCAATATTACGGTTATTTCTCGCAGCGCTCGTTTCTATATGGCCGTCAGCGCATCAACGGCCACAATCGTCTGCTCGGCCGCATCAAGGGCGTCGACGGCATCAAGACCGGCTACACCCGCGCTTCGGGCTACAACCTCGTCTCCTCCGTTGCCGATGGCGACCGCCGCCTCGTCGCGGTGGTGATGGGCGGCGCTTCCGGGCGCAGCCGCGACAACCAGATGGCCGCGCTGATCAACACCTATCTGCCGCGCGCCTCGACGCGCGGCGGCGGCGATCTGATCGCCAAGGGCAACGACAATCCGATCAAGACCTTGGCCAAGGTCTTTTTGCCCAAGCATGACGCGCCGACTCCGGACGCCAAGCCGGCTACGGATGACGCTGTCGTCGCCTCAGCCGACGATGACGTCCAGCACGACAGCCAGCAGGTCGCCGAAGAGACGAAACCGGTGATCCAGATCAAGAAGGTGAAGACGGTTGCCGTGGCCGCGATGGCGCCGCCCGCCAAAACCGAGGAAGCCTCGGCCCAGGTCGTCACCGCTTATACCGACCCATCGCCCGCAACACCGGCGATCGATCCGGTCAAGACATCGTCGGTGCCCTCCGGCTGGGTCGTTCAGGTTGCATCGTCGCCGACGAAAACCGGAGCCCAGGCGCTGCTCGAAAAGACGAGCAAGCAGGCGCCGAGGGTCTTGGCGGACGCATCGGGCTTCACGGTCGCTTTCGACAAGGACGGCACCACCTATTACCGCGCCCGTTTCGGCGGCTTCGACTCGAAGGACGCCGCCTGGAAGGCCTGCGACGCCCTGAAGCGCAAGAAAATCTCGTGCTACGCCGTCGAGCAATAGGCGGCTGTTGAAATCTCCGGGAAAGTACCCGCGTCGAAGGAGACTAATCGTGATTGGAGAGCAGGACGTCCTTGGCTTCATTGATCCGCGCCGCCAGGACAGACGTGCCGCCGACATCGGCGTTCAGGCGCTGCATCAGGCGGCGGTGCGCCTTGCGGATATCCGCCGCGGCAGCCCCCGCTTCAAGACCAAGGACCTTGTAGGCCTCCTCCTTAGTCATGGAGCCCGCACCTGGCGCAACACCCAGCCCTTCGCCACCGTGCGGCTGCGCGTCCTTGCGCCAGACGGGAAAACGGCCGTCAAGATACGTCTCTAGGAGCTGGCGGCTCTCCATATCCGGGCTGAGCTCGCCATGAAGCTGGCGCAGGTCCGTCAGCCCCATTGCGCCCAGCATCTTGCCTTCATAACGCCCGGCCAGGACGAGCCCCTCGAGCTTGCCGCTGTCGTGGTCGAGGTCCATTTCGAGCGCGGCAGTGCGCACCGTCGAATGTTTGGAAGCGGCGGCGCGCGCCGGAGGCCGCCTCGTGCGTATCCAGCCGACCCAGGCCAGCGCCGCGAGCAAAAGCAGTCCGCCGATAAGGCTGCGGCCGAAGACCAGCATGGGCGCCCCGACCAGTCCCAGAAAAGCCGGTCCAAGCGATCTCAGACTATCGGCCATCCTTGCGGGATCAGCGCGCACAAAGAGCATGGCGGCGCCGAAAAGCACCACAAGCACCGCTGCCAAAGCGAGGATCACACCCATCGATTAGCACCGCCATACGGATGACCGAGCATAACAAATAGGATGGGACCAAGGTCCAGCGCTTGCAAGTCCCACATCGGACGAGCCGAAGGGCCAGCGGTGGGTTTGCCGGCCGGCGCGGCGCTACAGCAGGCCGAGTTCGGCGAGTTCGAGCCTGAGCTTCGGCGGCATTTCGGCGAGTGCCGCCCTGCCCTTGCCGAGATCGGCCGGTGCGTCGGCGGGCTTCAGATAACGCCAGCCCTGGAAGGCGCGGCGCGGCTGCCAGTCGGTGCGCACCACCTCAGGATCGAGCACCAGATGACAACGGCCGATGCCCTCGCCGTCGACGAAGGGCCGGATCTCGGTGATCAGTTGCCGGCACTGCACGCTGCCCTTGATCACCCAATAGAGCGAGCCGCCGTCGGTGATCTCATCGCCGCGCGTCGGCACCATGCGGGTGGTGTGCCAGTGCTCGGCCGGCTCGCCCGCACGGCGCCGCTCGTCGAGGCGGAAGGCGATCCACTCTTCGAGGTCCTCGACGCTGTCGCAACCGACGCACAGTTTGATGAGATTGAGTGACATGCCCCAAGATTTAGCCGCGAGGGTTGACGCGTCAACGCCTTGAGCGACTTCTCCACAGGGCCAAGCCTGGGGTCTCGATAAGACCTCAGCACTCCACCACATTGACCGCGAGGCCGCCGAGGCTGGTTTCCTTGTATTTCTCGTTCATGTCGAGGCCGGTCTGGCGCATGGTCTCGATCGCGGCGTCGAGCGGCACGAAATGCGTGCCGTCGCCCTTGATGGCCAAGGATGCGGCCGTCACTGCCTTCACCGCCCCCAGCGCGTTGCGCTCGATGCAGGGCACCTGCACCAGGCCGCCGACCGGATCGCATGTCATGCCGAGATGATGCTCGAGCGCGATCTCGGCGGCGTTCTCCACCTGCTCGGGCGTGCCGCCCATGACGGCGCACAGCCCGGCGGCGGCCATCGCCGAAGCGGAACCCACCTCGCCCTGGCAACCGACTTCGGCGCCCGAGATCGAGGCGTTGGATTTGATGATGCCGCCGACGGCGGCGGCCGTCAGCAAGAAATCGCGGATGCTCGGCTGGTCGGCTTCGGGATGGAAATGCAACCAGTAGCGCAGCACTGCCGGCAGTGTGCCGGCGGCGCCATTGGTCGGCGCCGTCACCACGCGACCGCCGGCGGCATTCTCCTCGTTGACAGCCATGGCGTAGATCGACAGCCAATCATTGGCGAGCAAGGGATTTGGCCTATTCTGCTGCCACTGTTCCTGCAATTTGTCGTGCAGCTGCCGCGCGCGGCGGCGCACCTTCAACCCGCCCGGCATGATGCCGTCCTGCGACAGGCCGCGATCGATGCAGCCCTTCATCGCGCCCCAGATCGCGTCGAGGCCTTCGTCGAGCTCCTCGCGCGACATATGCATTTCCTCGTTGGCGCGCTTCATCTCGGCGATCGAAAGCCCGCTTTTGGCCGCCATGGCCAGCATTTCGGCGGCGTTCTTGAAGGGGTACGGTACCTTCTTGCCTTCGGTCGTCACCGAGCCCTTTGCCTTCATGCGCTGCAGCTCTTCCTCGGAAACGACGAAGCCGCCGCCGATCGAATAATAGATGCGCTTGAGCAGCAGCCGGTCGGACGCATCATAGGCATAGAAGGCCATGCCGTTGGCATGGCCGGCCAGCGGCGTCTTGCGGTCGAGCACGAGGTCCTTGGCGGGATCGAAGCGATATGTCGGATGCCCGGGCGGCGAAACTCGCTTCTCCGCGCCGATACGGGCGACGATGCCGTCGGCCTCGTCCGGATCGACCGTCTGCGGCGTCTGGCCGGCCAAGCCGAGGATCACGGCACGGTCCGAGCCGTGGCCGATGCCGGTATAGGCAAGCGAGCCGTGCAGGCTGGCGCCGATGCGGTCAACCTTGACGCCGCCGGGCCGGGGCCAGTCGCCGGCCAGGATCTCGTCGAGAAAGCGACGCGCGGCCGTCATCGGCCCCATCGTGTGCGAGCTCGATGGGCCGATGCCGATCTTGAACAGGTCGAAAACCGAAAGGAACACTGGGGCGTCGTCTCCTGAGGACCGCTCAAAGCTTACATATAGGAATTCCTGGGATGTTTCCGCTGTTTTGCATGGCGCGGCGCGGCGGCTGCCGACCTTGTTTGCTCCGCCAGCGACATCGCTTGCCGCCTGTCGAAGTGCCGGCACCCCTTGTGTTAAAAGCAATGAATGGGCGACTCACTTCATCTTTCGGTGGCCGATCTGGCGGCGCTGGCTTTCTTCCTGGTCGTCTGGGTTGCGCACACGCTCGCCTCGGACGGCAAGCTGGTCCGTCGCATGTCGCTGACCACGGCGATGAATGCCCAGCGCGAGGCCTGGATGCGCAATATGGCCGAGCGTGAAATCCGCATCGTTGACACCGCCATCATGGGCGGCCTGCAGCAAGGCACCGCCTTCTTCGCTTCTTCTTTGATCGCGCTCGGCGGCTGCTTTGCCCTGCTCGGCGCCTCTGACCGGGTGCTTGAGGTTCTGGCCGACCTGCCCTTCGGCGCGGCCTCGTCACGCGAAGCCTTCCAGACCAAGGTGTTCGGCCTGGTGCTTGTCCTGGCCTTCGCCTTCTTCAAATTCGGCTGGGCTTACCGCCTGTTCAACTATTGCTCGATCCTGATCGGCGCGGTGCCGACTCCGCATGGCCCGGCTTCGCGCAACCCGGTCAGCGAAACGGCGGTGTGGCGGGCGACGCGCATGAATGTGCTTGCCGGCAAGCACTTCAACTCCGGACTGCGCGCCGTCTTCTTCTCGATCGGCTATCTCGGCTGGTTCGTCGACCCGGTGGTCTTCGTGATATCGACGCTGGTGCTTCTGGCCGTGCTGGTGCGCCGCCAGTTCTTCTCGGCGGCGCGGCAAGCCGTGCTCGGTCAGCCGCCCGGCCCGGGAAAGAACTGATCGATCTTGCCGGACAGCCGGTAGGCGAAAAGCCCGATCCACTCGCGCACTGCGATGGTGGTTACCTGCATCGAATCGACCGGATTGTCGCGGTAGAGGCCGACGCCTTCCCTGCCCGAGGTGCGATAGTCGACCGGCCGCGGAACGGTCGCAAAACCCGCCTTGTCGAACAGCGCCTTGGCGCGCGGCATGTGGAAAGCCGAGGTTACCAGCAGCCAGGTCTCGCCCGGCTTCGGCTCGACCAGTTTTCGCGAGAACACCGCATTCTCGTAAGTGTTGCGGGATTTATCCTCTAGGATCAGGCGATCGGCGGAAACGCCTAAAGCGCCGAGCAGCCGCGGCGCCGTGTCGGCGTCGCCCTCGCCATCGAGAAAAAGCGAGCCATTGCCGCCCGATACGACGATCTTCGCTTGGGGAAAGCGCCTCGCAAGGATCGCTGTCTCCACCATGCGGTCGCCGCTGCTGTTCAGCTCGTAACCGCCGCGCGACAGATTGATGGCGCCCTCGAAGCCGCCGCCAAGCACGACGATGCCGTCGACCTTCTCGGGCAAGGACGGCTTGGGGAAGCGTTCTTCGAGCGGATTGAGCATCATCGCGCCGACCGACGTCCAGGCCGAAAGGACCAGGATCGCGATGCCGAGCACGCTGCCCGTCGCCGCCAGCCGCCGGCGCCCAAACAGCGCGGCCAAAAGGCCGGCGAACAGCAGGAAGATCGCCAGGTTAATCGGTTGGATGAAGAACCAGAGAATCTTGGAAAGATAGTAGAACATGCATCGCCCCTTGTCAGATGAGGGGCGACGCTACCACCACTTCTCCGGCTGGAACCTGCCCGCGGCCTGCTCGATGACGTTGGCCGTCTGGAACAGCGTTTCCTCGTCGAACGGGCGGCCGATCAGCTGCAGGCCGAGCGGCAGGCCCTTGCCGTCGAGGCCGGCCGGCACCGAAATGCCGGGAAGGCCGGCCATGTTCACCGTCACGGTGAAGATGTCATTGAGATACATCTTGACCGGATCGGAGGCCATGTCCTCGTCGGCGATGCCGAAGGCGGCCGACGGCGTCGCTGGCGTCAGGATCACATCGACGCCGGCGGCAAAGACGTTCTCGAAGTCGCGCTTGATCAGCGTGCGCACCTTCTGCGCCTGCAGGTAGTAGGCGTCGTAATAGCCCGCCGACAGCACATAGGTGCCGATCATGATGCGGCGCTTGACCTCGCGGCCGAAACCGGCGGCGCGGGTCTTCTCATACATGTCGACGATATCCTTGCCGGGCACTCGCAGGCCGTAGCGCACGCCGTCATAGCGGGCGAGGTTCGACGAAGCCTCGGCAGGAGCCACGATATAGTAGGCCGGCAAGGCATATTTGGTGTGCGGCAGGGAGATGTCGACGATTTCCGCGCCGGCGTCCTTCAGCCAGGCAATACCTTGCTGCCAGAGCGCCTCGATGTCTTCCGGCATGCCGTCGACACGATACTCCTTCGGAATGCCGACCTTCATGCCCTTGATCGGCTTGCCAATCGCCGCCTCATAGTCCGGCACCGGACGGTCGACCGAGGTCGTGTCCTTCGGGTCGACGGAGGCCATCGACTTCAGCAGGATCGCGGCGTCGCGCACATCGCGCGCGATCGGCCCAGCCTGGTCGAGCGAGGAAGCGAAGGCGACGATGCCCCAGCGGGAGCAGCGGCCGTAAGTCGGTTTGATGCCGACGGTGCCGGTCAAGGCGGCTGGCTGGCGGATCGAGCCACCGGTATCGGTGGCGGTGGCGCCGGCGCAAAGGAAGGCGGCCACCGACGAAGCCGACCCGCCCGACGAGCCGCCCGGTACCAGCTGGGCGTTGTCCAAGGTCCGCGCCGTCTTCGTGCCGCCGGCGGACACAAAGCCGCCATCGCCCTGATGCGTCGTCGGCATGACGACCGTATCGACGCGCGAGCGTCGCCACGGATTGATCACCGGGCCGTAATAGGAGGTCTCGTTGGACGAGCCCATGGCGAACTCGTCCATGTTGAGCTTGCCGAGCATGACGGCGCCGTCGGCCCACAGATTGCTGGTCACGGTCGACTCGTAGCGCGGCTTGAAGCCGTCCAGCACGTGACTGCAGGCCTGGGTGTGGATGCCTTCGGTGGCGAACAGATCCTTGATGCCGAGCGGAATGCCTTCCAGCGCGCCGCCCTCGCCCGTGGCCAACTTGGCATCGGAAGCCTTGGCCATGTCGCGCGCCTTGTCGGCGGTCACAGTCACATAGGCATTGAGCACCGGATTGGCGCGCTCGATCGCCGCGAGATAGGCCTCGGTGATCTCGGCCGCGGTGATCTCCTTGCCGCGCAGCTTGGCGCGGGCCTCGGAAATGGTGAGATGTGTGAGATCGCTCATCAAGCAAGGCTCTTTTCGTAAAACACCGACCACTCGGAATCGGGATAATCCAGCACCGGTCCGCAACGCGAGAATCCGGCGCGCTCATAGACGGTCCAGGCGGCGGGGTGCCGATCGCCGGTTTCAAGGACCAGGCGCTTCAGCCCTTCCTGCCGGGCAAGCGCCTCGACACGTGCGACAATCTCGGCGCCGATCTTGCGGCCGCGATGCGAAGGCCGCGTGTACATACGCTTGACCTCGCCGACCGTATCGTCATGGCGCTTGAGCGCGCCGCAGCCGACGGCAAGGCCGTTGTCGCGAGCGATGAACACCGTCGTATGCTCGTCGGCCATCTGCTCGACGGTGAGATGATAGCAGTGCTCGGGCGGCGTCAGTTCGAGCAGCGCGGCGTTGAGTTCGGCGACCAGCGCGCGCACGTCGTCCTGCAAAGGCGTCTCGACGGCGATCTCGACAGCCACGCTCTACTCCACCACCTTCGGAACGAGGAAGAAATTCTCGTCCGTCGCCGGCGCGTTGGCGACGATGTCGGCGGCCTTGTTGCCGTCGGTGACGGCATCCTGGCGCTTCTTCATCTCCATCGGCGTGACCGAGGTCATCGGCTCGACGCCCGAAACATCGACCTCGTTCAACTGCTCGACGAAGCCGAGGATGGCGTTCAATTCGCCGGTCATGCGCTCGGCGTCCTCCTCGCTCACCGCTATGCGGGCAAGGTGCGCGACGCGCTTCACGGTCTGAAGATCAACGGACATGTTCTATCGCCTCGGGAAAACCAGTTCGGGCTATAGCGGCGCGGCGCTCAGCGTGCAACATGGATCATGCCGGTTCGATCGCCACGCGGTCGCTCCCCGGGCGCTTACGCGGCAATGCCACGCCCTCGCAGTGATAATGGCTGCCATGGTTTGCCGGCCTGTCTGCAGCGCATCTTTTCCTGGCTTGGGAGCAGAGCTCTTGCGACGCAGAGAAATCTAGATCGTGATCGCCTTGCCGATGTCCGGCAGCGTCACGTTTACGCCCGAGCCTTCCATGCCGGCGACGAACTTGTCGGCGGTCTGGTCGATCATCGAGAAGGTGCCGAAATGGCAGGGAACGACCGTCTCGAAACCGAAGAAGCGGCGGCAGGCAAGGGCCGCCACGGCGCCGCCCATGGTGAAGCGGTCGCCGATCGGCACGATGCCGATCTTCGGTTCGTGCAATTCGTTGATCAGCCCCATGTCGGAGAAGATGTCGGTGTCGCCCATGTGGTAGAGCGTCTTGTCCTCGGGGAAGTGCAGGACAAGCCCGCCCGGATTGCCGAGATAGGTGTTCGTGCCGCCTTCGCCGCCGAAGGAGGACGAGTGCAGCGCCTGGACGAAGGTCGTGGTGAAAGGGCCGCAATCGACGGTGCCGCCGATATTGCCCGGATTGATCTTGTCGCCGCTGACGCCCTGGCCGACGAGGTACATGCAGATCTCGAAATTGGCGACCAGCATGGCGCCGCTTTTCTTCAGCACTTCGACCGCGCCGCTGACATGGTCGTTGTGGCCATGAGTCAGGAGAACATGGGTCACGCCTTCCGCCGGCCCTTCCCAGCCGCCCGTCCAGGACGGATTGCCGACCAGATAGGGGTCGATGAGAATGGTGGCGTCCTTGGTCTCGACGCGGAATGCCGAATGTCCGTACCAGGTCAGTTTCATGAACGCTTTCCTCGATTTCTCCGTTGCCGGAAGATAGAACGCTAGTCGCAAATTGAAAGTGGCGCCCTCCTTCTACACGTCAAAAGGATGTGACGCCTGGATGTCAGAGGAAGCCGTTGGGCATTATTTCAATCGAGGAACTGCCGCCGCGGCTTGCCGGCAGCAAGACGCTCGCCGGGCTCGATCTCGGCGACAAGACGATCGGCGTCGCGGTTTCCGACCGCGGGCTGTCCTTCGCCCATCCGCGCCCGGTGATCCTGCGCAAGAAATTTTCGCTGGATGCCGCCCAGCTTCTCGCTCAGCTCCAGAAGGACAATGTCGGCGCCGTCGTACTCGGCCTCCCGGTCAACATGGACGGCTCGGAAGGGCCCCGAGCACAAAAATCCCGCGCCTTCGTCCGCAACATGGCGCCGCTTTCCGACCTGCCCTTCGTGCTGTGGGACGAGCGGCTATCGACGGTTGCGGCCGAACGGACGCTGATCGAGATGGATTTCTCGCGCAAGAAGCGCGCCGGCAAGATCGATTCGGCGGCCGCCGCCTTTATTCTGCAGGGAGCGTTGGACCGGCTTCAGTCGCTCGGCCGAGCCGATCGGAACTGATATCGCCCTGCCGGCGCTGCCTGATCCATTCGCCGATGTTGTGCCGGCGGCGGAAGGCCCAAAGCCCTATGAGCAGGAAAAAGTCGAAAACGCAGGTCCGCGCCACCATGCCCGGAATGATCGCCGGATCGACGCCGAGCATCTGGCCGTAGAGCTGGAAAGCAAAATCGTGCACCTGTCGGCTCAGCATCGCATAGCCGAAATTCATGTCGTTGGCCGACAGGAAGAACCATCCCCAAAAGATGGCCATCGGAGCAGCCCAGAGCGTGAATATCGTGCGCATCAGCGCCTGCCTCCAGGCTTGTTTTCCGGGCGGCCGGATATGCGGGAAAGAAGCGAGCTGTGCGCGGCTCCCATCGCCATGCGCGAGGCGGCGCGGATATCACCCTCGGGCAAGTGCATTGCTGCAAAGCTGGAGCGGCGTTCAGCCAGCACGGCGATGTAGGAGGCAAGCAGTGCCGTCATCTGGATGGCGACGATCATGAACAGGCCATCTATGCCTTGAACCACGCCGCCGATGAGGATCAGCGAAAGCAGGAAAGATGCCGAGATGAAGGCGATCCGGGCCACGCTCTCGCCCGCGTCCGGCCTTGCCGCCGCGTTCAGCAGCGTTTCGACGAAGGCCCAGCAGAACAACACCGCGACGATCAACAACGCGATCGAAAGCGGCGCGACCACGGCCGCATTTTCAAACTGCGGAAACCGGTTGCCCCGGACGGAAAGGCCGAGCACGCCGAGAGCCGTCGCTATGCCGCGGCTGCCGTCCATGCAGACATAGGCAAGCAGGGCGAAAACCACCGCCCAATGCAAGGCCAGAACTGAGCTCAACACGTGCCGCATACGTTTCCCGCTGGCGGAGTTCGGGGAGGTCATGGTTAACCCTTCCCTACTCCAGCAAAGCGGAGAGTGGGCTTTGCATCGGCTCGCTGCAACGGAAACCATTTGTTAAGGTTAACAGCTGTCCACAGATCGGCAATCTGCCTTTAATGCATGTCGCCCAGAAGTGCGCAGCGGTTCTGGGATAACGACATTCATCACAACAACGACTTAGGCGCGTCGCCCGAATCCGTTTCGGCGCGATGCGCTCTACGGTATGATGCCGAAAAAGTGTGAAGCGGTTTTCGGATGACGTGATGCTCAATCTCTTGGTTTAGAGATTTAGAGGCGGATCAGGTCACCGGTGGATAGAGCGTGTCGATGATCATGCGCGCGTCGTGGCGCGAATCGAGCATGCCGTAGGTGGTGCGCCACTGGCCGCCGAGCCGCGTTTCGACGAAAGCATCGGCGATCCGCCCTGCCCCCAGCCTGCGCAGCTCCGCCGCCGCGGCCGAAAGCGCCAGCTGTTCGGTGAGCAGGCGCGCCGAGCCCTGGTCGGTCGCGGCGACCTGCATGGCGGCCTTCAGCACGCCGATGGTGCCGCGCCCGCCGGTGCCTAGATCGCGGTCGATGCCGGTCAGCACCTCCTCGAACAGGCCGGGCGCGCGGCCGAGCACGCGCAGCACGTCGAGCGCCATGACATTGCCAGAGCCCTCCCAGATCGCGTTGACCGGCGCCTCTCGGTAATAGCGGGCAAGCGGCGCTTCCTCGACATAGCCGTTGCCGCCAAGGCATTCCATCGCCTCGTAAAGCAGCTGCGGCGCGATCTTGCAGACCCAGTATTTGACGACTGGCGTCATGGCTCGGGCAAAGGCCGCCTCGCCGCGATCGCTTGCCGCCTCGTCGAAAGAGCGCGCCAGCCGGAACGACAGCGCCGTGGCCGCGGCGACGTCGAGCGCCATGTCGGCCAGAACCCGCTGCATCAGCGGCTGGTCAATCAGGTTGGAGCCGAACACCTGGCGATGGCGCGTGTGATGAACAGCCTCAGCGAGGCCCGCCCGCATCAGCGCCGACGAAGCGACCGCGCAGTCGAGCCTGGTCAGCGTCACCATGTCCATGATCGTCTTCACGCCTGCGCCCGGGTCGCCGACCATCTCGCCGATCGCGTTGACAAACTCCACCTCCGACGAGGCGTTCGAGCGGTTGCCAAGCTTGTCCTTCAGCCGCTGGAAACGGAACCCGTTGCCGGAGCCGTCGCCCAGGATGCGCGGCACGAGAAAGCAGGACAGCCCCTCCGGCACCTGGCCGAGCACCAGGAAGGCATCCGACATCGGCGCCGACATGAACCACTTGTGGCCGGTCAACCGGTAAAAACCACTGCCGGTGCGCTCCGCCCTGGTGGTGTTGGCGCGCACATCGGTGCCGCCCTGCTTCTCGGTCATGCCCATGCCGAGCGTCAGCCCGGTCTTTTGCACCGGCGGCTTCTGCGCCTGGTCGTATTTGCGCGTCGTCACGCGCGGCGCCCATTCGCGGAAAAGCTTCGGGCTTGCCATCAAGGCCGCCAGCGAAGCGCTGGTCATGGTAATGGGGCAAAGATGCCCCGTCTCGAGCTCAGCGGTCAGGTAGAAGCGTGCCGCCCTCACCTGATGGCGGCGGCCAATCTCGGCATCGCCGTTTTCCCATACCGAAGAATGCAGGCCGCCGGCGATCGCGCGGCGCATCAAGGCATGATAGGCCGGATGATATTCGATCAGGTCGAGGCGACGGCCCTGGCGGTCATGGGTGCGCAATTTCGGCGTGTCGGTGTTGGCAAGCCGGGCAAGCTCCTGCGCTTCCTGCGTCATCACGAACCGGCCAAGCCCGTCGAGATCCTTGCGCACGGGATCGGAAAAACGCTCGGCTAGCTGGATGAGCAACGGATCGCCCCGCCATGCATTGCCGCCTGCCAATGGCGGCGGCTGGTTGATCACCTCGTCGGTCACGCCCAATCCTTCAGTTGCCCAATCCTTCAGTTGGCCGAGAGGTTCTTACCATTTCCAAGCCCGCGGTCGCGAATCCGAAGCCACTGGGCCTTATAGCCCAAGCCACGGAAGGCGCGCGACGAAAATACCGGGGAGAACGCCCGCAATCCAAAGCTGGCGCTTGCGGCAGGCCGGACCGCACCCTATAGCAGCGCCTTGAGATGACCGACGCTTCGTCCCTGCCGCTCTTCCCTCACCGCCATCTTCTGGGCATCCGCGATCTTTCCCCCGCCGATATCGAGCTGTTGCTCGATCGGGCCGACCAGGCCGTGGCAATCTCGCGGCAATCGGAAAAGAAGACCTCGACGCTGCGCGGCCGCACCCAAATCAACCTGTTCTACGAGGCATCGACTCGCACGCAGTCGTCCTTCGAGCTCGCCGGCAAGCGTCTCGGAGCCGACGTCATGAACATGTCGGTGGCAAGCTCCTCGGTGAAGAAGGGCGAGACGCTGATCGATACGGCCATGACCCTCAACGCCATGCGCCCAGACATCCTGATCATCCGCCACCAATCAGCGGGCGCGGCTGCCCTGCTCGCCCAGAAGGTCGGCTGCTCGGTGGTCAATGCCGGCGACGGCGCGCACGAGCACCCGACGCAGGCGCTGCTCGACGCGCTGACCATCCGCCGCGCCAAGGGGCCGCTGTCGAAGCTGATCGTGGCGATCTGCGGCGACATCCTGCATTCGCGCGTCGCCCGCTCCAACATCATGCTTCTGAACGCGCTTGGCGCGCAGGTGCGCGTCGTCGCGCCCTCGACATTGCTGCCGTCCGGCATCGACAGGATGGGCGTGATCGTGTCGCGCTCGATGGCCGAGGGGCTGAAGGACGCCGACGTGGTCATGATGCTGCGCCTGCAGCGCGAGCGCATGGAAGGCGCTTTCGTGCCGTCGGTCCGCGAATATTTCCGCTATTTCGGCCTTGATGCCGAGAAGCTGAAAGCTGCCAAGGACGATGCGCTGGTCATGCATCCCGGCCCGATGAACCGCGGCGTCGAGATCGCCTCCGAGATCGCCGACGGACCGCAAAGCGTCATCCAGGAACAGGTGGAGATGGGGGTCGCCGTGCGCATGGCGGTGATGGAAGCCCTGCTTGATCCGCGCCGCAACCATGAGGGGCGCGGCGCATGAGCATGACCGTCTTCAGCAAGGCGCACATTGTCGACCCCTCGCGCGGCGTGGACGAGATCGGCAGCGTCATCGTCGACGGCCGCAGAATCGTCGCTGCCGGGAAAGCCGCGTTGAACCAGGGCGTGCCGGAAGGCGCCGCCGTCGTCGACTGCGCCGGCAAGACGATCATTCCAGGCCTTGTCGACGCGCGCGTCTTCATCGGCGAACCAGGCGGCGAGCATCGCGAAACCATCGCTTCGGCAAGCGTCGCCGCGGCGGCGGGCGGCGTCACCTCCATCGTCATGATGCCGGACACCGATCCGGTGATCGACAATGTCGCGCTGGTCGAATTCGTGCTGCGCACGGCACGCGACACCGCTAGCGTCAACATCTTCCCGTCGGCAGCGATCACCAAGGGCCTCGAAGGCCGCGAGATGACCGAGTTCGGCCTGCTGCGCGAGGCCGGCGCCGTCGCCTACACCGACGGCCGCCACACGATCGCCAATGCGCTGGTGATGCGCCGGGCGCTGACCTATGCGCGCGATTTCGGCGGCGTCATCGCGCACGAAACGCAAGATGCCAATCTCGCCTCGTCCGGCGTGATGAACGAAGGGCTCTATGCGAGCTGGCTCGGCCTGTCCGGCATTCCGCGCGAGGCGGAGCTGATCCCGCTCGAACGCGACCTGGCGCTGGCCCGGCTGACCGGCGGCGCCTATCACGCGGCAAAAATCTCGTCGGCGATGGCGGCCGGCGCGGTGAACCGGGCAAAGACCGATGGCGCCAACGTCACGGCCGGCGTCGCCATCCACAATCTGTCGCTCAACGAGAACGACGTCGGCGAATACCGCACCTTCTTCCGGCTGACTCCGCCCTTGCGCGCCGAGGACGACCGGCTGGCGATGATCGAGGCGATCAAGGACGGCACGATCGACATCGTCGTCTCCTCGCACGATCCGCAGGACGTCGACACCAAGCGCCTGCCCTTCGCCGACGCCGCTGCCGGCGCCATCGGGCTGGAGACGTTGCTGGGCGCGGCGCTTCGGCTTTACCACAATGGCGACGTGCCGCTGTTGAGGCTGATCGAGACGCTGTCCACGGCGCCGGCCAGACTGTTCGGCCTGCCGGGCGGCACGCTGAAGCCGGGGGCGCCGGCCGATCTCGCGGTCGTCGATCTGGACGAGCCGTGGATCGTCAGCGAAAGCGGTCTGCGCTCGCGCTCGAAGAACACCTGTTTCGAGGGCGCGCGTCTGCAGGGCACGGTCCTGCAAACGGTGGTGGCGGGCCGCACGGTGTTTTCCGCATAAGCCACCGCATCGCTTAAGCCCTGCTCAGCCTGCCCGGCATAGACTTGCTTGGCGAACCCTCCCGACTCTACCATTATGATAAATTCACGCCCAAGCAGGGCCAGCACTTGCAAACTATGGTTGCATCGCGCACAGTGTATCAATCATAGGAAGAGCAACCGGGCGGCAGGAAATATGGGGGAAACAATGGGTTACGTGATCGCGCTCGTCTTCGGCTATCTGCTCGGCTCGATCCCGTTCGGGCTCCTGATCACCCGTGCGGCCGGGCTCGGCGACGTGCGCCAGATCGGCTCCGGCAACATCGGCGCGACCAATGTGCTGAGGACGGGTAACAAGGGCCTTGCTGCCGCCACTCTGCTGCTCGATGCGCTGAAAGGCACTGCCGCGGTGCTGATCGCCGGACATTTTTCGCCGGACTTCGGACTGTTGGCCGGTTTCGGTGCCTTTCTCGGCCACCTCTTCCCGGTCTGGCTCGGCTTCAAGGGCGGCAAGGGTGTCGCCACCTATCTGGGCGTGCTGCTTGGCCTTGCCTGGCAAGGCATGCTTGTCTTCGCCGTCGTCTGGCTCGCGATGGCCTTCCTGTTCCGCTATTCCTCGTTGGCGGCATTGGCGGCCGCGGTGGTCGTGCCGGTCGCGCTCTATGTCACAAACACGCCGCAGATCGCGGGCCTGTTCGCGCTGATGAGCCTGATCGTCATCGTCAAGCATCGAGCAAACATCTCGCGGCTGCTCGCCGGGACCGAGGGCAAGATCGGGGCGAAGGGATGAGCGCCCTGGCTGCCGGCCCGCGTCTCAGCGATCGGCAGCGGCTTGCCTGGCTTCGCCTGATCCGCACGCCCAATGTCGGCCCGACCTCGTTTCGCGAGCTGATCAACCGCTTCGGCTCGGCCGAAGCCGCGCTTGAAATGCTGCCGGAGCTGATGATCTCCGGCGGCGCCAATCGCATCGTCCGCATCCCCTCCGTCGCCGAGGCCGAAGCCGAGCTGGAGGCCGCGCGGCGCGCCGGCGCCCGCTTCGTCGGCATCGGCGAGGCCGATTATCCGCCCCTACTGAAGACTCTCGACAACCCGCCGCCGTTGCTGGCGGTAAAAGGCGAAGGCGCGGTCTTCCGCTTGCCGGCGGTGGCGATTGTCGGCGCTCGCAATGCCTCGCTGGCCGGCATCAAGATGGCGCGCATGCTGGCGGCCGATCTCGGCCGAGACGGCTACGCCATCGTTTCCGGCCTGGCGCGCGGCATCGATACGGCCGCGCACAAAGGCAGCGTTTCGACCGGCACAGTCGGCGTGCTGGCCGGCGGGCTCGATGTACCCTACCCGCCCGAGAATGCCGGCCTTTGCGATGAGATCGCCGATCGAGGCGGCGCCATCGTTTCCGAGATGCCCTTCGGCTGGCAGCCGCGCGCCCAGGATTTCCCACGTCGCAACCGCCTGGTGGCCGGCATGGCGCTTGGACTGGTGGTGGTCGAGGCGGCGCAGCGCTCCGGCTCGCTGATCAGCGCGCGCCTGGCCAATGAAATGGGCCGGCTGGTCTTCGCCGTGCCGGGCTCGCCGCTCGATCCGCGCGCCGCCGGCTGCAACGCGCTGCTCAAGGACGGCGTCACGCTGGTCACCGAAGCCGCCGACGTGCTTGGCGCGCTGGCGCCGCTTGCCGGTGCCCGGCTTCCAAGAACCCTCCCGCTTGCCGAAGCGCCCGACATGTCGGCCATGCCGCCGCCCGGCGAAAACGACCGCGCCGATGTGCTGGAAGCGCTCGGGCCCACGCCGATCGCGGTGGACGACATTATCCGCCACACCGGCATGAGTGCAGCGCAGATATCGATGGTGCTGCTTGAACTCGACCTCGCGGGACGACTTGAGCGTCACGCCGGCGGGAATGTGTCGCTGATCGCGTGACCGGCGGCCTTCAGTGCCGGGTTTGGATCCTCCTACCGGAACAAATATTTCGACACTTCCGGATTGCCGCGGCGCCACATCACATTGTCGAGGAAATAGTGGTGCACGTTGATGAAGATCAGCACGATGAAGAAGAACAGCGACGAACCGAGCACCTGCTTGTCGTAGGGAACCAGGGCGGTCAGCACGAAGGGGATCAGCCAGAAGCCGAGATAGCCGAGGGCGCCGCCCCCGATGATGAATCCCAGCACCCGCAGCCTGTAGCGGGGCCCGAGCACGGATAATATCTTCGGCTCCGGATCCCGCGCGGCATCCGAGACGTCACGCTCGACATTGGTTTGATAGCGCCACACCACGGCCAGATATTGCAGCGAGTGCAGCGCCGGCACCACGAGCAGCCAGAGCGGGTTAATCCTGGCGATCAGGATCCAGAGATAGAGCGAGGCGACATAGGCCACGATGCCGTTGTAAGGCAGTCCGCCGCCATTCCTTCGCCAGCGGCTGACCAGCATGAAAAGCGTGGCCGCCGTCGATCCAACGGCCGCCAGCACGGCAATGTCGGTGATCCATGACGGCGCCGCGAAGGTGTAATATTGAAGGCCGTAATATTGCCCCTGCGTCACGGCCGTATTCGTCTGCAGCCAGGCCAGGATCCACACCGCATAGCTGTTGACGAGCAGCACCTTCTTGTCCCGGTCGTCGAAGAATTTGCGCTTCAGGACGGCGTCGACCATCAGCATGCCGTAGCCTTGCTTGACGTAGTGCCAGCCGACGAAGAAGAACATTGCGTTGGCCGCAAAGCCGAGCAGCCGCGTGTTCGACGTCGCCGCGCCATAGGCAAAGAACAGGGTCATGACCACTGGCACGATGACGCCGGCGAAAATGTAGCGGAGCTGCAGGCTTCTGTCGTAGCCCTCGCCACGCGCCTTGCGGCCGAAATTGCGGTAGAAAATCTGGTAGGAGTGGGCGAAATGCGGATAGTTCACCAGATAGGCCACGACGACCATCGTCGCGGCCAATGAGCCTTCATACTCGCGCGGCACCAGGAACAGCAGTGGCAGGATCAGAAACGCGCTGCCGCCGAGCATCAGGAAATCGGCGACCGGGCCGAAAAGATATCTGCCCGGCGGCGTCGCCGCCTTGGGCGCCTGTGAATCTACCGAAAGGTCAAGTGCCATCCTGGAGCCTCCCTCGGAGGCGCCGAGTTTAACCACGACCCCATCCAGGGACAAGGCAACGCGGCAGGATCTCTCTTGCCTTCGGGCAAGTCACCCCGTTACGCTGAGGCGTTCGAAGCGATCTTCATCAGCCGCTTTCTGGCCTCCGCCACTCGCTTCTTCTCCGACCTTATGCGGTCGCACAGCGCGAGATTGATCCCGACGCCACATTCTTCATCCAGCATTTCTTTTGCATGATTGAGCGAAGTTTCTGCGCGCTTGACGCGCAGCCTGGCCCTGGCCAGTTCCAAGTTCAGTACGTCCACTGTATCCGCATCCCAGATTGCGGTCCCTTCAATGGGGTAATAGTTGCGCGTGGCTTTCGTTCCGATTGCCAGGGTCTCGCCCCGGCGCCGGCGAGTCCTTCACCGGCGATGTTTGGTCGGCCGCCAGGTGCCTGCTAAGCGGCACGGTGATATGGGCCGCAGCAAACGCTCCGATTTGCGAGCCCTCCGGTTTTGTGATTGAAATTCTGTGCTTGGGAGGGCGGAGCCAAATGGGCCTTTTTGACTGCCTCTTCGGCGGCGCAGCGAAAACTCGCATGGGGCGCCCACTACTATCGGACATTGCTGTCCCGATCGCTGGCGATGACGGCACGCCCGCTACCAAAAACCAAATAGATGCGATTGAACGCCTAGTCTGTGGACCGCCACTTGGAATCTCACTTATCAGCAGGCGTCGGTAATAATGTCAGCGCGATCCTACTCTAAGTTTATCATGGATGACGCCTTGTCTAAACCTGGGATCCGTCACCCAAGACGGCCGGTCTATCTCGCATTACAGGCCGATTTGATCGCGTACATAGTCCGCGACCCGGCAGCTCGGGCATTCGTATGCAAGGGGAGCGATAAGAATTTCGAAAGCGGGAATGAAAGACCCCCGCCCAAAAATGCCCATTGGCAACAAGCAATGGCGTTTATTACGCCGGTCATAGCCAAGTTGTAGTCAGCCCGAAGCTGTGTAAACGCTGACCGGTCAGGGTTTCAGGCCGGCGAACTTCATCGCGGCTTCTGTGAGAACGTCCGTTAAGACTTCTGAGCCAATTTTCCAAGCTCCACTCGCTGCCTTCGGACCATTCTTTTTGATCCAAGCCAGCGCCTTGCTTCCAAGTGGGTTGTCTATAGCCTTGGGCGGCTCAGCGGCGACAATCTCAGTGAATTCCTTGGCCGCCTCTTCTGGCAACCCTGCCTTTATCAGAGCAGTCCTCATTGAGCCTATGTCGCCCGCCGTGATTGACAAAGTTATTTGAGCGCCATCCGTTGCAGTGATGTGAGTGACGTTGCCGAGGATGGTTTGATTGAAGATTTGTGTTACCGCTGCCTCGCTTGCTGCTTCTTGCGGTATCGGCTTCGTCAACGTGACCGCCGCAGCCTCTGGCACTTGCTTCTCAAGTTCGATTGTGAGCTCTAGCACGCGGCTGCGTACTGCCTGCTTGATCTCTTTCATGGCGACCGGGGAGATACGCCCCGAAACCGAATTGCAGGCCCAACCAGGATACAGGTTGCCCTGGAGCAGCAAAATAAGGTTCGAGGCGTTGATGCCAAGCGTTTCGGATTTTGCAAGCTGCTCAACGCCAGCGATACTTTCTCGGACTTTGTAAGACGTCCAACTCTCTCCGGCAAATTGCTCAATTAGATGCGGCGGAATCGGGGCGTCTTGGATCATTCTTCCAAACGGCCCTGACCAAGTTCCCCTGTAGGTCACCCCAACGATTCGATACTCCGGGACGTCCACTTCAGGCGGATACCCGGAGGTTTCATATTTTACCCAATCCTCAAGCGGCTCGCTTCCAAGGCGAGACGCCAAGAACCGCAGCTTCAATAGTATGGTGCTCAGGTCCGCTTCGTCGCTCAGCACCGCCGCCTGTATCTCATGAAGAACGCTAATGGCAGAAATCCCCCGAATAGCCCGATGCGACATATAGGGATGGTCATCGCACGCCTACAACTGTCCGGTGACAAACTTGCGGACTCATTGGGCAGGCAGAATTTTGTTACCCAACCCGCTACCTAAATTCACCGCCAATCAAAGCGTTTAAACGCTCGATCCCTACACAAATATCTGATTTTATTGGGTTTATTGGTGAGCGCGATGGGATTCGAACCCATGACCTACTGATTAAAAGTCAGTTGCTCTACCGGCTGAGCTACGCGCTCCCGTGGGCTCGGAACGCCGCCCTCGAAATTGCGCGGAACATAGGGAGAGTGCCGCGGCCGGTCAACCGGAAAAAGACGGGCTTCCAAGGCGGATTTCTTGAACGGATTCGAAGGGACGCCGCGGGTGAACGGCTTTCGATGCCTGCGCCAATGGCCCGGCCTGGGGCTGCTTCAGAAAGCCCTACAATAACAATGGGCTGACACAATGGGCTGATGCTGGAACGGGAACCATTGCAATTCGGGCCCGTTTCGCAAAACAGGACGTCCCCATCAACCATCGAGGAGAAGATCAATGAACAAGATCGCATCCGGCCTGTTGGCAACCGCTCTCTCGGCGTCGTTCCTCGCGGCGGAGATGGTGCCGGTCAACGCTCAGCCAGCTTATGTACCGCAACCCCAGGGCCTGTCGTCAGATCTTCAGACCGTGCAGTATCGGGACTGGAGAAGGCACCGCAGCTTCAACCGGGATTTCTCGCGTCGTGGTGACGCCGTATACTGGAACGGCCATCGCGGCTATCGTGAGTATCGCCGCGGCTATCGCCGGCATGGCGACTATTGGTTTCCGCTGGCAGCTTTCGCGACCGGCGCGCTGATCACCGGCGCCATCGTCAACAGCGAGAACAACCGCCTCTATCGCGGCAACGCGCACGTGCAGTGGTGCTACGACCGCTACCGCTCCTATCGCGCCTCGGACAACACCTTCCAGCCTAACAACGGCCCGCGTCAGCAGTGCGTTTCGCCCTACTGACAGCCTCCAGTCAGTACCCGGGTCGTTGACTGAGCCCGTGCCGCGAGAGGCACGGGCTCTCTCGTTGCCCTTCAGCCGAATTCAACTGGCCCAGCTAATGTTCTTCAAAATCAGATACAGACCTACGCCTTCATCAGAAGGAGAGCGATAGGCTCCGCAGGCGTTGCAAATCCGAGCCGCTGCCGAGGTCAATTCCCAACCGAGTGCATTAAGATCTTCGTCCGTCACATAGTCTTGAGTTAGCTCGCCGATGCCGTGCTTCTCACCGAAAGATCGAGCTGACTGGGCGTCAGTTATGAACTCCGAAGGCCAAATCGAATTGGCCCAAGCCCAGAGCCAATTGCCAGCCTTGGCGCTGGTAGAGCCCGCAACCTGGATTTCCGAAACGACCTTGACTCCACTCCGGTCGGAGAACAACAGCTTTCCTGCCGTCAAGTCGTAGTCGTAACGCGACCAACTGCCGAGGCGGAAATCTTTCGCCAGGCGCGCATTCTTGGCGATGAGCTGTTCAAAGGCCTCATCGCGCCAGGCAGGATACCAATCCGGCTGCATTTCCCGTTCGCCCGGTCCCGTAAACCGCTTCACACACTCAGCGTCCTGCGCACCGCGTCGCGCCATCCGGCCAGTTTCGCACCGCGCGTTGCGGCGTCCATCTGCGGCTCGAAGCACCGCTCCAGCGCCCAGCTCTTGGCGAATTCTTTCGCTTTCGGCCAGACACCGGCCTTTGACCCGGCAAGCCAGGCCGCGCCCAGCGCCGTCGTCTCCAGTATCGTCGGACGGTCGACCGGTGCGTCGAGAATGTCGGCGAGCCGCTGCATGGTCCAGTCGGATGCCACCATGCCGCCGTCGACGCGAAGCACCGTCTTGGCCGAAGCGCCTTTCCAGTCCTTGCGCATGGCGTCGAGCAGGTCGCGCGTCTGGAAGGCGACCGATTCGAGTGCCGCGCGCGCGAACTCGGCCGGGCCCGAATTGCGCGTCAACCCGAAGATCGCGCCGCGCGCATCCGCGTCCCAATGCGGCGCGCCGAGGCCGACGAAGGCCGGCACCAGATAGACCTGTTGCGCAGGGTCGGCGGCCGCAGCCAATACTCCGCTCTGCTCGGCCTTGCCGATCACCTTGATGCCGTCGCGCAGCCACTGCACGGCTGCGCCCGCGATGAAGATCGAGCCTTCCAGCGCGTAGGTTGTCTTGCCGTTGAGCCGATAGGCGATGGTGGTCAAAAGCCGGTTCTTCGAACGCACCAGATCGGCGCCGGTGTTGAGCAGCGCGAAGCAGCCGGTGCCGTAGGTGGATTTCATCATGCCGGGCTCGAAGCAGGCCTGGCCGATGGTCGCCGCATGCTGGTCGCCGGCCACCCCGAGGATCCGCATCTCGGCCCCGAAAAGGCTCTTCTCGGTGACGCCGAAATCGTCGGCGCAGTCCTTCACCTGCGGCAGGATCGCGGCCGGAATCTTCAGGATCGAAAGCAGCTCGTCGTCCCAGATATTCTTCTCGATGTTGTAGACCAGCGTGCGCGAGGCATTTGTCGCGTCGGTGGCGTGCATTTGGCCGCCGGTCAGCCGCCAGATGAGAAAGCTGTCGATGGTACCGGCAAGCAGTTCGCCCCTCTCGGCGCGCCTTCTGGCACCCTTCACCTTGTCCAGCATCCAGGCGATCTTGGTGCCGGAGAAATACGGATCGAGCAGCAGGCCGGTCTTCTTCGTGAATGTCTTCTCCAGTCCCTGCTTCTTCAGCTTCTGGCAGAGCGGCGCGGTGCGCCTGTCCTGCCAGACGATCGCGTTATGGATCGGCTTGCCGGTTGCCTTGTCCCAGATCACGACCGTCTCGCGCTGGTTGGTGATGCCGATCGCGGCCACATCCGATGCCGTGCGGGCGGCGGCCTTCAAAGCCGCTTTCACCGTGGCGAGAACGCTTGCCCAGATGTCTTCCGGGTCATGTTCGACCCAGCCGGAAGCCGGATAATGCTGCGCGAATTCCTGCTGGCCGGTGCCGGCGACTTTCATCTTGTCGTCGAACAGTATCGCCCTGGTCGAGGTCGTTCCCTGATCGATGGCCAGCACAAAACCGCTCATTCCGCATCCCTCCGCTTTTCATGCAACAGGGGAGACGGCAAAGCCGCCTCCCCTGCAGTTCCGACATGGGCAAGCACGCCCGCGTCATGCAGTTACTGCTGCTGCCAGCTCTTCACCAGTTCGTCGTAGTTGATGGTGACCGGCTTTTCCTTTTCGTTCTCGATCTTCAGCTGAGGAGCGAGATTGCCTTTCTTGACCGCGTCGGCGTTCCAGTAGGCAAGATCGTGCTCTTCGGCCATCTTCGGGCCGATGTCGCCCTGGACGCCCGACTTCTCGATGCGGCTCATGACCTTTTCCTGCTCGGCGCAGAGCGAGTCCATCGCTTCCTGGGCCGACTTGGCGCCGGAAGAGGCATCGCCGATCGCTTGCCACCAGAGCTGCGCCAGCTTCGGATAGTCAGGCACGTTGGTGCCGGTCGGCGACCACTGGACGCGGGCCGGCGAGCGATAGAACTCGATCAGGCCGCCGAGCTTCGGAGCGCGCTCGGTGAAGCTCTTGTCGTGGATCGTGCTCTCGCGGATGAAGGTCAAGCCGACATGGCTCTTCTTCACGTCGACCGTCTTCGAGGTGACGAACTGCGCGTAGAGCCAGGCGGCCTTGGCGCGATCGTCAGGCGTCGACTTCATCAGTGTCCAGGAACCCACGTCCTGGTAACCGAGCTTCATGCCGTCCTTCCAGTAGACGCCGTGCGGCGACGGCGCCATGCGCCACTTCGGCGTGCCGTCGTCGTTCAGCACCGCTTTGGCGCCGGCGTCGACCATCGAAGCGGTGAAGGCGGTGTACCAGAAGATCTGCTGCGCGACCCCGCCCTGCGCCGGCACCGGGCCGGATTCGGAGAAGGTCATGCCCTGGGCTTCCGCCGGAGCGTAGGCCTTCAGCCAGTCGAGATATTTCTGGATCGAGTAGACCGCGGCCGGGCCGTTGGTATCGCCGCCACGCGCCGTGCAGGAGCCGACAGGACGCGATTTCTCGTCGACCTTGATGCCCCATTCGTCGACGGGCAGGCCGTTCGGAATGCCCTTGTCGCCATTGCCGGCCATGGACAGCCAGGCGTCCGTGAACCGCCAGCCGAGCGACGGGTCCTTCTTGCCGTAGTCCATATGGCCGTAGACCTTCTTGCCGTCGATCTCGCGGCCGGTGAAGAACTGGGCGATGTCCTCATAAGCCGACCAGTTGACGGGAACGCCTAGGTCGTAGCCGTATTTGGCCTTGAAGTCGGCTTTGTTCTTCTCGTCGTTGAACCAGTCGTAGCGGAACCAGTAGAGGTTCGCGAACTGCTGGTCGGGGAGTTGATAAAGCTTCTTGTCGGGCGCCGTCGTGAACGAGGTGCCGATGAAGTCCTTCAGGTCGAGGTTCGGATTGGTGACGTCCTTGCCCTCATTCGCCATCCAGTCGGTCAGGTTGCGCACCTGCTGGTAGCGCCAATGCGTGCCGATCAGGTCGGAATCGTTGACCCAGCCGTCATAGAGGTTCTGGCCGGTCTGCATCTGGGTCTGGATCTTCTCGACGACGTCGCCTTCCTGGATGACGTCATGTGTGACCTTGATGCCGGTGATGGCAGAGAAGGCCGGTGCCAGCACCTGTGACTCGTATTGGTGCGTGGCGATGGTTTCCGAAACGACCTTGATGTCCATGCCGGCGAACGGCTTGGCTGCGTCGATGAACCACTGCATTTCCTTTTCCTGGTCGGCGCGTGAAAGCGTCGACAGGTCGCCTATCTCCTTGTCGAGAAAGGCTTTTGCCTCGTCCATACCGGCATAGGCATGGCCCGCTCCCACCAAAAGGACAAGGGCTGTCGTCGATGTTAGAAATTGCCGTCGCATGTGTCTCCTCCAGTCTTAAGTTGCAAGTGCGATCCGGGGCGGCCGCCAGCACGCGACCGCTCCGGCTATTCCCCCTCTATACGTATCGGAACACGCCAACGGCGTAGACCACGGAGAGAGCGAGAGCCCACCACAGGTTGGGTCCAACCAGACCCAGCCAAGCGAGATGGATAAATGCGCTGCCAAGCAGCGACAGGAACAAACGATCGCCGCGCGTCGTCTCGAAGCGCAGCACCCCGATGCGCGGATGACCGCCGGGCGAGGCATATTCCCAGACGCCCATGCCAAAGAGCATCAGCACAATGACGATGAAGAAGGCGGCCGTCGGCCACGTCCACGCCATCCAGGAGAAGTCGAGATTCATGGCTTTAGACCCTCCCCAGGGCAAAGCCCTTGGCGATATAATTTCGCACGAACCAGATAACCAAGGCGCCGGGGATCAGCGTCAGCACGCCGGCGGCGGCGAGCAGACCCCAATCCATGCCGGCGGCAGAGACTGTGCGGGTCATGGTGGCGGCGATCGGCTTGGCGTCCGTCGTGGTCAGCGTGCGCGCGATCAAGAGCTCCACCCACGAGAACATGAAGCAGAAGAAGCAGGCGACGCCGATGCCGCTCGCGATCAGCGGCATGAAAATCTTCAGAAAGAAGCGCGGGAAGGAATAGCCGTCAATATAGGCGGTCTCGTCGATCTCCTTCGGCACGCCGGACATGAAGCCTTCGAGGATCCACACCGCGAGCGGCACGTTGAACAGGCAGTGCGCCAGCGCCACGGCGATATGGGTGTCGATCAAGCCGAACGCCGAATAGAGCTGGAAGAACGGCAGCGCGAACACCGCGGGCGGCGCCATGCGGTTGGTCAAAAGCCAGAAGAACAAATGCTTGTCGCCGAGGAAGCGGTAACGCGAGAAGGCATAGGCCGCCGGCAGCGCCACCGCCACCGATATCACCATGTTCATCACCACATAGGTGATCGAATTGATATAGCCCGAATACCACGAAGGGTCGGTGAAGATGGTGCGATAGTTCGCCAATGTCGGATTATGCGGGAATAGCGTCAGCGACGACACGATCTCCGCATTGGTCTTGAAGCTCATGTTGATGAGCCAGTAGATCGGCAGCAGGATAACGATGATGTAGACCGTCGGCACGATCCACCACCAGCGCGATTCCTCGCCGCGGCGGCGCATCAGCTTCGCCACCTCGTCCTGCGACAGCGTGCTGCCCACTTCGGTGACCGCCGTCTCGCTCACGCGCGTCGTTTCGTTGGCGCCCGCCATCTCAGCGCTCCGCGTCGTAGTTGGTCATCACGGTGTAGAACACCCATGACAACAACAGGATGATCAGGAAGTAGACCAGCGACATCGCCGCCGCCGGGCCGAGGTCGAACTGGCCGAGCGCCGTCTTGACCAGGTCAATCGACAGAAAGGTGGTCGAATTGCCGGGACCGCCGCCGGTGACGACGAAGGGCTCGGTATAGATCATGAAACTGTCCATGAAACGCAACAGCACGGCGATCAGCAACACGCGCTGCATCTTGGGCAGCTGGATGTAGCGGAACACAGCCCAGCGCGACGCGCCGTCGATCTTGGCCGCCTGGTAGAAGGCGTCGGGAATCGAGACCAAGCCGGCATAGCAAAGCAGCACGACCAGGCTGGTCCAGTGCCAGACATCCATGATGATGACGGTTACCCAGGCATCGATCGGATCCTGGACGTAGTTGTAGTCGATGCCGAGCGCATTGATGTAATAGCCGAGCAGGCCAATGTCGTTGCGGCCGAACACCTGCCAGATCGTGCCGACGACGTTCCACGGAATAAGCAGCGGCAGCGCCATCAGCACCAGGCAGACCGGCACGCCCCAGCCCTTCTTCGGCATGTTGAGCGCGATGAAGATGCCGAGCGGCACCTCGATCGCCAGGATGATGAAGGAGAAGATCAGGTTGCGCACCATCGCTTCCCAGAAGCGGTCGGAGTGCAGCAGGTCCTCGAACCATTCGGTGCCGGCCCAGAAGAAGACGTTGTTGCCGAACGTGTCCTGCACCGAATAGTTGACGACCGTCATCAGCGGGATGACGGCCGAGAACGCCACCAGCACCAGCACCGGCAGGACAAGGAACCAGGCCTTGTTGTTCCAGGTCTTGTCCATCTATGCCCCCATCTCGACGCGCCAGGAATCGGCATAGATGTTGATGCCGGCCGGATCGAAGCGGACTTTCGGTTCGGCCGGCACCTCGTCGTCCTCGCCGATTACAGCGGCAATTTCCCTGCCTTCAAGGTTGGCGCGCACGACCTTGTGGCGACCGACGTCCTCGACCTTGCTGACCTGCACCGTCATGCCCTCGCGGCCGAGCCGCACATATTCGGGACGAATGCCGAGCTCGACGGCGCCGCCTTCAGCCTTGGGCACGCCGGGTAACTCGATGTGCTGCGCGCCGAGCTTCGCCGTCCTGCCTTCCAGCGCAACCGGCAGCACGTTCATGCCCGGCGAGCCGATGAAATAACCGACGAAGGTGTGGCGCGGACGCTCGAAAAGTTCGGCAGGCGTGCCGATCTGCACGATCTCGCCGTCATACATGACCACGACGCGGTCGGCGAAAGTCAGCGCTTCGGTCTGGTCGTGTGTGACATAGACCATGGTGTAGCCGAAGCGGCGGTGCAGTTGCTTCAACTGCGAGCGCAGCACCCACTTCATATGCGGGTCGATGACCGTCAGCGGTTCGTCGAACAGGATGGCGTTGACGTCGGAGCGCACCAGGCCGCGTCCAAGCGAGATCTTCTGCTTCTGGTCTGCGGTGAGCCGGCGCGCCTTCCTGTTCGCCATCGAAGCGAGATCGATCATGTCGAGCGTCTCGCGCACCTTGCGGTCGACATCGGCTTCCGGCACGCGCCGGTTGCGCAGCGGGAAGGCCAGATTGTCGTAGACGGTCATGGTGTCGTAAATGACCGGGAACTGGAACACCTGCGCGATATTGCGCTCCTGCGTCGACAGCCTGGTCACGTCCCGGCCATTGAACAGCAACTTGCCGTGCGAGGGGTGCAGCAGTCCCGAAATGATGTTGAGCAAGGTGGTCTTGCCGCAGCCCGAAGGCCCGAGCAGCGCGTAGGCGCCGCCATCCTCGAAAATGTGGTGCACTTCCTTCAGAGCGAAGTCGGAATCCTTCTGCGGGTTGGGCATGTAGGAATGACGGATGTGGTTGACCTCGATGCGCGCCATCGTTTTCTCCTCAGGCCGCCAGCTTCGACGCCGTCACGGCGCGGCCGTTATGGTCGAACACCATGATGTGGCGCGGGTCGATGAACACCTCGACCTCGTCGTCCGTCTCGAAATCGAGAATACCATGCGCAAGCATCACCCAGCGCGCATCGGCGAAATCGAGATGGACGAAGCTTTCCGAGCCGGTGATCTCCGTGATGGTGACCTTGGCCCGCACCGGCACGGCGCCGGCGTTCGGCCGCTCCAGCGACAAATGATGCGGCTGGAAGCCGATCGTGTAGCTGGCGTCCGCAATGCCGGCGAGTTCCGTCGGCACTGGCAGCTTGACGCCGCCTTCGAGCAAGAAATCCGGTCCCTTCTTGGAGAGCACGATGGTATTGAGCGGCGGATCGGCGAAGGTCCGGGCCGTCACCAGGTCGACGGGCTTGCGGAACACTTCGACCGTCGGGCCAAATTGCGTGACGCGGCCTTCCGAAAGCGTTGCCGTGTTGCCGCCGAGCAAAAGCGCCTCGTGCGGCTCGGTCGTGGCATAAACGAAGATCGTGCCGGCCGCGGCGAAGATCTTCGGCAATTCGGCGCGCAATTCCTCGCGCAGCTTGTAGTCGAGATTGGCCAAAGGCTCGTCGAGCAACACCAGACTGGCATTCTTGACGATGGCGCGGGCAAGCGCGGTACGTTGCTGCTGTCCGCCGGACAGGCTGAGCGGCGTGCGCTCGAGATAGGGCGTCAGCTTCAAGAGCGCCGCGGCGTTGCGCACCTCCTTGTCGATCATGGCCTGCTCGACGCCGGCGACCCGCAGCGGCGAGGCGATGTTCTCGTAGACGGTCATCGCCGGGTAATTGATGAACTGCTGGTAGACCATGGCGACGTTGCGCTTCTGCACCTTCTGTCCGGTAACGTCCTTGCCGTCGAACCAGACCGAGCCCGAAGTCGGCGCGTCGAGGCCAGCCATCAGCCGCATCAGGCTGGTCTTGCCGGAGAGCGTCGGCCCAAGCAGGACGTTCAGCGAGCCGTGCTGAAGCGTCAGCGACACGTCGCGGATATGTTCCTGCGCGCCGACGGTCTTCGTCACGTTCCTCAATTCCAGCATCACGCCTCCTCCCAGGCCTTGCGTATCAGCGGCCGATCCTTATTCCGCCGCCGCGACATGGCGGCTGCTCAGTCCTCGCATGAATTCTTCCAATGCCGCCGTCTGCTCGCGGCTGAAATGCAGGCCGCGCTTGGTGCGGCGCCACAACACGTCCTCGGCGGTGACCGCCCATTCGTTTTCGGCCAGATAGCGAACTTCCGCCTCGAAAAGGTCGGCGCCGAAATTGCGGCCGAGATCGGCATTCGACTTGGCGAGCCCGAGCAGCCTTTCCGCCCGCGTGCCGTAGAGCCGGGTGAAGCGGCGCGCCAGCCGCTGGTCGAGGAACGGATAGGCGCTCTTCAGCCTGGCAACCTGGGCATCGAAGCCGGTCGCCGCGAAATCGCCGCCGGGCAGCGGCGCATCATGCGTCCACGGCCTGCCGCGCTTGCCGAGAAAACCTTCGATCTTCTCCAACATCGATTCGGCCAGCCGGCGGAAGGTGGTGATCTTGCCGCCGAAGGCGTTGAGCAAGGGGGCAGAACCCTCCCCGCCATCGGCCTTCAGCACATAATCGCGCGTTGCTTCCTGCGCCTTCGAAGCGCCGTCGTCATAGAGCGGGCGCACCGCCGAATAGGTCCAGACGATATCCGACCGCTTCACCGGCTGCGCGAAATATTCGCTTGCCGCCGCGCACAGATAGTCGATCTCGGCGTCGGAGATCTTCACCTCATGCGGATCGCCCGGATAGTCGCGATCGGTGGTGCCGATCAGCGTGAATTCTTCCTCGTAAGGAATGGCGAAGATGATGCGGCCATCCTTGTTCTGGAAGAAATAGGCGCGCGGATCGTCGAACTTCTTTCCGACTACGATATGGCTGCCCTGGACGAGGCGGACATTGTGGACGTCGTTCTGGCCGACGGCGGTCGAGAGCACGTGATCGACCCAGGGGCCGGCAGCGTTGACGAGAAGCCGCGCGCGGACCTCTTCGGTCTCCCCGGTAAGCACATTCTGCACCTTCACGGTCCAAAGCGCGCCGTCGCGCCGCGCGCTGACGACTTTTGTGCGGGTGCGGATAATGGCACCCCGGTCGGCGGCGTCACGCGCGTTCAGCGCCACCAGGCGCGCGTCGTTGACCCAACCGTCCGAATACTCGAAAGCCTTGCGGAACAATGGCTTGAGCGGCTTGCCTGCCGGATCGCGGGCCATGTCCAGCGTCTTCGTCGCCGGCAGCAGCTTGCGCCCGCCGATATGATCGTAAAGGAACAATCCCAACCGGATCAGCCAGGCGGGCCTGAGGCCCTTGGCATAGGGCAGCACGAAGCGCATCGGCCAGATGATGTGCGGCGCGTTCTTCCACAGAACCTCGCGCTCCATCAGCGCTTCGCGCACCAGCCGGAATTCATAGAATTCGAGATAACGCAGGCCGCCATGGATGAGCTTGGTCGAACCGGAGGAGGTCCCGCTGGCGAGATCGTTCATTTCGGCAAGGTAAACTGAAAATCCGCGGCCAACGGCATCGCGGGCTATGCCGCAGCCGTTGATGCCGCCGCCGATGACGAAAATGTCATGGATCGGATATGCGTCCAAAGATTCCTCCGACGATTTCGCATTGCACCATTTTTGTGTTTTACGAAACCGTGACGGAATTATTTCGAACTCAAAGCGAATGTCAAACGAAATATCGCAGTCGGCTGAGCAAGCGGTCGAGGCGCACCTATTCGAACGCTGTCTCGATCAGCCGGACTTCGGTTTCCTCGCAAATCCTGCGAATCGACGCGATCTCGCAACGATCCGTGATGAAGGTATTCACCTGCGAAAGATGGCCAATCCGGACCGGCGCCGTGCGTTCGAATTTCGTCCGGTCGGAAACCAGAATGACGTGGCGGGCATTTGCGATGATGGCCTGCGCAACCTTCACCTCCCGGAAATCGAAGTCGAGCAGCGCGCCGTCATGATCGATCGCCGAGGCACCGATGACGGCGTAATCGACCTTAAACTGGCGGATGAAATCGACGGCTGCCTCGCCGACAATGCCGCCGTCGGAACCGCGCACAACGCCGCCGGCAATCACCACCTCGATCGTGGGGTAGATGCGCATCCTATTGGCAACATTGATATTATTAGTGATGACCATAAGCCCGTTATGGTCGAGCAGCGCCTTGCTGACGGCCTCGGTGGTGGTGCCGATATTGATGAACAGCGAAGCATTGTCAGGAATCAGCCGCGCCGCCGCGCTGCCGATCGCCTCCTTCTCGTCGGCGGCAATCTTGCGGCGTGCCTCGTACTCCATGTTCTCGATGCCGGACGGGAACAGCGCACCGCCATGGATACGGGTCAGCAGGCGCTGATCGCACAGATCGTTGAGGTCCTTGCGGATGGTCTGCGGCGTCACGTTGAAATGCGTCGCCAGGTCATCGACCAGCACCCGGCCATGGTCTTTCGCCCTCTGGATGATCTCGGCATGGCGTGGCGAAAGAAACATTGCGCGTCCTCCATTTTCGTTTTTTCCCGTCTATATCGGAAAACGAAAGCGAAGAAAAGGTATAAGCCGGCTAACGAAAATCACCTGATTGAAAAAGGCAAACCAGTGTGGAACAGGTCTGCTGCCTCAGGATAAGCGCCGCGCAATCTCGGTTATGACGTCGAACGCCGCATCGACATCTGCGGCCGTCGACTCGAACTGCCCCGCCTGAAAGCGGATCGCCACGCGCCCATCGACCCGCGTTTGAGTCAGGTAAATGCGGCCGTCGGTATTGATGGCGTCGACGAGGCCGAGGTTGTGCTCGTCAGGGTCGGCGCCTGCCACCGTGCGGTGCCGGAACGAGAACAGCGAAAGCATTGGCTCGCTGACGAGCTCGAAATCCTCTTCCCCGGCAAGGCGCGCGGCAAGCCCTGCGCTCCAGG
Source organism: Mesorhizobium sp. CA5 (assembly GCF_020165105.1). NCBI lineage: Bacteria > Pseudomonadati > Pseudomonadota > Alphaproteobacteria > Hyphomicrobiales > Phyllobacteriaceae > Mesorhizobium > Mesorhizobium sp. CA5. The sequence continues at coordinate 110,193 of NZ_JAIUHJ010000003.1, read as the reverse complement.
CGACATGGTTGCGGATCATGGTGCGCAGGCCCTCGAGGCCATGGGCGCGCAGCAGGAACCAAAGTTTCAGGGCGCGGAAGCGGCGACCGAGCGGCACCGACCATTCCGAATAGTTGATGATGCCGTCATGACCCAGCGTCTTCAGAAACTCCGGCTTGATGGCCAGCGTGCGCACCAGATCTTCCGGCTGGCGCACGAACTGGATCGAGCAATCGAACTGCGCACCGAGCCACTTGTGCGGATTGAAGACAATGGAATCGGCGCCATCGACGCCGGCCCAGAAATGCCGGTATTCCGGGCAGATCATCGCCGAGCCTGCCCAGGCGGCGTCGACATGGAGGTAAAGCCCGTGCCGCTGAGCGACCGCGGCCACCGCCGCGATGTCGTCCGTGCCGCCGGTGCTGGTGCCGCCGACGCAGGCGATGATGCCGGCTGGCAGCAGGCCGGCCTTGCGATCGGCAACGATCGCGGCCTCGAGCGCGTGCGTATCCATGGCGCGAAAACGTCCGGCGACCGGGATGCGGACAAGGTTGTCCTCGCCGATGCCGGAGACCCAGATGGCTCGGTCGATCGAGGTATGGACCTGGTCGGAGGAATAGACGCGTAGCTTCGCCTGCCCGGCCAGCCCCTTCTTGTTGCCCTGCCAGTCAAGCGCCCGCTCGCGCATGGTGAGCACCGCTGCAAGCGTCGCCGAGGAAGCCGAATCCTGGATGACGCCGGAAAAGCCCACGGGCAGGCCGAGGGCCTGGCGCATCCAGTCGACGATGCGCGTTTCGAGTTCGGTCGCCGCCGGCGAGGTCTGCCACAGCATGCATTGCGCGGCTATCGCCGAGACCAGATATTCGGCCACCACCGAAACCGGCGCTGCATTGGCGGGAAAATAGGCGAAGAAGCGCGGATGCTGCCAATGCGTCATGCCCGGCACGATCTTTTCTTCGAAGTCGGCGAAGATCCTGTCCATCGGCTCCGGCATTTCCGGCGGCGACGCCTCGATGCTTCTGAAAATCTCGCCCGGCGCGATCGCCGGCCGCACCGGACGGTCGCGCAGGTTGGCGCGATAGTCGGCGCCCCAGTCGGCGGCGCGCCTCGACCAATCGCGGAATTCGTCGCTGTCCATATTTTCCCTCCCCAGCGGCCGTCGAAGATACCGGCCGGTCGAACCGCTCTCGCAAAGCCTATCCCGGAAAATCCGGCAGATTTGAAAAAGCGATTTTCAGCGCGTTGGACCAGCCGTCCGATATGGTGCGGTAGTAAGGATCATCATGGCCGATCCGCCGGTTCAGCCCCACACTGAGCGCATCCTGTTCCAGGAACAGCAGATCGAGCGGCAGCCCGACCGAGAGGTTGGATTTCAGCGTCGAGTCGAACGACACCAGAAGCAGCTTCACCGTTTCGGCCAGGCTCATTGCCCGATCATAGGCACGGATGATGATCGGCTTGCCGTATTTCGTCTCGCCGATCTGGAAGAAAGGCGTGTCGTCGGTCGACTCGATGAAATTGCCTTCCGGATAGATCATGAACAGTCTGGGCGGGCTGCCCTTGATCTGGCCGCCGAGGATGAAGGAGGCATTAAAGTAAGAATCCGCCTTGTCGCCATTCGGCGAGGCATGCTCTATCACTTCCTTCACTGTATCGCCGACCAGCCGCACCGTCTGGTACATAGAGGGAGTTTCGAGCAGCTTCGGATGACGGTCGCTGACCGCCTTGTTACGCTCGTCGAGCAGGCTGACAACGGCCTGCGTCGTGGCAAGGTTGCCCGCCGACATCAGCACGATGACGCGCTCGCCGGGCTGTTCCCACACATGCATCTTCTTGAAGGTCGAGATCGAATCCATGCCGGCATTGGTGCGCGTGTCCGACATGAACACGAGCCCGCTATCGATCTTGAGGCCGACGCAATAGGTCATGATTGCTCTTCTGCTAGCGATTCCGGCGCAGATTACTGCTCTACCGTAACGGTGACGGCAAGCTTCTCTTGCGCCTGCCCCAGCAGTATCCCCGACACCGGCGAGGCATCGCGATAGTCACGCCCCGTCGCCACCCGCACATAGCGTTCGTCGGGAGAGATACCGTTCGCCGGGTCGAAGGCAACCCATCCGAGTCCCACGACATAGGCCTCGGCCCAGGCATGGCTTGCCGCCTGCTCGACGGCCGTATCCATCATCAGGTAGCCGCTGACATAGCGTGCGGGAAAGCCGAGGGCGACGGCAGCGGCGATGAAGATGTGGGAGTGGTCCTGGCAGACGCCGGACTTCAATGCGAGCGCCTCCTCCGCCGGCGTCACGACACTGGTCGTGCCCGGCCTGTAGGCGACGCGTTCGCCGATAGCGCCCATCAGCCGGTGCAGTCGCTCGATCTCGGTGCCCTGGCCCAGCGTGCCGGCCAGTTCACGTATGCCCTCGCCGGCGGCGGTGAGTGGCGTCTGCTGTCCGAATAGCCAGAGCGGGGCAAAGCCTTGATGCGGACCCGTCACGCCCGCCGTATCATGCGTGGTCACGTCTCCGGCTGCCTCGACGGTGATCGAATTCTGGCCGCTCTCGGCGCTCACCAGCCGCGTCTCGTTGCCGAAATGGTCGGTGAAGCGCACCTCCTCGCGCGCGCCTTCGACCTTGACCGCCCAGGAGCCGACGGTCTGCGTGCGCCCGCTGGAAGGCCAAAGGCGCAGCCGCTGCAGCAGATACTGCACCGGCTGATCGTAGCGGTACTCGGTACGATGGGTGATCTTGAGCCGCATAACGCTCGCCTCGGCTGTGCTCAATAGAACCGGTAGTCCTGGGCGATCTCGTCGCCCAGCCTGGTGTTGTCGCGAATGAACTCGGCCAGGAACTCGTGCAGGCCATGATCGAATATGTCCTTGATCGAACCCCTTTTGAGCAGCGCCTGGATCTTCTCGGCCGTGCCATGGCAGGCATGGCGTTCACCGTAATCGTCGGCGAGGAATTTCAAATGCTCGCCGAGGAAGCGGTAGCAGAAAGTCAGCGAGCGCGGCATGCGCACGTTGAGGATCAGATAGTCGGCGATATTCGTCGGCTTGTAGTCGGCTTCATAAACCCAGCGGTAGGAGCGGTGCGCCGACACCGAGCGCAGGATCGATTCCCACTGATAGTTGTCGAGCGTCGAGCCGACCCAGGACAGCGACGGCAGCAGCACATAATATTTCACGTCGAGGATGCGCGCCGTGTTGTCGGCGCGTTCGACATAAGTGCCGAGCTGCGAGAAATCGAAAATCTCATTGCGCAGCATGGTGCCGTAGAATGAACCGCGGATCAGCGCCGTCTCGCGCTTGATTGCATCGAGCACCGTCGGCAGGTCGCGTTCGTCGATCGGCCTTGCCAGCATGCGCTTCAGCGACATCCAGGCTTCGTTGATGCTTTCCCAGGTCTCGCGGGTCAGCGCCGTGCGCACCATGCGGGCATTGTTGCGCGCCGTCTCGATCGACGACATCGTGCTCGACGGGTTCGAGGTGTCGCGTAGCAGGAAGTCCGAGACGTTGGCGGCGGTATAGTCCTGGTACTTCTGGCTGAAGGCGACGTCCGAGCCGGCGCTGAGCAGGACCGAGTTCCATTCCTCCGAAGCGCTCTGCGTGCGCGTCAGCGCCATGCGCAATCCCGCATCGACCAGGCGCGCCATGTTTTCGGCCCGCTCGATATAGCGGTTCATCCAGTAGAGACCGTTTGCGGTGCGGCCCAAAAGCATATCAGCTTGCTCCGGTATCGAGCGAATAGCGAATAGCGAGTAGCGAATAGGGAGAAAAAGACTTCATGACTTTTGCTGCAGGCTCCGGATCATCGAACGTAGCATCTTTCCTATTTCGTCAGTTTGGCCAAGCAAGCTGGCGACCTTCGCTTCGACCATCAGCCCAACCTCTCCGCACAGGATGAGATGTGTCTCCAACTCTTTCAGAGAGCCCTGCGCTACCCGAAGAAATTGAATGAAAGCTCCCGTATTTTCTCTTCCGTGACCTTCCGCAACATTCGCTGCGATGGAAGCCGCCGAGCGTCTTATCTGAGAGGTCATTCCGTACGCTTCGCTGTTTGGAAAAGCTTTCGTGGCCGAATAGCAATCCACGGCCAACCTCAAAGCCGCCCTCCAAACAATCAGATCTCTGTAGGAATTGATTGCCGTCGTATCCCCCTTTTCCCTACTCGCTATTCGCTACTCTCTATTCGCTCTTAATCATCCAGCACCCACGTATCCTTCGTCCCGCCCCCCTGTGAGGAATTGACCACCAAGGACCCCTCTTTGAGCGCGACGCGCGTCAAGCCGCCCGGCACGATCTGGATGCGGTCGGATACAAGCACGTAAGGCCTGAGATCGACATGGCGCGGCGACAGGCCCTTCTCGGTCAGGATCGGGCAGGTCGACAGCGCCAGGGTCGGCTGGGCGATGTAGTTCGAGGGCTTCGCCTGCAGCTTTTTTGCAAAGTCCTGGCATTCCTTCTTGGTCGCCGCCGGGCCGACCAGCATGCCGTAGCCGCCGGAGCCGTGCACTTCCTTGATGACGAGCTCGTGGATGTGCTCCAGCACATATTTCAGGCTGTCCGGTTCCGAGCAGCGCCAGGTCGGGATGTTGCCGAGGATCGCCTTGCGGCCGGTGTAGAACTCGACGATCTCCGGCATGTAGGAATAGATCGCCTTGTCGTCGGCGATGCCGGTTCCCGGCGCGTTGGCGATGGTGATGTTGCCGGCGCGGTAGACATCCATGATGCCGGGCACGCCGAGCGCGGAATCCGGCTGAAAGGTCAGCGGATCGAGGAAGTTGTCGTCGACGCGCCGGTAGAGCACGTCGATCTGCTTGTAGCCTTCGGTCGTGCGCATCGCCACATGGCCGTCGACGACGCGCAGATCCTGCCCTTCGACGAGTTGCACGCCCATCTGGTCGGCAAGGAACGCATGCTCGAAATAGGCCGAGTTATACGAACCCGGCGTCAGCACCGCGATGGTCGGCACGCCCTTGCTGCTTTGCGGTCGCACCGCGGCCAGCGACTGGCGCAGGAGTTGCGGGTAGTTCTCGACCGGCCGCACCTTGATCTTCTGGAACAGCTCCGGAAAGAGCTGCATCATCGTCTCGCGGTTCTCCAGCATGTAGGAGACGCCGGACGGCGTGCGGGCATTGTCCTCCAGCACGTAGAACTCGTTCTCAGAGATGCGGACGATGTCGACGCCGATAATGTGGGTGTAGACGCCGGCCGGCGGCCTGACCCCGATCATCTCCGGCAGGAAGGCCTCGTTCTTCGCGACAAGCTCCCTCGGCACGCGCCCGGCGCGCAGGATCTCCTGGCGGTGGTAGATATCGTCGAGAAAGGCGTTCAGCGCTTGCACGCGCTGCTCGATGCCTTGCGTCAGCCGGCGCCATTCCTGGCCGGAGAGGATGCGCGGGACGATGTCGAAAGGGATCAGCCGCTCGGAAGCTTCCTGCTCGCCATAGACGGCAAAGGTAATGCCGGTCTTGCGGAAGACGCGCTCGGCGTCCTGCATTTTCTGGGTAAGCCTGGCTGGGTCCTGCTCCTTCAGCCAGCGATCGTAAGCCTCATAAGGTCTTCTCAGTCCGGAAACTTCCGGAAGCATTTCGTCGAACGCTGCCAATCGCGTACTCCCCTCTGAGACCATTTCACTGGCCTCGCCGGAGAAAATCAAGCGCAATCGATGATTTAGGAAGCCGCGACGGCCACTCTATGCAAATTGCCTAAAATCAAGGCACGGACAGCAAGGCTGGGTCAGCTCCTGCTTCCCGGCGGGGCATAGACAGGCCCGGTCAGAACGCCCGGAAGGTCACAATGGTGAAGGTGTCCTTGATTCCAGGCAGAATCTGCACCCGCTCGTTGACGAAATGGCCGACGTCTTCCTCGTCGTCGATATAAAATTTGGCAAGCAGGTCGTAATTGCCCGCGGTCGAGTAGATCTCGGAGGCGATCTCGGCATCGGCGAGCGCGCTGGCGACCTCATAGGACTTGCCCAGGTCGCACTTGATCTGCACGAAAAATGCCTTCATTGCCCGGTCCTGCCAGCCTGCTTCATGAATAAGCGGCCCTTGTGGCAGACTGCTGCCCGGCTTTCAAGCTTCCCGCGCCGCGCACCTCGAAGAGTACCTGATCCCGCTTCCCGACGCTGAAATGGTGAAATCTTCGCATCCCGGTGAAACCACGCCATGGCGCGATGCGTATGTTAGATTGCATTCGCCAAAGCGAATTCCGGGGAGGCAGGCCATGCGCCGCGCTTTGTTCGCACTTGCTCTTGTTCCGATGTTGATAGCCTCGCTTGCTTTTGCCGGCGAGGCCGAGATCAAGGCCGCGCAGACGGTCATCGACAGCCAGTTGAAGGCCTTCGTCGCCGATGACGGCGCCACCGCCTACAGCTTCGCCGCGCCGAACGTGAAGCAGATCTTTCCGACCGTCGACACCTTCATGAACATGGTGACGAACGGCTACGCGCCGGTGCGCAAGCCCCGATCCTATTCCTTCGGCAAGGTCGAGCAGACCGGACCCGGCTCGATCATCCAGCAGGTGCTGATCGTCGGGCCCGACGGCAAGGATTATGAGGCGGTCTATACGCTGCAGCAACAAGCGGACGGCAGCTTCAAGATCACCGGCTGCAGCCTGCGCGCCTCGACTTCGGTCAGTACCTGAGCCCGACCGGCATGACCGCTCAATCTCGACGGCTATACAGTGTCCAGCCCATACCGGAGAGGCCCCAGAAGGTCGAGGCTCCGGCTCGTTCGTAGGCAAGCGCGCAATCGAAATCCACGCGCTCCGGCTGTTTTTGGGTGTCGCCTTCGAGAATCAGCCAGTCCGCGCGTCCGGCGCAAATCTTGTCCTGGGTGACGAGCGATGCCTGGCGGCCGATGCGCGCGGCGAAATAATCGACCACCATGCCGGTGCGGAAATCGGCGTTGGTGGCATATGTGGCGGCGCCGCTCTTTGTCATCTCGTCCACCATCTCGGAATAGGAACCGCGCCCATGCTCATAGAAATGGGCCAGCAACGCCGCGTTGCCGCCCGCCACAAGAACGAGCATCCCGGCGGCAAAAAGCCTTCTCTTACCGCCGACGTCGAAGCCGCGTCCGATCAAGTCTCCGGCCCAAAGCAGCAACAAGGTTCCGCTGACAATGAAATAGCGCGGGAATTCAACATTCGGCAGATGCGCCGCCGCCATCAGGGCGGGCAGCCCGACGATGCCGATGGCATAAAGGCTGGCCCGGCGATCGCGCGAGACGCCTGCATGTGCCAAGACCAGGATGCAGGTCACCGCGACGCACGTCCAGTCGCCGATCCAGTCCGGCAGGCCGAAAAGATAGCGGATCATTCCGCCATAGCCGGCGGCGAATTTCTCGAGCGAGAAAGAGGAAAAACCGCCGATATTGAAGCTGAACCATCGCGCGCCTACAAGCATTGCTGCGGCAAGCGGAAGCACGGCAAGGAAAGCAGGCAGAAAGGCCTGGACGACCTCCTTGTTGACGACAATCAGACTGCGGCTGCCTCGCCAGCTCAGCCACGCCGTCCAGGCCGTTAGCACCACCACCGTTTCGACCATTGTCAGGTGAGAAAGGAAGCCAAGCAGAATTGCGACAGCAAGAGCGACGCCGTACGCACCCCGCTTGTCGAACCAGCGCTCCAGAAGAGCCACCGCAACGAGTGTGAACAACGCCAGGCCGGCATAGCCACGCGCCTCCGAGCCGTAGTGAACCATCGGATAGCTCAACGCAAACAGCAGCGCCGACCCAATCATTGCCCAACGTCCGCGCGATATCGCCGCGGCTGCAATGACGGTGCATCCGCCGAGCGTTATCGACAAGCCGCGCTGGACCAGCGGCGCGGCATCGGGCCCGACGACATACTGGTATATCGAGTTGAGAAAGTGATTGTTGTCGTGGTTCACACGCCAGAATATCTGGTCGATCGACGTCAGCGGCTTCAGCAGCGTGATGCTCCAGATCTCGTCGTGCCAGAGATCCCCGCGCGCGCCGAGCAGGCGCAAGATAAGGCCGACAAGCACGACCCCTGAAATTACAAGTAATAAACTGTAACTCCATTGCTGGGTCGCCGCCGAACCCGACCGGTAAACATCAGCGCTTGCTACTTTATGGTCGACGATCGACGCGTCCATCTTTACCAAAGTCGTGCCGCCCCTTGCCTCGATATGGCAAGGCATACTTACTCTTGATCTGATTTATGAAAGGTTTTCCGACGCTTCCCCGATCAAAGGACCGGGATATCGCCCCGCGCCCAGCCTTCGGTAATCTCGGCGGCGCGCGCTTCGAAAGCCTGCGCCTCGATGGCTGCTCGGACGTTCTGCATCAGCCTCTGATAATAAGACAGGTTGTTCCAGGTGAGCAGCATGGCGCCGAGCGCTTCCTGCGAGCGCACCAGGTGATGCAGGTAGGCGCGCGAATAATCGCGCGCGGCCGGGCAGTCGCTTTCCTCGTCGAGCGGGCGCGGATCGTCGGCATGGCGGGCGTTCCTGAGATTGACCTTGCCGCGGCGCGTGTAGGCAAGGCCATGGCGGCCGGCGCGGGTCGGCATCACGCAGTCGAACATGTCGATGCCGCGCGCCACCGATTTCAGGATATCGTCCGGCGTGCCGACGCCCATCAGGTAGCGCGGTCTGTCGGCCGGCAGCTCCGGGCAGGTGATGTCGAGCATCTCCAGCATCACCGGCTGCGGCTCGCCGACCGCGAGCCCGCCGACCGCATAGCCTTTCAGATCCATCGCTTTCAGCGCCTGGGCGGAGCGCACGCGCAAGGCTGCGCTGTCGCCGCCCTGGACGATGCCGAACATCGCCTTGCCCGGCTGGTCGCCGAACGCCGCCTTGCAGCGCTCTGCCCACCGCAGCGACAATTCCATGGCGCGCTCGATCTCCTCGGGCTTGGCCGGCAGCGCCGTGCATTCGTCGAGCTGCATCTGGATGTCGGAATCGAGCAGTCCCTGGATTTCGATCGATCGCTCCGGCGACATCTCGTAGGGCGCGCCGTCGATATGCGAGCGGAAGGTGACGCCCTGTTCGGTCAGCTTCCTGAGCTTCGACAGCGACATGACCTGAAAGCCGCCGCTGTCGGTCAGGATCGGATGCGGCCAGCGCGCGAACTCATGCAGGCCGCCGAGTCTGGCCACGCGCTCGGCGCCTGGTCGCAGCATCAGATGGTAGGTGTTGCCGAGGATGATGTCGGCGCCGACCCCGCGCACCTGGTCCATATACATGGTCTTGACGGTGCCGCCGGTGCCGACCGGCATGAAGGCCGGCGTGCGGATCTCGCCGCGCGGCATCGAGACCAGGCCGCGCCGCGCCTTGCCATCGGTGGCAAGCACCTCGAATGAAAAAGTCTCAGCCATTGAATTCCTTGTCGTGCTCCGGCGCGCCGGGCGCCTGCTCGTCGAGCGACTGCCGGTAGCGGATGCAGCCGCGCATGAATTTCGGCCATGGCGGCACGGCAATCGCCGGCTCGGTCCTTTCCGGCAAAAGCTCCCAGAGGTCAGGATGATGCCAGCACAGATCATGCCCTGTCGCGTCGCGATGCGCGCGGATACCGGCGCGCAGTTTCTTCACCTGCGCGATCAGCGTATCGCGGTCCATGCTGTCGAGGTCATCGTCCATTGCTCGTCTCCGCACGAAAAAGCAGGCTTGCGTCTCCATAGGAGTAGAACCTGTAGCGGTTCGCGATGGCATGCGCATAGGCCGAGCGCATCGTCTCCAGCCCGCTGAAGGCCGAGACCAGCATGAACAGCGTCGAGCGCGGCAGATGGAAATTGGTCATCAGCATGTCGGCCGTACGGAAGCGATAGCCGGGCGTGATGAAGATGTCGGTGGGTCCGGACCAGGGCTCGATCCTGCCGTCGTCGCGCGCCGCGCTCTCCAAGAGCCGCAGCGATGTCGTGCCGACGCAGATGATCCGCCCTCCCCGCGCCTTGGCCGCGTTGAGCGCCGCCGCCGTCTCCGGGCTTACCGAGCCGGTCTCGGCATGCATCTTGTGGTCGGTCGTGTCGTCGGCCTTCACCGGTAAAAAAGTGCCGGCGCCGACATGCAGCGTGACGAAGCGGCGCTCGATGCCGTTGGCGTCGAGCGCCGCGAACAGCTCCGGGGTGAAATGGAGGCCGGCCGTAGGCGCGGCCACCGCGCCTTCCTCGCGCGCATAGATCGTCTGATAATCGGCGCGGTCGCGCTCGTCGTCCTCGCGCTTCGACGCAATGTAGGGCGGCAGCGGGATATGCCCGACGGCATGCAGCGCCTCGTCGAGAAAGGCGCCCGACAGATCGAAGCCGAGCAGCGCTTCGCCGCCCTCGCCTTTTTCAAGCACCGTGGCGTCGAGCCGGCCCAGAAAGCAGGAACTGCCGTCATGGCCGAACTGGATGCGGTCGCCGGCGGCGATGCGCTTTCCCGGTCGCATGAAGGCCAGCCAGCGGTCGGGGCCGGTGCGCATGTGCAGCGTCGCCTCGACCTGCGCCGCCGCTTCGCCGCGCAGCCTGATGCCCTTCAATTGCGCCGGGATGACCTTGGTGTCGTTGAACACCAGCACGTCCCCGGCCCTGAGCAGCGACGGCAGGTCCCGGACTGTCCCGTCCTCGAAACCGGTGTCCGGCTTCACCACCAGCAGCCGAGCGCTGTCGCGCGGCTCGGCCGGTCTGAGCGCGATGCGGTCTTCGGGAAGATCGAAATCGAAGAGGTCCACTTTCATGCCTGCGGCAATAACCCGATCGTCGCGCTCTCGCCACCGTCTTGTTGCCGCGCCTTGCTAGCAATTGCCGTCGAACGAAACAGCCGACGCTCAGGTCAGCCGCACCAGCAGCGCTCCGGCCAAGAGCAGCACAGCGCCGGCGACACGGCCAAGCGAGATTTCGCGCACCGCCACGCCAAGGAAGCCGGCGCGGTCGATCAGCATGCCGGCGATCAGTTGGCCGGCGACCAGGAAGGCCATCAGCGCCGCCGCGCCGATGCGTGGCGTGAGGATCGTCGACAGCGTCACATAGAAGCCGCCGAGCATGCCGCCGGCGACGAACAGCCAGGGCGCCGGCGCCTTCCAGTCGAGCGAGATGCCCTGCAGCTTCACCACCGAGATCGAGATGATGCCGAGCACGATGGCACCGGACAGGAAGGAAAAGGCGGCGGCCGCGACCGGAAGGCCGAGGCCCTTAGCCAATTGCGAATTGATCGGCGCCTGGATGGCGATGAAGGCGCCGGACAGGATGCCGAGCAGAGACCAGACAGCGCCCATCATCGTTCCGCCTTTACTTGACGTCTGCCGCGACTTTCAGCGACACGATCTTGTCGGGATCCTGCACCGGCTCGCCGCGCTTGATCTTGTCGACATTCTCCATGCCTTCGATGACCTGGCCCCAAACCGTGTACTGACGGTTGAGGAAGGCGGCGTCGTCGAAGCAGATGAAGAACTGCGAGTTCGCCGAGTTCGGGTTCTGGGCCCTAGCCATGGAGCAGGCGCCGCGGCCGTGATTGGCGTTGGAGAACTCGGCCTTGAGGTCTGGCTTGTCGGAGCCGCCCATGCCCGCGCGCGACGGCGCATAAGTGGGCTTGCTCGAATTGCCGAACTTGACGTCGCCGGTCTGCGCCATGAAGCCGTCAATGACGCGGTGGAACACCACGCCGTCATAGGCGCCTTCGCGCGCCAGTTCCTTGATGCGGGCGACGTGCCCGGGCGCCAGCTCGGGATACATTTCGATGACGACCGGGCCCTTGGTCGTTTCCATGATGAGCGCGTTCTCGCGATCCTTGATCTCAGCCATGTCGGAAATTCCTTTGAAAATTGAGGGAGTTACTTGCTGTCGGCGGCGATGCGAACCTTGATCATGCGGTCGGGGTCGGTGACCGTGCCGTTGTCGGCCTCATCGCCCTTCTTGATCTTGTCGACGAGATCCATGCCGCCGACCACCTTGCCGACGATGGTGTACTGGCCGTCGAGGTTCGGCGCCGGCGCGAACATGATGAAGAATTGCGAGTTGGCCGAGTTCGGGTCCTGCGAGCGGGCCATGCCGACCACGCCGCGCGCGAACTGCTCGCTCTGCGAGAACTCGGCCGGCAGGTCGGGAAGATCGGAGCCGCCGGTGCCGACGGCTTCGGGGTTGAACCCCTTCTTCATGTTGCCGAATTTGACGTCGCCGGTCTGCGCCATGAAGCCGTCGATAACGCGGTGGAAGGCGACGTTGTCGTAGGCGCCGTCGCGCACCAGTTTCTTGATCTGCGCGACATGCTTGGGCGCCAGATCGGGACGCAACGCGATGGTCACGTCGCCGTTCTTGAGCGTGATGATCATGGTGTTTTCCTTGTCGGCGGCGACGGCCGGCAAGGACGCCGCGAAAAGGCCGGCAACCACGACAAGGAACGAAGCGAGCTTCTTCAGCTGCATGGGTATCTCCGGGAAACCTATTTGGTGAACTTGGCGGCGAGCGCGCCGGCAACGGCCGCAGGCACGAACGGGCGGATATCGCCGCCCATCGACGCAATCTGGCGCACAAGTGTGGCGGTAATGGTGCGCACCGAAGGGCTGGCGGGCAGAAAAACCGTCTGCAATTCGGGCGCCATCGTCTCGTTCATGCCGGCCATCTGCATTTCGTAATCGAGGTCGGTGCCGTCGCGCAGCCCCCGGATCATGATCGAGGCGCCGTGCTTGCGGGCCGCGTCGATGACCAGCCCGTCGAAGGACACGACCTTGATACGATCGCTGTCGCGACCGAATTCGACCTTGGTTGCGGCCTCGATCAACTCAACGCGTTCCTCGAAGGAAAACAACGGCTTCTTGCCCGGATGAATGCCGATCGCCGCGTAGACGGTGTCGGCCACCGCCAGCGACGCTTTCAGCACATCGAGATGGCCATTGGTCAGCGGGTCGAAAGAGCCGGCGTAAAGGGCGGTGCGTTCCGTCATGGCAGGCTTCTAGCGACCCTCTCGGACAAAGGCAAATCTCATTAATTGCATTGCCGTGAACCTTTTCGCGCCGATGAACGACAGATGAATGCGGCAATCACGAACATTTCACGCAGCGTTCACTAGGTTGCCGCTTCAAGAGGTGAAACCAAATCCCCACCTCATCGTTGTACGCCCAGGAGAACACGCAAATGTTGATCTACATGCTTGCCACTGCAATGACCATTGTGATGCTGATCGCGACTGCATTCGGGTTGCATCAGGAAGCAGCGCGAGTGCGCGTCAAGGCCAATACCAAGCGGCTCGATGGTTTCGCCCATCGCAACGTCTACCGTCGCCACTGATCATGATCGCACCGGCCCAGAGAGGCCGGTGAAGCTTGAACCTATTCGCCTTCGCCCATGTCGTCGGTGCCGGTCTCGCTTGAAGCCACGTCTTCGGCCTCTTCGTCCGACTGCGGTTCCGAAATCCGCTCCACCGATACAACCTTCTCGCCTTCGGCCGTGTTGAAGATCGTCACGCCCTTAGTGGCCCGGCTGGCGAAGCGTATGCCGTTGACCGGCACGCGGATGACCGTGCCGCCGTCCGAAACCAGCATGATCTGATCGTCATTGCCGACCGGGAAAGTCGCGACCAGCCGGCCGATCTCGGCTACCTTCGACACATCGGTGGCGCGGATACCTTTGCCGCCGCGGCCCGTCAGCCGGAAATCATAGGACGACGAGCGCTTGCCGTAGCCATATTCGGTCACCGTGAGCACAAGCTTCTCATGCGCCTTGAGGAACTCGTAGCGCTCCTCGGAAAGCTCGGCTTCCTCGCCGATTTCCTCATTGGTGAGCGCGATCTCCTCTTCCTCGCCGGCTCCGCCGGCGGCAAGCCTGCGCTCCGCCGCGGCGCGCTTCAGATAGGCCGCGCGCTCTGCGGGCGACGCATCGACGTTCTCGATGATGGACATCGAAATGATGCGGTCGGTCTCGGCCATGGTTATGCCGCGCACGCCGACGGAATTGCGGCTCTGGAACACCCGCACATCGGAGACCCGGAAACGGATGCACTGGCCGGAATTCGCGGTCAGAAGCACATCGTCATTGTCGGTGCAGGTCTCGACGCCGAGGATCTCGTCGCCCTCTTCCTCCAGCTTCATGGCGATCTTGCCGTTGCGGTTGACCTGGACGAAGTCGGACAGCTTGTTGCGGCGCACGGTGCCGCGCGTGGTCGCGAACATCACATCGAGCTCGCCCCAGCTGGTTTCGTCCTCCGGCAGCGGCATGATCGTCGTAATGCGCTCGCCCTGCTCGAGCGGCAGCATGTTGATCAGCGCCTTGCCGCGCGATTGCGGGTTGCCGATCGGCAGCCGCCAGACCTTTTCCTTGTAGACGATGCCGCGCGATGAAAAGAACAGCACCGGCGTGTGCGTGTTGGCGACGAACAGGCGGGTGACGAAATCCTCTTCCTTGGTCGACATGCCGGAGCGGCCCTTGCCGCCGCGGCGCTGCGCCCGGTAGAGTGAAAGCGGCACGCGCTTGATGTAGCCGGAATGGCTGACGGTGACGACCATGTCCTCGCGCTGGATCAGGTCCTCGTCTTCCATATCCGAACCGCCGTCGGTCAGCTCGGTGCGGCGCGGTGTGCCGAACTCGTCGCGGACCGCGACCAGCTCGTGCTTGACGATCTGCTGGATACGCGCGCGCGATGACAAAATATCAAGGAAATCGACGATTTCAGCCCCGATCTGGTTCAATTCGTCGGCGATCTCGTCGCGGCCTAGCGCGGTCAGGCGCTGCAGGCGCAGGTCAAGAATGGCGCGCGCCTGTTCCTCGGACAGATTATAGGTGCCGTCCTCGTTGATGCGATGGCGCGGATCGTCGATCAGCTGGATCAGCGGAGCGACGTCGTGTGACGGCCAGCGCCGCTCCATCAACTGCTCGCGCGCCGTCTGCGGATCCGGCGCGGTGCGGATCAGCTTGATCACCTCGTCGATATTAGCGACCGCAATCGCCAGCCCGACCAACACATGCGCCCGCTCGCGCGCCTTGCGCAGCAGATATTTCGTGCGACGGCTGACGACTTCCTCGCGGAAGCCGACAAAGGCCTTCAGCATGTCGATCAGCGTCAGCACTTCCGGCTTGCCGCCGTTGAGCGCCACCATATTGGCGCCGAACGAGGTTTGCAGCGGCGTGAAACGGTAGAGCTGGTTGAGAACAACGTCGGCTACGGCGTCGCGCTTCAACTCCACGACGACGCGGTAGCCCTGGCGGTCGCTCTCGTCGCGGATGTCGGAAATGCCCTCGATGCGCTTGTCGCGCACCAGCTCGGCCATCTTCTCGATCATCGAGGCCTTGTTCACCTGATAGGGAATCTCGGTGACGACGATGGATTCGCGGTCATTGCCGCGCTGCTCGATCTCGACGCGGCCGCGCATGACGATCGAGCCGCGGCCCGTCGAATAGGCATTGTAGATGCCCGAACGGCCAAGCACGATGCCGCCGGTTGGGAAATCCGGACCGGGCACGATCTCCATCAGCGCCGTCAGGTCGATCGCCGGATTGTCGATAAGAGCGATGGCGCCGTTACAGACTTCGACGAGATTGTGGGGTGGAATGTTGGTGGCCATGCCGACGGCGATACCGCCGGAGCCGTTGACCAGAAGGTTCGGGAAACGGGCCGGCAGTACCTTGGGCTCGCTGCCGGAGGCATCGTAAGTATCCTGAAAATCGACGGTTTCCTTGTCGATGTCCTCCAAGAGCTCATGCGCGACCTTGGTGAGCCTGGACTCGGTGTAGCGCATCGCCGCCGGCGGATCGCCGTCGATCGAGCCGAAATTGCCCTGACCGTCGATCAGCGGCACGCGCAGCGACCAGTCCTGCGCCATGCGCACCAGCGCGTCATAGATCGAGGCGTCGCCATGCGGATGGTATTTACCCATCACGTCGGCGACCGGGCGGGCCGATTTCACATATTTGCGGTTCCAGTGGTAGCCGCTCTCATGCGAGGCATAGAGGATGCGGCGATGCACCGGCTTCAGGCCGTCGCGCACGTCGGGCAGCGCACGGCTGACGATCACGCTCATGGCGTAATCGAGATAGGAGCGCTGCATCTCCTCGATGATCGAAATCGGCTCGATGCCGGTGGGGCCGCCGTCCGGCCCGCGCGGTGTCTTCTGGTCGGTCAAATCAGGTCACAATCCAGTCGGGAATCACTCACCGCTTATATAGGAAGCCTCGCCGAAACTCCAATGTCGGCCGGACTTTTCCAGAGACAATTTTGATGGCAATTTCAAATGGATATCGCTGATTGCGACGATATGGCCAAGGTCGATTTCGCTTCAGCCGGCGTTAGCGCCCTCTGGTCCGTCTGGCGCGATACGCGCCGGGAGCTTGTCCCATCTCGCGCCGGAACCGGCGGTTGAAGGTCGACAGATCGTTAAAGCCGGCATCGAAGGCGATCGTCGAGATCGCCGCGCCCGAGCTGCGCAGACGCACCGCGGCGCGGTGCAGCCTCGTCCTCAGCAGGAATTGATAGGGCGTCATGCCGGCAACCTGCCGGAACGTGCGCAGGAAGTGAAACGGGCTTGTCGCCACGCCGGCAGCGAGCTTGGCAAGCGACAATGGTCGATCGGCGTTGAGCTCGATCAGCCGCACCGCCTCGGCAACGCGTTTCTGGTCGCGGCGGCTGGGCGCCCGGCCAGCTGTGGAAGTGTCGGCCGCAGCCG
This sequence comes from Mesorhizobium sp. CA5, assembly GCF_020165105.1. Lineage (NCBI taxonomy): Bacteria > Pseudomonadati > Pseudomonadota > Alphaproteobacteria > Hyphomicrobiales > Phyllobacteriaceae > Mesorhizobium > Mesorhizobium sp. CA5. The sequence goes on along the minus strand of NZ_JAIUHJ010000003.1, from coordinate 93,615 downwards.
TGGCGACCGCCCCGGCCATGCGCAGGCTCAGTTCCTCGAATGCGTCGCCGTCGCCCGCTTCCCGTGCCGCCTCCGCCTCGGCCAGCAGAGGCGCCAGCGCCGGCAAGGGCGGCAGGCGTGGATGGGTAAAGCCGAGCCGTTTCACATCCGGCAGGTCGGCCAGGACGCGCTCCAGATAGGCCGGCGAAAAATGGAAGGAGAGGCAGCGGTCGCCGGCGCCGTGCTCATGCCCGCATTCATAGCAGGCGCCGGGATTGCCGAGCAGGATGGCGCCCGGCGCCAGCATCGCCGTCCCCTGGCGCGTGCGATAGCGGAACGTGCCCCTGGTCACGGCGGCGACGCAAAAGCTGCAATGCTCTTCCTCGAATGGCTTGTCGCCGGCGATGGCCGTGCACACCACGTCGGACACCTGCCAGCCATGTCCGGAAGCCAGAGTTTTCTGCGCGGTCGTCATGGCTGAAAGATAGCAATTTTTCCCAAGCGCAGAACCCTGCCATACCGCTATTGCTGGCCCTCTCCTGACAAGCGAGGCAGCAACAATGACCGATCCCTTTGCCGAGGCCCTGCACAGCGACGGCCCAAAACCGGACCTTGCCGAAAAGCTGAAGCTCTATGGCCGCTTCATCGGCGCATGGACGTTCGATGCCACACGCATTCCCGAGGATGGCACAAGGCTCACGGGTCGCGGCGAAGTGCATTTCGGCTGGGTTCTCGAAGGCCGCGCCGTGCAGGACGTCTGGATCTTGCCCGCGCGGAACACCGGGGCCCAGACTTCGCTTGGCGCATGGACCTTCTACGGCACCACATTGCGTGTCTACGATCCGGGCGCCGACGCCTGGCACATCTTCTGGAGCGATCCGCGCAACCAGTATTACAGCCGCCAACTCGGCCACGCCGAGGACGGCACGATCGTCCAGGTCGGTACCGACGGCACCGGCGCGTCTGTGCGCTGGAGCTTTTCACGCATTACCGAAAACTCGTTTCGCTGGCTCGGCGAGCGCTCGCATGATGGCGGCGCGACCTGGCGCATGGAGGTCGAGTTTCTGGCTCGTCGCCTAAATGAACCTCAATAGCGATCGAAAGCCGCAAGGAATTGAAAGTAGCGATCCTTCGCGCCTGCTTTCGCAGCTTCGCACACCATTTCCTTCCCGCTTTCCAGCGCCACGGCTTTGCTCTACCAATTGCAAAACCTGGGCTTCGCCCGGCGGGAGGGGACCAGCGATGCCGAGTTTCGACAGCCTGTTCAACGCCTTCGTCACCATCCTGGTGACCATCGACCCGCCGGGACTGGCGCCGCTGTTCCTTGCCGTGACGCGCGGCATGAACCGTGACGAGCGCCAGCAGGTTTCGGTCCGCGCCTCGGTGATCGGCTTCCTGGTCATGGCGCTGTTTGCGATTGCCGGCGCCTCGATCTTGTCGGTGTTCGGCATAACGCTGCCGGCCTTCCGCGTCGCTGGCGGCTTCCTCTTGTTCTTCATCGCCTTCGAAATGGTGTTCGAGCGCCGCCAGGACCGTAAGGAGAAGATCGGCGACGTCGCCATCACCAAGGACATGATCCACAACATCGCCGCCTTCCCGCTGGCAATCCCGCTGATCGCCGGTCCGGGCGCCATCTCGGCAACCGTGCTGCTGTCGGGCTCCTTCCAGGGTTTTGGCGCACAGGCGGCGCTGGTCGGCATCATAGCGATCTGCCTGGTGATCACCTTTCTGGTTTTCGTGCTGTCCGAGCGCATCGACCGCATCCTCGGCCAGACCGGCCGCTCGATCCTGACCCGTCTGCTCGGCGTCATCCTCGCGGCGCTTGCCGTGCAGTTCGTGGCGGACGGCATCAAGGCGCTGATGGCCGCTTAACGGTATCCTACTGCCTACTGCCTCACTTCGCCGCCGTCTCGACCACCTCGAAATCATGCGTGATCGTCGCGGTCTTTGCCATCATGGCACTGGCCGAGCAGTATTTCTCGATCGACAGATCGATCGCGCGTTTCACTTTGTCGTGCGACAGGGCTCTGCCCTTTACAATGAAATGCATGTGGATGCGGGTGAACACCTTTGGATCGGCTTCGGCTCGGTCGGCGTCGAGCTCGACCACGCAATCCTCGACCGCCTCCCGGCCCTTCTCGAGGATGTGCACGACATCATAGGCCGAGCAGCCGCCGGTGCCGATCAGCACCAGTTCCATCGGGCTCGGTCCCGGCGTCTTGCCTTCCGGCCTGTGCGCCGTGCCCAGCACGACCTTGTGGCCGCTGCCGGACTCGCCGACGAAGGTGCGTTCCTCGACCCATTTGATGCGTGCTTTCACGTTGACCTTCCTTGAGAAATTCTTACTGGCCGAACACGACGGCATGCATGATCCGGCCGGGCAGCAGCGTGAAGATGCCGGCGCCGACCAGCGCGAACAGATAGAGCTTGATCATGGCGCCGCGATGCGCTGTTACCTTATGCGAGTGCGCATACCAAGCCGCCAGCGGCATGGTGACCAGCACCAGGATCGACAACAGATGGATCGGGCTGAACGGAGCGACGAGCCGGATCTGCTGGATCCAGAAACTCGATATGGCGATGACCAGCATCAACGCCACGCAGGTGTAGCCCAGCACACGATGACGCACAGTACCTTTCGGCAGCGCCAACTGGGCGCCGCCGATGGCCAAAGCGGCGAAGGCCGCGAATGCATGCCACGGAATGGGAGGCGACGCCGACAGAAGCGGTCCGAGCGACATCACGCCTTCCCCTCAGACGGCCGTTTCGAGACGCTTAGAACGGGATCTCGTCGTCCAGCTCGCGTGACGAGCCGCCGCCCCTGGAGCCGCCACTGCCGCCGCGGTTGAAGCTTTCATTCGGGCTGGACTGGCCGAAATCCGAGCCTCGGCTGTTGCCGCCGCCGGAATAATTGCCGACCTGGCCGCCGCCCTCGCCGCGCGCGTCGAGCATCTGCAACTCGCCTCGGAATTTCTGCAGCACGACCTCGGTGGTGTATTTGTCGGCACCGGTCTGGTCCTGCCATTTGCGGGTCTGCAGCTGACCCTCGACATAGACCTTCATGCCCTTCTTCAAATACTGCTCGGCCACCTTGGCGAGCTGGTCGTTGAAAATGACGACGTTATGCCACTCGGTCTTTTCCTTGCGCTCGCCCGAGTTCTTGTCGCGCCAGCTTTCCGACGTGGCGATGCGAATGTTGACGACCGGATCACCGGAATTCAGGCGGCGGATTTCAGGATCCGCTCCGAGATTGCCGACCAGAATGACCTTGTTGACGCTACCCGCCATCTTACTTCTCCGCGCTCATCCGAAACAAATTTCAAGTCGCTCACCTTATAGCCTGCGGGTCGTCGCCGCCCGCAAAAGGCTGGCTTTTCCCACAAGGTTTTTGTTCTCTTTTCGTTCTAGTCATAGCTGCACTTTCTGTCAAGGAATGTCAGCAAAGGCAGGAGTGGACGTGCATTCTGATATGGCGATCAAATAGAAGCTTGCCAAATCGATAAGTATCGACTTATGCTTCTGCCATGATCGAAGCAGAGATTTTCCGCGCTCTGGCCGACCCGACGCGACGCGCAGTTTACGAGCGGCTGGCCGCTGGCGAGATGAGCGTGAGCGAGCTGCGCGCCGGCATGAGCGTGTCGCAGCCGGCGGTCTCGCAGCACCTTGCCGTGCTGCGCGGCGCCGGCCTGGTGGTCGAGCGGCGTGCCGGCCGTAACGCCTATTACCGCGCCGATCCGCAGGGGCTCGACCCGCTGCTCGGCTGGATCGAACGCTACCGCGCCTTCTGGCCGGAACGCATCGAGAAGTTGAAGACGGTTCTGAAGGGAATGGACCAATGACCAAAGCAGAGAAGCCGACGGCGACCGACGCGGCGCTCAACTTCGAATGCGAGCTTCCCGAGCCGCCGGAAAAAGTCTGGCGGGCATTGACCGAGCCGGAACTGCTGGCGGCCTGGATGATGCCGAACGACATGAAGGCGCAAGCCGGCGCCCGCTTTGCCTTTGCCGGACCGGATGAATCGATCGAATGCGAGGTGATCGAGGCCGAGCCCGGCAAGCTGCTGCGCTATTCCTGGCATCAGCGGCCCGAGGCGAACGACCGCGACCGGTTTCCGGCCTTCGACAGCATCGTCACCTTCACGCTGGCGCGCACCGCCTCAGGCGGCACGCATCTCAGCATCGTCCATGACGGCTTCGTGCCGGTGGCGGAATCTGTCCTCGCCATTGCCGGCGCCAGCTGCGGGCTTTCGCTCGACGCGCGCAAGAACCCGACCGCCGCCAATGCGCCCTGCATGATGCTGCGCGCGGCCTGATCAAAAAGAGGACCGAGGAAACCCGTCATGAGCATTGCCAATCTGGTGCCGATGGTCATCGAGCAATCGAGCCGCGGCGAGCGTTCCTTCGATATCTTTTCGCGGCTGCTGCGCGAGCGCATCGTCTTTATCAATGGCGAGATCAACGACAACGTCTCGGCGCTGGTCTGCGCACAGCTCCTGTCGCTGGAATCGGACCACCCCGACAAGGAGATCTCGCTTTACATCAACTCGCCGGGCGGCATGGTGACCAGCGGCTTCGCCATCTACGACACGATGCAGTACATCTCCTGCCCGGTGTCGACGGTCTGCATGGGCTTTGCCGCCTCGATGGGCTCCTTCCTGCTGATGGCCGGCGCGCCGGGGCGGCGGATCGCGCTGCCCAACACAAGGATCGTGCTGCATCAGCCGCTGGGCGGCTTTCAGGGCCAGGCCTCAGACATCCAGCGCCATGCCGAGGACATCGTGCGTACCAAGCAGCATATGACCGAGCTCTACGCCAAGCATTGCGGCCGGACCTACGAGGAGGTCGAGCGCACGCTCGATCGCGATTACTTCATGAGCGCCGCGGAAGCCAAGACTTGGGGCCTTGTCGACCACGTCTACGACACGCGCAAGAAAGCGGCCTGACGTTGCGGGCAGGCGCGCGGCAAATTGATCGTCGCGCGTCTGGCATTGCCCTAGCCGCGTCCCTATAGTCCGCGCATGATCGATCCGTTCCAATCCAGGCACTTGTGCGTTGCCTTCGCCGCGCTTGCCGGCGCGCTGGTGGCCGGCGCCGCCCTTGCCGACGACAATTCGGCGCAGAAACTGCCTGGCGTCAGCGGCGACTACCACATCGCCAAGCCGGCGCCGCAGCCGGAACCAGACGCGCTACCGGCCGGCAGCGACGGTTCCTTCAAGATCGGCGACACCGATGTCAGGATCGGTGGCAGCATAACGATCGATATGGCCACGGGCGGCGCTCGGATCCCGAACCATTGATCGCGAGCGGGTCAAACGCGAACACCACAAAATGTAAGCCCCGCCACTGCTTCCGCAGGTGGACGGGGCTTTCATGGATCTGATAATCCAATTTTAGCCGGGAGTGGACTGCCGGCGTTCTGTTTCGGATGCAACGCGGCGTTCAGCCGACGATCCGACTATCGTCTCTAATTGTTAAGAATCGGCAAGTCACGGTTTGTCGGGCCGGCGTTTCAAGTCTGCCCTGGCACTTATGCCCGCCGCGGCTCCATCTCAGTGTGGAGCCTCAAGGGACTGTCCGGTGGCGTCATGCTCCGCTCCTGGGTCCGTTGCGACAATGTCGTTCGAAGCGCAAATCGCTGTCGCCTGCGGCGTCTCGCAGACCGCCTATTGGGCGGCGAGGCCATCGATAGACGGCCGGCTTCGTTGACGCGTTTGAGACTGCTCCCCTGGGCCCGGGACGTCAACCGTTGAATAGTCGGTTACCAAAAAATGTGATCGCCTGGAGGTTACGTGCAGGTAAGTCGAGTGCTTCGACACACCCAACGGCGCGGTATCTCGGCCGCGATTGTTTCCACAACGCGTGGGCGATTGTTCTCACAACGTTTGAGCGATTGTTTCCACAACGCTTTGTCAGGAGCGTGTTCGACCTTTGTTCTTTCCGCTTGCCCGGTCGCGCGAAAGACGGTTAAACCCATGATCGGCTTGTCCCGTCGAGATTGTGGCGTCTCTCGACGTGGCGGTGAAAATACCTACATAGGGGATGGCCGGGACAATCCCGCCAATCCAGCAAATTCCAGATCTGAGGCGGCGACCGGCGATGGCCGACCATAAATACCTTTCCATTCGCGGGGCGCGCGAACACAATCTCAAGAACGTCGATCTCGACCTGCCGCGCGACAGCCTGATCGTCATGACCGGATTGTCGGGATCCGGCAAGTCGTCGCTTGCCTTCGACACCATCTATGCCGAGGGCCAGCGCCGCTATGTCGAAAGCCTGTCGGCCTATGCCCGCCAGTTCCTCGAGATGATGCAGAAGCCGGACGTCGACCAGATCGACGGCCTGTCGCCCGCCATCTCGATCGAGCAGAAGACCACCTCGCGCAACCCGCGCTCGACCGTCGGCACCGTCACGGAAATCTACGACTACATGCGCCTGCTGTTCGCGCGTGTCGGCATCCCCTATTCGCCGGCCACCGGCCTGCCGATCGAAAGCCAGACGGTTTCGCAGATGGTCGACCGCGTGCTGGCGCTGGACGAGGGCACGCGCCTGTTCCTGCTGGCGCCGATCGTGCGCGGCCGCAAGGGCGAGTACCGCAAGGAACTGCTGGAACTGCAGAAGAAGGGCTTCCAGCGCGTCAAGGTCGACGGCGTCTTCTACGAGATCGCCGACGTGCCGGCGCTCGACAAGAAATACAAGCACGACATCGACGTCGTCGTCGACCGCATCGTCGTGCGCGGCGACCTGGCCACGCGGCTCGCGGACTCGATCGAGACCGCGCTGAAGCTTGCCGAAGGTCTTGCCGTGGCCGAATTCGCCGACAAGCCGCTCGACGCCAGCCAGACCGGCGAGGATTCGGTCAACAAGTCGAAAAACGAGACGCATGAGCGCATCCTGTTCTCGGAGAAATTCGCCTGCCCGGTGTCTGGCTTCACCATTCCGGAGATCGAGCCCAGGCTGTTCTCCTTCAACAACCCGTTCGGCGCCTGCCCGACCTGCGACGGCCTCGGCAGCCAGCGCGCCATCGATCCCAACCTCGTCGTGCCGGACGAGAACGTGTCGCTGCGCGACGGCGCCATCAGCCCGTGGGCGAAATCGACCTCGCCCTATTACGCGCAGACGCTGGAAGCGCTGGGCAAGGTCTATGGTTTCAAGCTCGGCGACAAGTTCAAGGATTTGAGCGCCGAGGCCAAAGAAGCCGTGTTGCGCGGCACGGGCGAGCGCGAGATCACCTTCCAGTATGATGACGGCCTGCGCTCCTACAAGACGACCAAGACCTTCGAGGGCGTCATCCCCAATCTCGACCGGCGCTGGAAGGAAACTGAATCCGCCTGGATGCGCGAGGAGATCGAGCGCTTCATGTCGGCCACCCCCTGCCCCGCCTGCAACGGCTACCGCCTGAAGCCGGAAGCGCTGGCGGTGAAGATCGGCGGCAAGCATATCGGTGAAGTCACGGAGATGTCGATCCGCAAGGCCGACCAGTGGTTCACCGACCTGCCGGCGCAGTTGAACGACAAGCAGAACGAGATCGCGGTCCGCGTGCTGAAGGAAATCCGCGAGCGGCTGCGCTTCCTCAACGATGTCGGCCTCGACTATCTGACCTTGTCGCGCAATTCCGGCACGCTGTCGGGCGGCGAGAGCCAGCGCATCCGGCTCGCTTCGCAGATCGGCTCCGGCCTCACCGGCGTGCTCTATGTGCTGGACGAGCCGTCGATCGGCTTGCATCAGCGCGACAATGCGCGCCTGCTCGATACGCTCAAGCACCTGCGCGACATCGGCAACACGGTGATCGTCGTCGAGCATGACGAGGACGCCATCCTGCATGCCGACTATGTCGTCGACATCGGCCCGGCGGCCGGCATCCATGGCGGCCAGATCATCGCGCAAGGCACGCCGCAGCAGATCATGGCCACACCTGCCTCGATCACCGGCAAATATTTGTCGGGCGAGCTCGAAGTGGCAACGCCCGCAGTGCGGCGCGAGGCGAAGAAGAACCGGCGCATCAAGGTGGTCGGCGCGCGCGGCAACAATCTGAAGAATGTGACGGCGGAAATCCCGCTTGGCACCTTCACCGCGGTCACCGGCGTGTCCGGCGGCGGCAAATCGACCTTCCTGATCGAGACGCTGTTCAAGGCGGCCTCGCGCCGCATCATGGGCTCGCGCGAGCATCCGGCCGAGCACGACCGCATCGAGGGCCTGGAATTCCTCGACAAGGTCATCGACATCGACCAGTCGCCGATCGGCCGCACGCCGCGCTCCAACCCCGCGACTTATACCGGCGCCTTCACGCCGATCCGCGACTGGTTCGCCGGCCTCCCCGAAGCCAAGGCGCGCGGCTATCAGCCGGGCCGCTTCTCCTTCAACGTCAAGGGCGGCCGCTGCGAGGCCTGCCAGGGCGACGGCGTCATCAAGATCGAGATGCACTTCCTGCCCGATGTCTATGTTACCTGCGACGTCTGCCACGGCAAGCGCTACAACCGCGAGACGCTCGACGTGCTGTTCAAGGGCAAGTCGATCGCCGACGTGCTCGACATGACGGTCGAGGAAGGCGTCGACTTCTTCTCGGCGGTGCCCGGTGTACGCGACAAGCTGGAGACGCTGAAGCAGGTCGGCCTCGGCTATATCCATATTGGCCAGCAGGCGACGACGCTCTCGGGCGGCGAGGCGCAGCGCATCAAGCTTGCCAAGGAATTGTCGCGCAAGGCGACCGGCAAGACGCTCTACATCCTCGACGAGCCGACCACCGGCCTGCATTTCCACGACGTCGCCAAGCTGCTCGAAGTGCTGCACGAGCTGGTCGACCAGGGCAACACGGTGGTGGTGATCGAGCACAATCTCGAAGTGATCAAGACCGCCGACTGGGTGCTGGACCTCGGCCCCGAAGGCGGCGACGGCGGCGGCGAGCTGGTGGCGTCCGGCACGCCGGAAGCGATCGTGCGCGAGAAGCGCAGCTACACAGGCCAGTTCCTCAAGGAGCTGCTGGAGCGGCGCCCCGGAGGCAAACGCGAAGCGGCGGAGTGAGCGCGCATTTCGTCGGAAGGGCGCTTGAATGACAATTAGAAGAGCGCTTTCCGGTGATCTTCCGGCCGTTGCCGCGGTGACGACGGCTGCCTATGCGTCCTACACCGCTCTGTTCGGCGCCCCGCCGATTCCGGTGACGGAAGACTACGCGCCGCGCATCGAGCGCGGCGAGGTCTGGCTGCTCGAAGAGGACGGAGGACTGGCCGGGCTGATCGTCCTCGAACGGCATCCCGACCACGCCATGATCTTCAGCGTCGCCGTCGCGCCGGCCTTCCAAGGTAAAAAACTCGGCATCAAACTGCTCAACTTCGCCGACGAGCAGGCGCGGTTGTGGGCCGTGCCGGAGGTGCGGCTTTACACCAATTCGCGGATGGAGCGGAACATCGCGCTCTATTCCGCCTACGGCTATCGGGAAACGGGTCGCCGCGCCAACCCACACCGGCCAGGATGGACCCTGGTCGACATGATGAAGTCGGTCGACCGAGCCGCCTGATCACATTTGAACAGAGGAGGACGATAATGAGCCAAGGAAAAATCCGCTCCGGCATGGGCGGCTGGACTTTCGAGCCTTGGGACACCTCCTTCTACCCGGACAAGCTCGCCAAGGCCAAGCAACTCCACTACGCCAGCCGGCAGGTCCCGACCATCGAGGTCAACGGCACTTATTATTCCAGCTTCAAGGAACCGACTTTCGCCAAGTGGGCCAACGAAGCGCCGGAGGGTTTCGTCTTCTCGCTCAAAGGCAACCGCTTCGTCACCAACCGGAGGGTGCTCGGCGAGGCCGGCGAATCGATGATGCGCTTCCTGGGCTCCGGCGTTGCCGCGCTCGGCGAGAAGCTCGGCCCGATTCTGTGGCAGTTCGCGCCGACCAAGAAATTCGACGCGGACGATTTCGAAGCCTTCCTGAAGCTGCTGCCCGAGAAGCAGGACGGTGTGCCTCTGCGTCACGCGCTGGAGGTGCGCCACGACAGCTTCGTCGTGCCGGAGTTTCCAGCGCTCGCCCGAAAATACAACGCCGCGATCGTCTATGCCGACCACGCAAAATATCCGGCGATCGCCGATGTAACCGGCGACTTCGTCTATGCGCGGCTGCAGACCGGCAGCGACGACAACCCCGATTGCTACACGCCGAAAGGCCTCGACGAATGGGCGGGACGGGTGAAGACCTGGGCGCAAGGCAAGCAGCCCGCCGACCTGCCGCGCGCCGATCCCAAGACCGATGCGCCGGTCAAGCCGCGCGACGTGTTCGTCTACTTCATCACCGAGGGCAAGGTGCGCGCGCCGTTCGGCGCCATGGCACTGATGAAGCGGATGACCGATTGAAGGGGCGAGCTCCGCCGGAACTTACGGGGCATCTCGACCGTTTTGCCTTTCTCGCCGGGAGCGGGTTTCCATAGCGGTTGAGCGTCGCGGAACAATGGCCCGGGCTCCGGCATCGGGAGAGCCCGAAGAAAGCGAGGTGATATGGCTGTCATCCTCATCGGGGCATTGCTCATCGTCGCCGGTATCGTGTACATGGCCGGCGCGGTCCTCAGGCGCGGGAAACTTAGCGATCCGGCAGCTGCAGCCTCGGATCGCCCGGTGCCAAATCTTACAACGCCTGGCCCGACGCTTGAGCCACGCCGGCGCGGCCTCGGTTTCCTCGGCCTGTCGCAGAACTGGCCGGGTCTGCTGATGATGGGAGTCGGCATCATCCTGCTGTTGTTGGTGGCGGTCCTCTGACGCCGCGGAATTATGGCATCTTCACTGCCTATCGTAACGTAATCGATACTTCCTTGCTGCACTAATGGACCTACGTCAGGTTGCGGAAGCCCGGCGGCGGCAAGGACGGGTGCATGCTGCTCGACTACAACTCATTGCTTCTGGCCGTCGGCTTCTCCGCAGCCTGCCTCAGCCTCACCCTGTTCGGGACGTGGCTGACCGCCCGTTCCGACAGATTCCTGCTGACATGGGCGACCAGCGTGCTGGTGGTGGTGGCGGAGGTTTTTGTCTATGACGCCTATATCGATGCGCCCGGAACAGTCCTCGGCATCCTGGCGCTGGGGCTGCTGCTGTTCGGCTTCTCGGTGATGTTGGGCGCCGCCCACCAGTTCCGGACCGGCCGCTCGCCGCTGCCGCGCATCACGCTTGGCACTGCCATCTCTTTGGCGCTGGCGTTACCGCCAATGGCGCTCGGCTATGACGGTCTGGGCTTCATGCTTGAGAATTTCCTTGCCGCGCTGCTCCTATTCGGCACCGCGCATGAATATTGGAAGGGTCGCGAAGAGGCACCGGCGCAACTCGTGGGCGTGGCGCTGCTCTATTCATTGACCGCTGTTTCCTTCGTGCTTTGCGCGGCCGTGCTGGCTTGGGACGGCAAGCTCATCCTCGGCCACGCGCCGAGCAACTGGGCGGAGGATCTGAGCTTGGTCATCGTCATCGCCTCGATGACCGGCATCGGCGCGCTGTCGCTGGCGCTCAACCAGGGGCGGCTCGCGCGCCACCACAAGCATGAGGCAGAGACCGACGTGCTGACGGGGCTGCTCAACCGCCGCGCGTTGTTCGACCTGCACGGCAAGACGCCCGTCAGCGCTTTCACGGCGGTGGTGGTGTTCGACCTCGACGGCTTCAAGGCGATCAACGACCAATTCGGCCACGCCGCCGGCGACGAGGTGCTCAAGGTCTTTGCCCAAGTGCTTTCCGCCGACCTGCGCCCGAACGACTCCGTCGCCCGCATGGGTGGCGAGGAATTTGCCATGGTGTTGAAGCGGACTTTGCCCGAGACAGCCGAGGCGACGGCCGAACGCGTCCGGGCCGCGTTCGCCGCGCGCACGGTCGAGACCGAGACCGGACCGCTGCGCTGCACGGTCAGCGCGGGCTTCGCATTTGGCAGCAGGGATGGCATGAGCTTCGACAAGGTGCTCAGCGCCGCCGACAAGGCGCTCTATGCCGCCAAGCGCGGCGGCCGCAACCGCGTCCTGGATTTTCGCCGCGCCGGCTGAGTTTTACCGCCGCGTGCAAACTCTCAATGGTGTGAGATTACTTCGTTGAAGGCGTCGAGATCGACGTAGAAAACCTTGGTGATCTCATCCAGGAGATGATCTTCGTCATAGCCTTGCGACATCAGGATGTTGATCGCGGTCATGATGTCGACGCGCTCGGTGAGGCGCCGCTTTTGGTAGTCCTCGACAAAACGTTCCATCGCCGTCCCCTGGCAAAATTCTTTTTGGACGCATTGACCGACAATCACTGCGGGGAAAGCTAGGTGGATTGGCTTGCGTGGAACTTGCGGACGGAGTCCGCGCCTTCCCCCTCATTCGCAACTGATACGGAAAGCGGCCGACTCACCAGGGCCAAGAAAAGACTAGCATGCGGTATTCAACGCGCCAGAGCTCTGCCTGGCCAGCGGAGAGAAATACTGGGGTTGCTGCCGCCTCGCGATGTCGACCGAAGTCGAGCAAACGATTCTAGACTGTCAGAAACTTCCGCACATCCGCCTGGTCCAGGTCTTCGGCGGGGCCGGTATGCACGATCTGGCCGCGATCCATGATGTTGACCTCGTCGGCAAGTTCCCGGCAGAAGTCGAGATACTGCTCGACCAGAAGCACGGCGATCCCCGCCTGGTCGCGCAGATAGCGGATGGCGCGGCCGATATCCTTGATGATGGAGGGCTGGATGCCTTCGGTCGGCTCGTCGAGCACCAGGAGCTTGGGTCGCATCACCAGCGCTCGCCCAATGGCAAGTTGCTGCTGCTGGCCGCCGGAGAGATCACCGCCGCGGCGGCCGAGCATCTGCTTCAAAACCGGAAACAGCTCGAAGACATAGGCCGGAATGTTGCGGTCGGATCGCCGCAGCGGCGCGAAGCCGGACTCCAGATTTTCGCGCACCGTGAGCAGCGGAAAGACTTCCCTGCCCTGCGGCACGAATGCGATGCCCGACCGGGCGCGATCATACGCCGCGCTCCGGTCGAGCGCCTTCCCCTCGAAGGCAACGCTTCCGCTCGTCAGCCGGTGATGGCCAACGATCGATCTCATCAAACTGGTTTTGCCGACGCCGTTGCGGCCGAGCACGCAAGTGATCTTGCCGGCACCCGCCTTTAGCGAAACGCCGCGCAGCGCCTGGGCGGCGCCGTAATGCAGGGTGGCATTGGAGACCTCGAGCATGATCAGCCCCTTCTCCAGTGCTTCAGGAAAGTGAAATCGAAACGGTGGAAGGGAACCCGCCAGACCATGCTCACCGCCCCAGATAGACTTCGACGACGCGCTCGTCGGCCGAAACGAAATCGAGCGTGCCTTCCGACAGCACCGAGCCCTCGTGCAGGCAGGTGACCTTGACGCCGAGCTCGCGCACGAAATGCATGTCGTGCTCGACGACGATCACCGAATGGTCGCGGGCGATGTCCTTGAGCAGACGCGCGGTCTCCTCGGTCTCGGCATCGGTCATGCCGGCGACCGGCTCATCGACGAGCAAAAGCTTTGGGTCCTGCGCCAGGAGCATCCCGATCTCCAGCCACTGCTTCTGGCCATGGCTGAGATTGGCGGCGAGCTCGCCGCGCTTGTCGCCGAGACGGATGATGCCGAGGATGTCGTCGATGCGCCGCGACTCGGCCGCCGAACGGCGATGGAACAGCGCGGGAAAGATCGAGCGCGGCCCTTTTAGCGCCAGCATGAGATTGTCCTCGACGCTGTGGCTCTCGAAGACCGTCGGCTTCTGGAACTTGCGCCCGATGCCCATCATGGCGATCTCGGCTTCGTCGTGGCGGGTGAGATCCACCTCACCGTCGAAGAACACCTCGCCCTCGTCCGGCCGCGTCTTGCCGGTGACGATGTCCATCATCGTTGTCTTGCCGGCGCCGTTGGGCCCGATGATCGCGCGCATTTCGCCCTTGTCGAGCACCAGCGACAGCTTGTTGATAGCGCGAAAGCCGTCGAAGGAAACCGAGACGCCGTCGAGATAAAGGATGGTGTTCGACTTGCTCATGATCGTTCACTCCGCCGGCTGCGGCTCGGCGCCGGTGGCAGACCAGGCGCCGGGCGTCGTCGCCGCCGAGCGCATGATCTTCAGCTGCGGCGGCTCCTCGGGATCGAAGCCGGCTTCCGCCGCAAGCGAAGCTGACCGCAGCGCCTTGGCCTGACTGCGCCAGGCATCCCACATGCCGACGATGCCTTTGGGCAAAAGCAGCGTGACGGCGACGAACAGGCCGCCCAGGGCGAACAGCCAGAATTCCGGCAGCACGCCGGTGAACCAGGACTTGCCGGCGTTGACCAGCAGCGCGCCGACGATCGGGCCGACAATGGTGCCGCGCCCGCCGACAGCAGTCCAGATCACCACCTCGATCGAGTTGGGCGGCTCGAATTCGCCGGGATTGATGATGCCGACCTGCGGCACGTAAAGCGCGCCGGCGATTCCGGCCATGATAGCCGAGATCGTGAAGGCGAACAGCTTGACGTTCTCCGCCCGCCAGCCGAGGAAACGGGTGCGGCTTTCGGCGTCGCGCACCGCCATCAGGAGCTTGCCGTATTTTGAGCGCACGATCGCGGCGGTAACGAAAACGGCGAGCGCCAGCGTAACGGCGCTGGCCGCAAACAGGGCCGAGCGCGTGGCGTCGGCCTGGACGCTGAAGCCGAGTATATCCTTGAAATCGGTCAGGCCGTTGTTGCCGCCGAAGCCCATGTCGTTGCGGAAGAAGGCGAGCAGCAGCGCATAGGTCATCGCCTGGGTGATGATCGAAAGATAGACGCCGGTGACGCGGCTGCGGAAGGCGAACCAGCCGAAGACGAAGGCGAGCAGGCCGGGCACGGCCAGCACCATGAGCGCCGCGAACCAGAAATGATCGAAGCCGTACCAGAACCAGGGCAACTGCTTGTAGTTCAGGAACACCATGAAGTCCGGCAGGATGGGATTGCCGTAGACGCCGCGCGAGCCGATCTGGCGCATCAGATACATGCCCATCGCATAGCCGCCAAGCGCGAAGAAGGCGCCGTGGCCGAGCGAAAGGATGCCGCAATAGCCCCAGACCAGGTCGAGCGCCAGCGCCAGCAGCGCGTAGCAGAGATATTTGCCAATCAGCGCCACGATGTAAGGCGGGATGTAGAAGGCGCTTTGCGGCGAGACCGCCAGGTCGAGCAGGGGCACGATGATGGCGGCGGCCAGCAGGACGAAGATGGCAATTCCGATGCGGCGATCGGCGCCGAAGAAGCGTTGCGTGATCATGCTTCCACCGCCCTGCCCTTCAGCGCGAACAGGCCGCGCGGGCGCTTCTGGATGAACAGGATGATCAGCACCAGAACGACGATCTTGCCGAGCACCGCGCCGGCATAGGGCTCGAGGAACTTGTTGATGATGCCGAGCGAGAAGGCGCCGACCAGCGTCCCCCACAGATTGCCGACGCCGCCGAAGACCACGACCATGAAACTGTCGATGATGTAGCCGCGGCCGAGATTGGGCGAGACATTGTCGATCTGGCTGAGCGCCACGCCCGCGATCCCGGCGATGCCCGAGCCCAACGCAAAGGTCAGCGCGTCGACCCAAGGCGTCCTGATGCCCATCGAGGCGGCCATGCGGCGGTTGGCGGTGACGGCGCGCATCTGCAGCCCCCAGGGCGTGCGCTTCATGACGTAGAGCAGCACACCGAACACGGCGAGCGCGAACACCAGGATCCACAGCCGGTTCCAGGTGATGGCCAGCTGGCCGACATCGAACGAACCCGACATCCAGGACGGATTGCCGACCTCCTGGTTGGTCGGCCCGAAGATGGTGCGCACCGCCTGCTGCAGGACCAGCGAGACGCCCCAGGTGGCCAGAAGCGTTTCCAGCGGGCGGCCATAGAGGAGGCGGATGATGCCGCGTTCGATTGCAAGGCCGACCAGCCCCGCGACAAGGAAGGCGAGCGGCAGCGCGATCACCAGCGACCAGTCGAACAGGCCCGGAAACGAGGTGCGGATAACTTGCTGGACGACGAAGGTGGTGTAGGCGCCGAGCATCACCATCTCGCCATGCGCCATGTTGATGACGCCCATGACGCCGAAGGTGATGGCAAGCCCGATCGCCGCAAGCAGCAGCACCGATCCCAGCGAAATGCCGTACCAGATGTTCTGGCCCGCATCCCACAAAACCAGCTTGGAGTTGATCTTGCCGATCGCGGCGGCTGCCGCCTCCTTGACCGCGCCCTGGGCGTTCGCCTCAACTGAGGTGAGCAGCGAGAGCGCGTCGCGGTCGCCGCGAGCGGCGACGACCGAGATCGCCGCGAGCTTATCGGCTTCGGGCTTGTCGGAAACCAGAACCGATGCCGCGCGCGCCTGCTCGAACAGGGCCTTGACGCCGGGATCGATTTCGGCGGCGATTGCGGCATCCAGCGGCCCGATGTTCGCCGCATCGGGCGTCTTGAACATCGTCATTGCCGCGGCAAGACGCACGCTTGCGTCCTTGGCGCGCAAGGTCAGCGTGCCCAGCGCGTCGCGGATGACACGACGCAGCCCGTTATTGACCTTGATCTTGGTGAGGTCGGCCTTGGCCGCTTCGGCGGCGTTCTCGCCGCTCAGCGGATCGAGCAGCTCGATGCTGTCGCCGCTCTCCTTGCCGACAAAAACCTGGGAATCGGCCTTGCGGATGTAGAGATTGCCGTCGGCCAGCGCCGAAAGCGGCCGCTCGACGGCGGGATCGCCGCTCGCGGCAAGCTCGCGCACGACGGCCTCGGTAGCCGAGAAGCCGGTTGCAGCTGCGAATTTGCCGATCGATGCGCGAAGGTCGGCCTCAGCCGCCTTCGACGGCGTCAGTCCAGCCATCGTCAGCAGCAACATCAGACCGATTGCGCGCAGCAGCAGCATCGTCGTTTTCAAGCAGCTTTCTCAAGCAATTCCAGGAAAAGTGTGAAGCGGTTTTCCGTCCGGAATTGCGCAAAACTAGGTTTCAGGGATCTTGCCCGGGCGGGTCAGGAACCTGCCCGGGCGGCGGTCTCGGATCGCGGGGCCACTCCGCGATCCGACAGACCTGGGATCACGGACCGGGATTAGTTGGTGCCCTTGCCGCCGCACTTTCCGGTGGCGACGTTGAAGTTGCCGCAGGACAGAGGCGCGCGCCAATCGGAGATCAGGTCCTTGGAATCCGGCAGGTAGTCGGACCATTCGTCGCCCATGACGAGGCCGGGCGTTTGCGAAACGGTCTCGAACTGGCCGTCGGCCTGGATCTCGCCGATCAGCACCGGCTTGGTGATGTGGTGGTTGGGCATCATCGTCGAATAGCCGCCGGTCAGGTTCGGCACCGAAACGCCGACCATGGCGTCGATGACCTTGTCCGGATCGGTGGTGCCGGCCTTCTCCACCGCCTTCACCCACATGTTGAAGCCGATATAGTGGGCTTCCATCGGGTCGTTGGTGGTGCGCTTGTCGTTCTTGATGAACTTGTGCCAGTCGTCGATGAACTTCTTGTTCGCCGGCGTGTCGATGCTTTCGAAGTAGTTCCAGGCGGCGAGATGGCCGACCAGCGGCCCGGTGTCGAGACCGGCCAATTCTTCCTCGCCGACCGAGAAGGCCATGACCGGAATGTCCTCGGCCTTGACGCCCTGGTTGCCGAGCTCCTTGTAGAACGGCACGTTGGCGTCGCCGTTGACGGTCGACACCACGGCCGTCTTCTTGCCGGCCGAGCCGAATTTCTTGATCGCCGAGACCTCGGTCTGCCAGTCGGAGAAGCCGAACGGCGTGTAGTTGACCATGATGTCCTCGGCCGGCACGCCCTTCGACTTGAGATAGGCTTCGAGGATCTTGTTGGTGGTGCGCGGATAGACATAGTCGGTGCCTTCAAGCACCCAGCGCTTCACCGAGCCGCCGTCGGCGCTCATCAGGTAATCGACGGCCGGAATGGCCTGCTGGTTCGGCGCCGCACCGGTGTAGAAGACGTTGCGCTCGCTCTCCTCGCCCTCATACTGGACGGGATAGAAGAGGATATTGTCGAGTTCCGAGAACACCGGTAGCACCGATTTGCGCGACACCGAGGTCCAGCAGCCGAACACGGCCGCGACCTTGTCCTTCGAGATCAGCTCGCGCGCCTTTTCGGCGAAGAGCGGCCAGTTGGACGCCGGATCGACCACCACGGCTTCCAGTTTCTTGCCGAGCAGGCCGCCCTTGGCGTTTTGCTCGTCGATCAGCATCAGCATGACGTCTTTCAGCGTCGTCTCCGAAATTGCCATGGTCCCCGACAGCGAATGGAGAATACCGACCTTGATCGTGTCTTCAGCCGCCTTGGCGGAAGTTGAAGCCAGCAGACCAGCCGCGACGACGCCGGCGGACAGGATTTTTGTTATTTTCGCGAAGTTACCCCTCATATGACACGCTCCCAAGCTGGTTGTTTTGCATCGCAATATTAGCGGTGCAAGCGACGTGCCAGATAGGAATGCGCTGAACTGGTTTTCGCGATAATGCAGTGATTACAGTCGGTTACATGATAGCCGCGCAACTGTCGCCTCGACTGCAACGCGGCAGGATTGAGAAAAGTTTACGCACCTCTGCCTAGATTTTGCCCAAATTGTGAAAATGCCTATGATTTCACCACAAAGGCAAGGATAGCTTTGTCGGCCCTGTTGCGGGCTCATGGCGAAATGGGGCAAGGTCGCCGTGCAAACGAGCGACGTCATGGCCCTGCGAACAATCCCGGCTTTCCTGCTTCTTGTGTCCGCCGCCGGCGGCGCCCGCGCCGATTTTGCCGAAGGCAAGCTGCCGGACGGCGTCTATCACTGCGAGGTCTACCTGCTCGGCCTGTTCCTCAACCTGGGCGACATCACCATCAAGGGCAGCCTCTATAGCGGCCCGGTGACCTTCGGCGCCGCGCCGCCGCCTTACGATTACCAGATGAATCCCAATGGCGAGATCACCTGGCTCGGTCCGCTCGGCGGCTACACCAGCGGCGGCAATTCGGTCTCGATGACCCAGGCGACCTTGGATGACCCGAGCGGTCCCTCGTTCGACATCATCATGAAACAGCAGGACGGCGCCTTCACAGCCTCGACCTGCACCAAAAGATAGCCCGCATAAAAAAGGCGCGGAACCCGTTTGGGTCCCGCGCCAGCAGGCAGTCGGGAGGTCAGATCGTTTTCGCCGACATCTGGGCGGCGATGTAGTCAGCCTGACGGATCGCCAGCGTCACGATGGTCAGCGTCGGGTTCTCCGCCGCACCCGTGGTGAACTGGCTGCCGTCTGAGATGAACAGGTTCTTGATATCGTGCGACTGGCCGTGCTTGTTGACGACGCCGTCCTCCGGCTTTTCGCTCATCCGGTTGGTGCCGAGATTGTGGGTCGAAGGATAAGGCGGCGTCGGGAAGGTCCGCGTCGCGCCGACCGCGGCGTAGAGCGCCTGGCCTTGGCTGTAGGCATGGTTGCGCATGGCCTCGTCGTTCGGATGGTCATCGAAATGGACGTCGGCGATCGGCATGCCGTGCTCGTCCTTCTCGTCCTTGTGCAGCGTGATGCGGTTCTCTTCGCGCGGCATATCCTCGCCGACGATCCACAGGCCCGCCATATGGTCGTAATGGTCGAGCGCCGTGGTGAAGGAGCGGCCCCAGCCGCCGGGGTTGAGAAAGGCCGCCATGAATGGCAGGCCGAGCGACAGCGTCTCCATCTCATAGCCGCCGACGAAGCCCCGCGACGGATCGTGGCGCGCCTCGTCGCGGATGATGCCGGCCATGGTGGTGCCGCGGTACATATGCACCGGCTTGTCGAAGATGGCATAGACCGAGCCGGTGGTGTGGCGCATGTAGTTCTTGCCCACCTGTCCCGACGAGTTGGCGAGCCCGTGCGGGAATTTCGATGATTCCGAGTTGAGCAGCAGGCGCGGGCTCTCGATCGAATTGCCGGCGACGGCGACGATGCGGGCTTTCTGCTCCTGCAGCTTGCCGTCCTTGTCGGCATAGACGACGCCGGTCACCTTGCCTGAAGCGTCATGATTGATCTTGATTACCATCGAGTTCGGCCGCACCTCCAGATGCCCGGTCGCCTCGCCCTTCGGGATCTCGGTGTAGAGCGTCGACCATTTGGCGCCCCATTTGCAGCCCTGGAAGCAGAAGCCGGTCTGCTGGCAGGAATTGCGGTCGTCGCGCTCCACCGAATTGATGGCCATGTTGCCGGTGTGGCATTCCTTGTAGCCGAGCTTGTCGGCGCCGGCCTTGAGCACCTTGAAATTGTTGTTGCCCGGCAGCCGCGGCCAATTGTTGGTGCCGGTGACACCCATCTTGGCTTCGGCCTTGGCGTAATAGGGTGCCATCTCGGCCAGCGTCACCGGCCAGTCGAGGAGGTTGGCGCCCTTGACCTTGCCGTAGGTCGTGGCCGCCTTGAACTCGTGCTCCTGGAAGCGCAGCGAGGCGCCCGCCCAGTGCGTGGTCGAGCCGCCGACCGACTTGACGATCCAGGCCGGCAAGTTCGGGAAATCCTTGGCCACGCGCCAGTCGCCCGAAGTGGTGCGCTTGTCCTTCCAGGCGAGCTGGGCGAACGACTCCCATTCGTCGTTGATGAAGTCCTCATATTCATGGCGTGCGCCCGCCTCGAGGATGACGACGTCGATGCCTTTCTGGGCGAGCTCGTTGCCGAGCGTGCCGCCGCCCGCGCCCGAGCCGATGATGACGACCACGCCGTCATTGTTCAGATCAAATTGTGCTGCCATGGTTTCCTCCCATGAAATCTGTCGAAAAGCGGTTCGTGAAAGAGCGGCTCAGAGCCACTCGATGTCGTTGAAGCCGCGCGCGATGTAGCCGCCCTTGGAGTAGGACTCGCCTTCGTAACCGAAGATCGGCCACACCTCCTTCTGGTTATAGAGGCTGACGACAAGCCCGCCGCGCACCGCCTGGAAGAACGGCGTCTTCTCGATACCGGTGAGGAGCGCCACCCGCTGCTCTTCCCAGCCAAGCCCGCGATAGCCGCCCTTGCCAGCCTTCTTATCGAGCTCGGCAATGCCTTTCTCGATCAGCTCCTTGTGGGCAGGGTCCTTGGCGGCCGTCTCGTCATGGCCCTTGACGGCAATGGCGTAATATTTGTCCGGCACCTGGTCATGCGGGTAGATGTCGCGCGCCACCTGGATCAGCGTCGCCATCGTTTCGGGCTTCAGTGCCGAGGTTTCGAGACCCCAGGCGTGTTCAGGGCTGATGACGGCTCTGCCGGAGATGATGAGCAGCGCGCCCGCGCCGCCACGTTTCAGAAGCTCGCGCCTGGATAGTCCGGCTTTCCTCTCGTAACCCGGTTTCTTCTCGTAGACTGTAACCATGATTTTCCTCCCTGCTTGCTGTTCGCACCCCTGAGAGTGCCGTTGCTGGCGCCGCGCCTCTCCGCGGCGTATCCCCTATTGGAAGCGCCCTCCCCGCTGCAGGACCTCGATCTTGTAGCCGTCGGGATCCTCGATGAAGAAGAAGCGGGCGATCAGCGCCCCGTCGTGATTGAACTCGACGATCTTCTTCGGGTTGAGACCGAGCGCGCCGATCCGGTCGTGCTCGCTGTCGAGATCGGCGACCGAGACGGCGAGATGGCCGTAGCCGTCGCCAAGCGCGTAGGGCTCGGTACGTCCCTTGTTCACGGTCAGCTCCACCTCGAAAGGCGAACTCTCATTGCTGAGATAGACGAGCGTGAAGGTCTCGAAATCGAGCCGCTGGGCGACCTCGAGGCCGAAGGCTTTGTTGTAGAAGTCGACGGAGCGCGCTTCGTCGAGAACCCTGATCATGGAATGGATCGTCTTCGCCAAATCGGACTCCGTGAGCTCTCATGCTTTCGAAGCCGATTATGCGCGCCGGCGAAAAATGGTGGTGGCAGCCGATTACCACGCGTGGAGCAGGAAAACGGCTAGTGTCGCTCCAATTTTAAGGACGAAAGTCCGATTGCCGTCGGCGGCTATCGGATCGAAAATGACCAACGCAGGCAGTGTTCAAAAAGGCGCCAGCCAACTGAATCGGCGCCCAAGACAAACAACAACGGGAGGTACCGATGTGCAGAGTCTTCGCCGGGCAGGACCCGGAAGGCTACCGGCAGATCAACAGGTCGATCCGCATCGACGGCCATTCGACCAGCATCCAGCTCGAAGCGACATTCTGGGGTCTTCTTGACGAGATCGCCGACAGCCAGGGACTGACGACGCCGAAATTCATCTCGAAGCTCTATGACGAGGCGATCGAGATCAACGGCGAGATCCCGAACTTCGCTTCCATGCTGCGCACGACCTGCGCGCTCTATTTGCGCGGCCATCGGCCCAGCGCCGAAGACCAGGCTGCATTGAAGCAGGAAGCCGCCTAACTGCTCTCAACTGCGACTTCGAGCGCCAGCCGGGTCATGTCGGTGAAAAGCGCCTGGCGCTCCGAATCGTCGATCAGCTCGCCGGTGGCGACATGGTCGACGACGGTCAGCAGCGACAGCGCTCGAGCGCCGAACTGTGCCGCAATCCGATAGAGCGCGCTGGTTTCCATATCGACGGCCAACGCCCCCAGCGCCATCGGCTCGTCAAACCGAGCGCGGCCATCGGGATGGTGGAAGACGTCGCTGCAGATCGTCAGTCCGGCGCTGCAGGCGATACCGAGATCGGCGGCGCATTGCAGCACCCGCGCATGCAGCGCCGGGTCCGGCCCCGCCGGCTGGTAAAGCCCGAACACTTGCCCGCTGATTGCACTCTCGGCCCGCACCTCGCTGGAGATGACGACGCCGCGCAAAGGCACGTTTTCCGACAAGCCGCCGCATGTGCCGGTGCGGATCAGCGTTTTGACACCGTAATACTCCATCAGCTCAAAGGCATAAATCAGGAAAGACGGCGCCCCTATCCCGGTCGCCTGGATGCTGACCGGCTTGCCGCGGAACCGGCCGGTGAAGCCCAGCGCGCCCCTTCGGCGGTTCACGCAGCGCGGCGCCTCGAGAAACATCTCCGCCATCCATTGCGCGCGCTCGGGATCGCCCGGCAACAGCACCGTTTCGGCATAGTCCCCCCGGCCCGCCTCGATATGCGGCGTCACGCGCTACCACCCCTGATAGACCCATCCGGCGACCATCATGGCAGGACTGCCGCAATGCGCAAGCTCTGGCTTATTTAGAGCAATCCAAGGAAGCGCTGAACGCCCTAGGATTCCAGCACGTCCTTGACGATCGTCGCCAGTTGCTTGAGCGAAAACGGTTTCGGCAGGAAACCGAAATGCGCCTCGGCCGGCAGGTTCTTCGCAAACGCGTCCTCGGCATAGCCCGAAACGAACACGAACTTGATGTCCGGCTGGCGTTTGCGCAGCTCGCCGAGCAATGTCGGCCCGTCCATCTCCGGCATCACCACGTCGGACACGACGATATCGACCTTGCCGCCGAGCGCCTCGAACACTTCAAGCGCCTCGACGCCGGACGACGCCTCGTGCACGGTATAGCCGCGCGAGGTCAGCGCCCTGACGCCGCCCATGCGCACGGCATCTTCGTCCTCGACCAGAAGCACCGTGGCGGAGCCGGAAAGATCTTTTGCGGTATCGGCGGTCTTGGCCGGAGCAGTCGCCGCTGTCGATGGCGCCTCGCCAGGCTCGGCCTGCTTCTTCACCTCGGCGATGTGGCGCGGCAGGAAGATACGGAACACCGTGCCCTTGCCGACTTCGGAATCGCAGAAGATGAAGCCGCCGGTCTGCTTGATGATGCCGTAGACCATGGACAGGCCGAGGCCGGTGCCCTTGCCCACTTCTTTGGTTGTGAAGAAGGGCTCGAAGATCTTTTTCAGCACCTCTGGCTCAATGCCGCTGCCGGTGTCCTCGACGTCGACGAGCACATAGTCGGCCGGCGTCAATTCGCGGTAGGCGAAGGATTTGCACTCGTCGGCGGTGACGTTGCGGGTGCGCACGGTGAGATCGCCGCCGCTCGGCATGGCATCGCGCGCATTGACGGCGAGATTGACCACCACCTGCTCGAACTGGCCGATATCGACCTTGACCGGCCACAGGTCGCGGCCGTGGTCGATCTTCAGCTTAATGTCGTTGCCGACGAGGCGCGCGAGCAGCATCCTGAGATCGGCCAGAACATCGGTCAGGTTGAGCACTTCCGGCCGCAGCGTCTGCTTGCGCGAGAAGGCGAGCAATTGCCGCACGAGCGAGGCCGCCCGGTTGGCGTTCTGCTTGATGTTCATGATGTCGGGGAAGGACGGGTCCGACGGCCGGTGGTTGGTCAAGAGAAGGTCGGACGCCATGATGATGGCGGTCAGCACGTTGTTGAAGTCGTGCGCGATACCGCCGGCGAGCTGGCCGACTGCCTGCATCTTCTGGCTCTGCGCCATCTGGCCCTCGAGCGCCTTCTGCTCGGTGGTCTCGACCGCGTAGACGATCGCCGCCTCCTCGGCGCCTTCGCTGCCCGCGCTGTCGGCGACGGCATTGACGTAGAAGCGGATGTGGCGCTCCTCATTGCCGGGCAGGACGGAATCGATCGGCTCGATATTGGCCTGCCGCTGCCGCGCCTTCTCGAAGGCGGCGGCGAATGCCGGCCGGTCGCGTTCGTGAACGATCGTTTCGAAGCGCACCCGCCGGTCGACGGCGTCGCGGTCGACCACGGACGAAAACAGCTGCAGGAACGGCGCGTTGGTGCGCAGGATGCGTCCGTTCGCATCGACGCCGGCAATGGCCATCGGCGTCGAGTTGAAGAAGCGGGTGAAGCGAACCTCGGAGGCCCGCAGCTCCGCGGAAGCGTCCTCGCCCTGGGTGCGGTTGAGCACGATCGTGCGGGTCGGGCCGTTCACGCCTTCGCGGCTTGCTGAAACCCGGTGCATGAAGCGCACCGGCAGCGCCTGGCCGCTCATCGTGGTGAGGTCGAGGTCGATGACGGCGTTGCGTGTGGTGCCCGGATCGGCCTTGACAGAACGGACCAGCGCCATGCCGTCGCCGGCGATGATTTCCGGCAGCGTGATGGCGCCCGGCGTGAAGGAGGCAAGGTCGATGCCCAGCCACTCGGCGAGCGTGGCGTTGATATAGGTGACGCGGCCTTCCTGGTCGGCCGAGAAGAATCCGGCCGGGGCATGGTCCAGATGGTCTATGGCTTTCTGCAGGTCGAGGAAGAAACGCTCCTGCTCCGCCCGTTCCTGCGAGATGTCGGCCAGCTGCCAGGCCAGCATCGGCAGCCTTTGCCCGGGCATGCTGAAGGCGCGAGCGCGAGCGCGGTACCATCGCGCGCCCGGCTCAGCGCCTGGTTTGATCGACTGCGCCAGCCGGAACTCGCCGTCGCCGGCCTGGCCGTCGCGCAGGCCCGACGCCAGCCGGTAGATTGTCATCGAGGCCTCCGGGACATCCGACAACAGCCCTTCGACGGTCTTGAGATCGGCGGCCGAGGCAGCACCCGTCATGTCTGCATAGGCGCGATTGGCGTAGACGACGCGGCCCTTTGTGTCGGTGACCAGCAGGCCCTGCGACATGGAGTCAACGAAGGCTTTTGACAATTCGTCGCCGGTTGAACGCGGTGCGATCTGCACGAAGCCGATCGCGGTCGCGAACAGGAAGCCGACGCCGATCATGGCGAGCACGCCGAGCATGCCGAGCAGGAAAGGATCGCCGAGGCGCTCGCGGAAAAGTCCGAAGACGATCGCGGCGCCGGTCAAGACGACGATGAAGACGATGAGCCTGGTGACGGCGCCCGGACGCGTGTTCTGGTCGACGATCGGTACCGGATAGAAATCGCCGCGCGCTTCCTTGGCCATGTTCCCCCTGCTCGTGATTCCGGTGTCCGATGGGCACGGACGGCCGGTTGAATCACATTCTCCTGTAGCGGAAAAGGCCTCGGCGGCAAATGTCCGATAAAATCAACGATTCATGTTTCAAACTGTTCACGATGGGTGATGTGAACTTGCGGTCGCTGGTCCCAACGGTCTAGTGTTCCCTGACTTCAAAGATGGCGATTGGGGTGCACCGATGCAGTGGCTGGATAATGTAGCGGGCCCGGGTTATGTCGCTGCAATCCTGTGGACGGTAGCGGCTCTCATCATGCTGGTTGTCGTCCTGCTCGCCATCAAGGTGGTCCGCAACCTGACGTTCGGCACCTTCGTCGCCGGCGGCAGGAACCGCAAGACGCGGCTTGCCGTGATGGATGCTACCGCTGTCGACAGCCATCGCCGGCTTGTCCTGGTGCGCCGCGACGACATCGAGCATCTGATCCTGATCGGCGGGCCGACCGATGTCGTGGTCGAGCGCGACATCAGGCTGGCGGCGCTGCGCCGCCCGGCATTGACGGGCGACGCCGGTCAGCAGCAGACAACCGCCGCCGCGCGGCCGCGCGCGCCGCAACCGGCGCCCGCACCCTCTCCCGCCCGGCCGGCGCCGCCGCCTGCCGCCCAGCCTGCCGTCGCACGTCCGCGCGCGCCGGCGCCCACACCCGCGCCCAAGCCGGCGGCGCCGAGCCAGCCGACGGCGAAGGTTATGCCGCTGCCGAGCTACGGAACGACGAACGGCAGCACCCGATCCACGCCGCCGCCCTCAAACGATTCCATCGACGACACGCTGATGCACGAGCTCGAGACCTCTCTCGACGAGACGCATTCCCAGCCGGCACCCAGCAAGCCGGCGGCCAAGCCTTCGCTCGATGACGAGATGACCAAGCTGCTTGGCGAGTTGGGTAGCCACAAGCGCTGACCGGCCACCGGCGCAAACGAGCCTTTCGCGCCTTTGTCGGCAAAGATAATGGGGCGCTGAAAACAAAAATGGCCGGAATTCCGGCCATTTTTGATGTTCCTGCCTGTCGGATCGCGTCAGTCGTCGCGATAGACCTTCTCGCGGCGTTCATGGCGCTCCTGGGCTTCGATCGACAACGTCGCGATCGGACGCGCATCGAGCCGCTTCAGCGCGATCGGCTCCCCGGTCTCCTCGCAATAGCCGTAGGTGCCTTCGTCGATACGCTGGAGCGCGGAGTCGATTTTCGAGATGAGCTTGCGTTGGCGATCGCGGGCGCGCAATTCGATGGCACGATCGGTTTCGGAAGAGGCGCGATCGGCTAGGTCGGGATGATTGGCGTTTTCCTGCTGCAGGATTTCTAGGGTTTCGCGCGCTTCGCGCAGAATGTCGTTCTTCCAGGTGATAAGCTTTTGACGGAAGTACGATTTTTGCCGTTCGTTCATGAACGGCTCGTCTTCGGAGGGTACGTAATTGGCGGTAACGATATCGTTCATTCGACTCACCCAACAACCCCAAAATTTGGCGCCTATATATTCGGGGAAAAGAGCCTGCACAAGCGCTATCGGCAACAGTTTCACGCAATTGTTAGTCTTGCATCGGCAACTCCGGCAACAATGTTGTTCAACGGCAGAAAACGAATTCGCACCTGATTCGTTGCAGTTGCGGGCCGACCATTGTGCATGACATCGTTCTGGTGACTAATCGCGCTTTGTCACGAAGGCAGGCCATGGGGGTCCGGTTGAGCAGACTTTATCTGTTGCGGCATGCCAAAGCCGGCTGGGCGCTGCCCGGCATGCGCGATTTCGACCGCCCGCTCGACGAATCGGGCATGGCCGATGCCGAAGCGATCGGAGAGGCCATGCGGGCCCGCAACTATGTGCCGGACGTCACTCTTTGCTCCAGCGCCAAGCGGGCCAGGCAGACGCTGGAAGGCCTGGCGGGGCGCACCGACACCGGCCGGGTGCTGTTCTTCGACACGCTCTACAGCGAGGATGCGGCCGGCTATCTGGAGATCATCCGCAAAAATCGGGACGCCGGCCAGCTTCTGGTGATCGGCCACAACCCCATGACCGAAGATCTGGCCATGGCGGTGTCCGGAAATGGCGAGCAGACGGCGCGCGGCATGATGAATCACGGTTTTCCGACCTCCGGCCTTGCCGTGGTTCGCTTTCCCGGCAACCTTGCCGAAGCGGCCCAGGGCAATGGCTATCTCGAAGCTTTTCTCACGCCGGCCGACCTCTGAGGCCATTTCAAACGCGCGGTGCAGGGCCTATATCGGGCGCTGACGCGCAACCAGAGACCTGATTTGGCATCATCGCTGACCAGTTTTACCGACGAGGCGAGGATTGCGCTCGACACGTTGTCGGGCCGCGCCGCCGGGCTCTTCTCTCCGTCAATGCGCCTTGGCGTCACCGGCCTGTCGCGCGCCGGCAAGACGGTGTTCATCTCCGCCCTCGTCCACAATCTCATTCATGGCGGTCGCCTGCCGCTGTTCGAGGCGCAGAAATCCGGCCGCATCGCCCGCGCCTTCCTCGAGGAGCAGCCGGACGATGCCGTTCCGCGTTTCCAATATGAAGACCATGTCGCGGCTTTGGTGAACGAGCGCGTCTGGCCGGACTCGACCCGCGCTATCTCCGAGCTCCGGCTCACCATCGAATATGAGTCGGCTTCCGGCTGGAACCGCTTGTTTTCAGCCGGAAAACTATCTGTCGACATCGTCGACTATCCCGGCGAATGGCTGCTCGACCTGCCGCTGCTCGGCAAATCCTTCGCCGATTTTTCGCGCGAGGCGGTCGAGTTGGCCGCCCTGCCCGTCCGCTGCGACCTGTCGCAGGCCTGGCGTGAGTTGGCCTCCACCATCGATCCCGATGCCGAAGCCGACGAGATGACCGCCCGGCGATTGGCCGAAAGCTTTGCCGCCTATCTCAATGCGTGCAAGCTCGACGACCGCGCGCTGTCGACGCTGCCGCCAGGCCGTTTCCTGATGCCGGGCGATCTCGAAGGCTCGCCGGCGCTCACCTTCGCGCCGCTGATGACGCTGTCGCAAGGCCGGCCGCGCTCCGGATCGCTGCGGGCGATGATGGAGCGCCGCTACGAGGCCTATAAGACGCATGTCGTCAAACCGTTCTTTCGCGAGCACATCGCCCGCCTCGACCGGCAGATCGTGCTGATCGACGCCATGCAGGCGCTCAATGCCGGCCCGGCCGCCATGGCCGATCTGGAGCGCGCGGTGACCGAGATCCTGTCCTGCTTCCGGCCCGGACGGGGCAATTTCCTGACCGACTTCTTCTCGCGCCGCATCGACCGCATCCTGGTGGCCGCGACCAAGGCGGACCATTTGCACCACGAAAGCCATGACCGGCTGCAAGCGATCGTGCGCCGGCTGACCGACCGGGCCGTCGCGCGGGCGAATTTCAGCGGCGCCGCCGTCGATGTCGTCGCCATGGCAGCGGTTCGCTCGACCCGCGTAGGCACGGTGAAGCAGGGGCGAGAGACGCTCCCCGTCATCATCGGCACGCCGCTGAAAAGCGAGACGATCAACGGCGAGACATTCGACGGAAAGGCCGAAACCGCCATTTTCCCGGGCGATTTGCCGGAAAAGGTCAACGCGGTGTTCGACGTTTCCGGATCGCCGGCGGACAGCGCCGAACCGGCGATCCGCTTCGTGCGTTTCCGCCCGCCGAAGCTTGAACGCACCGCCGAAGGCGTCACGCTGTCCTTGCCGCATATCCGGCTCGACCGAGCGCTGCAGTTCCTGATCGGAGATCATCTGGCATGACCGCGCCCCGCAAACCGGCGGCCTTCCGCATCGAGCCTGAGACCGAAGCGCCGCCGCAACCACAGCGAAATAGCGCCGCCAAGGAGCCGCCGGCGCGCAGACCACGTGCGAGGGCCGATGTAGCGGTCGTGATCCCCTCGGAAGTCGACGTCTTCGACGAGCCGGATATCGAGGCCGCGGTTCCGCCGCCGGCGACGGCGCCGAGAAAGCGTTCGCTGCTTTCCCGGCTGTTCTTCGGCGCTCTCGGCGTGCTCGTCACCCTGGCGGTCGGCCTTTGGGCCGACCAGCTGATCCGTGACCTGTTCGCGCGCGCCGAATGGCTCGGCTGGCTGGCGGCCGGCATGGCGGCGATCGCGCTGCTCTCGCTGATCGTCATCCTGATCCGCGAATTCCTCGCCATCGCCCGCCTTGCCGAAGTCGAAAAGATGCAGAAACGGGCCCTGGATGCCGTGGCGCGCGACGACCCCAAGGCGGCGCGCGCCTTGGTCGACGAGCTCTCGGCTTTCGTCGCCGCAAAACCCGAGACCGCCGCCGGCCGCCGTTCGCTGGCCGAATTGCGTGGCGAGATCATCGATGGCGCCAATCTGGTGCGGCTGGCCGAGACCGAGATCCTGTCGCCTCTCGATGCCCGCGCCAAAGTCATGATTCTGGAGGCGGCGAAACGCGTGTCCCTCATAACGGCGGTCAGCCCGCGCGCGCTGGTCGCCATTGCCTATGTCGTGTTCGAGGCCGGGCGGCTGATCCGGCGCCTGTCCGAGCTCTATGGCGGCCGCCCAGGCACGCTCGGCTTCTTCCGGCTGGCGCGCGGCGTGCTCGCGCATCTGGCGGTGACCGGCTCGATCGCGGTTGGCGACAGTTTCGTGCAGCAGATCGTCGGCCATGGGCTTGCCGCAAAACTCTCGGCAAAACTCGGCGAAGGCGTCGTCAACGGCATGATGACGGCGCGCATCGGCATCGCGGCGATGGAAACGGCACGCCCCTTGCCGTTCATCGCCGTGAAGCGCCCGGGCCTCGGCGATTTCCTCTCGGCGCTGACGTCGTTCGCGGCACGAAAGAACGGCCAGGACGACCGATAAGGTAAATGCGCGACCCATCGCGGGTGACGAAGCATTAACCAATCTTCTGCATGGTCGGTCCGGTCCCAAGAATAGACTCTTTCGTGCCGGGTGTCGTCGATGAGAAGCGTGATCCTGTCCTGCGTCCTGCCTGCCGCCATTGCGATCGTCGCGCCGCTCGGCCTCGTCGAAAAGGCCCTTGGCGCAGAGCCGGACAAGCAGTTTTTCCGCTCCGTCGAAGGCAGATGGGTCGGCCCCGGCGAGATCATCGCCGGCAAGTACAAAGGCACCAAATTCACTTGCGATTTCAATGGCTCGACGCCCGCCAGCAAGCTCGGCATGACGCTTGACGGCGGCTGCAGGGTCGGCGTGTTCACGCAAAAGATGTCGGCCAGCGTCGAGCGCAAGGGCCGCGACGGCTATCGGGGCACCTTCATGGGCGGCTCGACCGAAAGCGGCATGGACATTGTCGGCGGCAATGTCGTCGACGCTCAGAAGGTCGTTTTCACCATCAACCGCAAGCAGTTGAACGGCGTCATGCAGGCGCGTGTCCCCGACGGCAATTCGATGACCGTGACGGTGGCCGTGCGCGTCGACAATCAGCTGGTGCCGGTGATCGGCATGAGCCTGAAGCGGGTCGATTCGGTCGAAGTCGGCGCCATCGCCAAGAACTGATCCGGCGCGGTTCCCGCAGTCCGCGTCCGCCATCCGTTACAAGACGGTTCAGGTCAAAGTCGGGAAGTGGCAGGCCACTTTGCGGCCCGGACGATATTCCTTCAGTTCCGGCCGCTCGGAACGGCACCGGTCCGCCGCGATCGGGCATCGCGGATGGAAGCGGCATCCGGACGGAGGCTCCAGCGGGCTCGGCACGTCGCCGGTGAGGATGATGCGCTTGCGCGCGCCCGCACGCGTCGTCTCGACGATGGGAACCGCCGAGATCAGTGCCTGGCTGTAGGGATGGGCGGGTGTCCCAAAGATCTCTTCCGCCGGGCCCTCCTCGACGATAGAGCCGAGATACATGACCGCGATGCGCGTCGAGACCTGACGCACCACAGAGAGATCGTGGGCGATGAAGATATAGGTGAGCTTCAGCTTCTCCTGCAGATCGGCGAGCAGGTTGACGATCTGGGCCTGCACCGACACGTCGAGCGCGGAGACCGGCTCGTCCAGCACGACAAGGTCGGGATTCAGCGCGATCGCCCGGGCGATGCCGACGCGCTGGCGCTGCCCGCCGGAGAATTCGTGCGGATAGCGCATCATATGGTCCGGCAACAGCCCGACCAGCTCAAACAGCTCCGCCACCCGCGCGGTGATCTCACGTGCCGAAACCTTGCCGTGGATGCGCAGCGGCTCGGCGACGAGATCGCCGACGCGCCGGCGCGGATTGAGCGAGGCCGAGGGATCCTGGAAGACCATTTGCAAACGCCGCCGCAGCGGCCTGAGCTCGGATAGCGATTTCGAGGTGATGTCGTCGCCTTCGAACAGAAGTTTGCCGTCGGTGATGTCGTAGAGCCGAACCAGGCAGCGCGCCAGCGTGGACTTGCCGCATCCGGATTCGCCGACAAGGCCGACAGTCTCGCCGCGCCGCACGCTCAGCGAGACGTTGTCCACCGCATGGACCGTCCGCCTGCCCTCGGCGGAAAAGCGGCTGCCGATCGAAAAGCGTTTTGCCAGCGAACGCGTCTCGAGGATCGGTCGGTCTGTGTTTGTCATCAACTCGCTCATGCCTGCGCCACCCGAAAGCACGCGGCGGCGTGCGCGCTCGCGCCGAGACCTGGCTTGCCAGCCTCGCAAGGCTCGTAGCGGACCGGACAGCGCGGGCCGAAGGCGCAGCCTTGCGGCAGCCGCAGCAAGGAAGGCGGCGAACCGGGGATCGCAGGCAGGCGGCGCGGTTTCTGGCCGGTCAGCGGCGGGATCGAGCCGAGCAGCGCGCGCGTGTAAGGGTGTCGCGGATCGGAAAACAGCTCAGTGCGGGTGCCGCGCTCGACAACGCGGCCGGCATACATGACCATCACTCGGTCGGCGAGCTCGGAGACCACGCCCATGTCGTGCGTTATGAAGACCACCGCCGACTTGTGCTTCGCCCGCAATTTGCGCACGAGGTCGAGAATGCCGGCCTGCACGGTGACGTCGAGCGCGGTGGTCGGCTCGTCGGCCACCAGCAGCGCCGGATCGCAGGACAAGGCCATCGCGATCACCGCCCGCTGCCGCATGCCGCCGGAAAGCTGGTGCGGATAGCGCGACATCGCCTCGTGCGGGTTGGGGAAGTTCACCTCCGCCAGCAGCTGCTCGACGCGCTCCATCGCCTTGGACTTGCTAACACCGCGATGCGCCCGGATCTGCTCGGCGATCTGCCAGCCGATGGTGTAGACCGGCGTCAGCGCCGTCATCGGGTCCTGGAAGATCATGGCGATCTCGTTGCCGCGCAAACGACGAAGCTCGCGCGGCGGCAGGCCCACCAATTCGCGGCCTTTGTAACGGATCGAGCCTTCGATGGTGGCGTTCGGGTCGGTGATAAGCCCCATCACGGCAAGCAGCGACACCGTCTTGCCGGAGCCGGATTCGCCGACGACGCCGAGGATCTCGCTTTCCTCGAGATCGAAGGAAACGCCGTCGATGGCCCGTACCGGCCCGTCATGGGTGCGGAAGGACACTTTGAGATCGCGCACCGACAATATCATGATGCCCTCAGGCGCGGATCGAGAAGGATGTAGACGAAATCGACGACCGCGTTGGCGATCACCACGAACATGGACGCATACATGACCGTCGCCATGATCATCGGCAGATCGAGATTCTGCAGCGCGTCATAGGTGAGCTTGCCGATGCCATGCAGGCCGAACACGACTTCGGTCAGCAAGGCCGAGCCGCCCACCAGCGCGCCGAAGTCGAGGCCGAACAGGGTGACGAAGGCGATGAGCGAGGTGCGCAGCGCATGGCGAAACAGGATGCGGGTCTCCGACAGGCCCTTGGCCCGGGCGGTGCGGATATAATCTTCCTGCATGGATTCGATGATGGCCGCGCGCAGCACGCGCCCGTAAATGCCGATATAGAGGATGGCCAGCGTGATCCATGGGATGACCAGCGTCAGGAACCAGCCCTTGGGATCGTCGGAAAAATTCTTATAGCCAAGCGGCGGCACCCAGGAGAATGCCCAGCTGTCGTGATAGCGGCTCTGGGTCATTAGGTTCATCACCTCGCCCAGCCAGTAGACCGGCATGGAAATGCCGAGCAGGCCCAGCGCCATCAAAAGCTTGTCCAGCCAGCTGTCTCGGGTGGCCGCGGCGACGATGCCGATGATGATGGAGACGACCACCCACAGGACCGCGGCGCCGAACACCAGCGAAAGCGTGACGGGGATGGAATCCATGACGGCCGGCACAACCTTCCAGCCGCGGTTGACGAAGGAGGTCAGGTCGCCGGTGACGAAGATCTTCTCCATCATGCGCGTGTATTGCACGTAGAGCGGCTGGTCGAAGCCGAAGCTGTGGCGAACCGCGGCCAGCACTTCCGGCGAAGCGTTGCGGCCGGCGATGCGCGCCGCGGGATCGGCGCCGGGCGTGGCGAAGAAGATCAGGAAGACGATGACCGAGATGCCGAACATCACGAACAGCATCTGACCGAAACGGCGAAGGATCGCATAAAACATCAGTCGCGCCCCAGCCGGACCTTGGAGCGCGGGTCGAGCGCATCGCGCAGGCCGTCGCCGAAGACGTTGAGCGCCATGACGGAAACGGCGATCGCCAGACCGGGCACCAGCGCCACCAGTGGCCTTGTGTAGAGCAGCGCCTGCCCGTCCTGGATGATGGTGCCCCAGCTCGCGGCCGGCGGCTGCACGCCGATCGACAGGAACGACAGCGCCGATTCCGTCAGCATGTTCAGCGCCATCATCAGCGGCACGAACACGATGAGGGTGGTGGTGATGTTGGGCAGGATGTCGCGCCACAGGATGCGCCAGCCCGGCACGCCGAGATTGATCGCGGCGAACACGAACTCGCTGTGGCGCAGCGCCAGGACCTGGCCGCGGATCGGCCGCGCCACATAGGGTATATAGACGATGCCTATGATGATGATCGGCAGCCATAGGCTACCTGATTGGATCTCGATCGGTCCGATCGCGATGCCTTGCGCGATGGTGACGATGGATAGCGAGATCGCCAGCAGATAGATCGGGAACGCCCAGAGCACGTCGAGCAAGCGCGACAGCACCGTGTCGGTGATGCCGCCGAAGTAACCCGCGATCAGTCCTGCCATCGTGCCGACGATCAGCGTGAAGATGGTGGCTGCACCGGAGATCAAAAGCGAGTTCAGGCCGCCATAGAGCAACCTTGCCATGACGTCGCGCCCCTGGCTGTCGGCGCCGAGGAAATAATTGCCGAGCCGCCAGGTCGGACCGATCGGCGTGTAGCCAAGCCCCAGTCCCTCGGTCGACTGTTCCATCACCGGAACGTCGGCGCCGTCGATCTGGATGACGGCGTCGAGCGTCGAGGCGAACGGGTCCGTGCCCGCCCATTTTGCATAAAGCGGCGCGCTGAAACAGGCGAGAACGATGATGAGGAACACAGCCAGGGACGCCATGGCGGCCCTGTCCGTTGCCAGCCTCGCAAACGCGACGGCCCAAGGCCCTCGCGTCTTGCGCGGCATGGCGGCGACTTGGCTGGACACGATATGTGATTCCGCGGTTCGTTACGGGACCCAGGCCCCTTACTGCACCCAGGACTGGGTGATAATCCAGTTGAACTGCGGGTTGAACTTGAAATTGCCGATGCGCTTGCTGACGAAATCAAGCCGCTTCGGCGTGAACAGCCCGACCGCCGGCGCCTTGTCGGTGACCTGCTTGTCGATCGCCGCCCACAATTTGTCGGCCGCCTTCTGATCGGTCACGCCGAGGTCCAGCGCCTTCTGCATCTGGGCGTCGATATCCTTGTCGCAGAAGCCGGAAATGTTGATCGAGGCGTCCGAACCTTCGCGATAGGAAGCGCAGCTGAACAGGATGTTCAGGAAGTCCGACGCTGCCGGATAGTCCTTGTACCACTGGGTGACGGACATCTGCACTTTGTTGTTGGTGTTCTGGATATAGGTGAACTGCAGGTTGGACGAGATCGGCTTGACGTCGGCGACGTAGCCGATGTTGGTCAGCACGCTCTGCAGATAGACCCCGATCGACCGCGAGATGGCGGTGTCCTCGACAATGATGGTCACCTTCTGGCCCTTGGTGCCCGATTGCTCGACGAGTTGCTTGGCCTTCTCGACATCAGGAGCCGACCATTTGGCGCCCGGGTTCTTGGTGAAGGGGCAATAGTCCTCATGTCCGGGGAAGTCCGGCGGCAGGACCTGGCAGACCGGCGAAGCCAGCACCTTGCCGCCGAACAGCTTGACCAGCGTGTTGCGATCGACCGCATAAGCGACGGCCTGGCGGGCCTTTTCATTGTCGAATGGCGCCATGCGGGTGTTAAGCGGTGCGTACCACCAGGCCGAAAGCGGCGAGATGTGCAGCTGGTCCATGGACTTGCTGCCGAGCTCGCCGAGGCGGTCGCTGGGCAGCGCGTCGAACATCCAGTCGGCTTCGCCATTCTGGATCGCCGTCACGGCCGCCTCTTCCGACAGGCCGAAATCATACTGCACGACGTCCGGATAGCCGTCCGGCTGGGCTTCCTCGCTCCACTGCTTGAAATTGGGGTTGCGGGAAACCGTCATGCCCTTGTTCGGATCGAAGGCCGAGATCATGTACGGGCCGGTGCTGGGGATCGGCTTGGAGCCCATATCTTCCGCCGGCGTGTCCGCCGGCAGGATCACGGCATGCGGCAAGGCAAGCTTGTAGAGGATCTCGGCGTCCGGCTTGGTGAGATTGAGGGTGATCGTGCCGGCCGTCTCGTCGGCGACGACACCGCCTTCCAGCGTGCAGCTCTTGGTGTCGGCCAGGCATTTGTCGGCGCCAACGATGCCGGCATAGAAGGTGCCCGAGGTCGGCCCGGAAATCTTGAAGATGCGCTGGAAGGAGGCGACGACGTCCTTCACGCCAAGATCCTGGCCGTTGGAGAACTTGATGCCCTTGCGCAGCTTGAAGGTGAAGGTCTTGCCGTCATTGCTGACCGTGGGCAGCGCCTCGGCGAGATCGGGAACGATGGAAAAGCCGTCGACGCCCTCGGCTTTGCGGAAGGCGACCAGGCCGTCATAGATCGGCTGGTACATCTGCCAGCCCTGGTCCGTGTAGTTGATATGCGGATCGAGCGTTCCGGCCGCCGATCGGGCGAGAAGGCGAATGGTGCCGCCGCGGTGCTCCTTGAGATATTCGGCCTGTGCCGGAGCCAGCCACGAGCCGGCCAGCAATGCGGCGGCCGACGCCGCCAAAAGCAGTTTCTTCATGTCGTCATTCCCCTTTTCTGTTGTCGTTGTCGTCCAGGAAGTCTCCCACCACACGCATGCAGAGTTCCTGCTCCTCGACATGCGGCATGTGGCTGGAATGCTCGAATATCTGCCAGCGCGATCCCTTGATGCCGTCCTTGAAGGGCTGCACGGTCGCGGGTGTGGCTTCGTCGTGCCGGCCGGAGATGAGGAGTGTCGGAACCTCGATGGCCGGCAGGCGGTCGATGACGCTCCAGCTCTTCAGCGTGCCGATAACGTGGAATTCGTTCGGGCCGTTCATCACATTGTAGACGGTCGGATTGCGCACGATCTGGGCGAAGGTTTCCGTCACCTCGGGCGGGAACGGCACGACCCGGCAGACATGCCGTTCGTAGAACCGCATCGTCGCTTCCTGGTAGGCCGGATCGTCCGTCGTGCCGGCCTGCTCGTGCTTCGTCAGCGTCTCCTGCACGTCCCTGGGCAGGTCGGCGCGCAGCCGGTTGGCCTCCTCGACCCAAAGCTTCATGGATGCCGGCGAGTTGGCGATGGTCAGCGACTTCAGGCCCTTCGGCCTGGTCACGCCATATTCGGCGCCCAGCATGCCGCCCCAGCTTTGACCCAGCACATGGAAGCCGCCACGGATGCCGAGATGGTCGACGAGGTTTTCCAGCTCGTCGATGAAGAGTTGGGGCGTCCAGAAGTCGGCGCCCTTTTCCGGCAGCAAGGTGGAATTGCCGCAGCCCAACTGATCGTAGTGGATGACGGCGCGGCCGCCTCGGGCAAGAAGCTTATAGGCATCGACGTAATTATGGGCAGCACCCGGCCCGCCATGCAGGATCACGACTGGGGCCTTGCCGGCATCGAGCGCGCCGCTGACCCGGTACCAGGTTTCATAGGCGCCGAACCCGGCCCGCCCTTCCTTGCTGACGATCTCGGACGGCATCCCGGCTCCCTGCGTGGTTGAAGACATCTCGCTGTCGCCTAGTTCGCCGTCCGGCCGGACTGCACCCACTCTTCCAGCATCTGCACGCCGAAGGCCGTGGCGCCTTCCCGGCCCAGCGGCCGGTCCTTGTCGGCCATTTCCTTGCCGGCTATGTCGAGATGCACCCACGGGCGGTCCTCGGTGAAATTGCGCAGGAAGGCCGCGGCATAGGGCGCATCGCCGTCTTCCATGTCCTTGGCGTGGTGACGGATGTCGGCGAAAGGCGATTGCAGCCCCTCGTCATAGGCCCGGTCGAGCGGCAGTTGCCAGAACCGCTCGCCGACCTTTTCCCCCGCCGCGATCATGCGCGAGGCGATGGTGTCGTCGGTGCTGAAAAGTCCGGCGAAGACCGAGCCGAGGCCCCGCATCACCGAATAGGTCAGCGTCGCCAGATCGACGATCACCGAGGGATTGAAGCGCGAAGCGGCATAATAGAGGCAGTCGGCCAGGATGAGCCGGCCTTCCGCATCCGTGTCGAACACTTCCACGGTCTGGCCCGACGCGGTCGTGACGATATCGCGCGGCTTGAGCGCGGTGCCGGACGGCATGTTCTCGGCAATGCCGAGCACGCCGACGGCATGCACCGGGCTGCCTTGCCGGGCGAGCGCGATCAGCAGGCCGACCACGGCGGCCGCGCCGCCCATATCGGCCTTCATATCGAACATCTGCCCGCCGCGCTTTATGCACAGACCACCAGAATCGAAGCAGACGCCCTTGCCGACGAAGGCCAGCGGCTGCGCGGGAGCGCCCTTGCCGCGATAGCGCAGGACCGCGACGCGCGGCGGTCGCGCCGAGCCGGAGCCGACGGCCAGGATCGCATTCATGCCGAGCTCCTTCAGCCGCGCCGTGTCGAGAATCTCGACATCGATGCCGGCCTCGCGCAGCGGCTCCAGATGATCGTGGAAATTGTCGGGATGGAGGTGGTTCGGCGGCAAGTTGACCAGCGTGCGCGCATATTCGACGCCGTCCGCGATGGCATTGACCCGTATCAGCGCCGCCTTCAGCTCCGGACCGGCCGCGCCGATCAATTGCACCCGCAAAGTGCGGTCGGCGCCTGCTCCCTGACGCCGGTTGCGCAGGTCGAAACGATAGCGCCGCAGCCGCATGCCGAGCGCGACCCGCGCCAGGATTTCCGCTGCGGGCAGGTCGACACCTGCGAGCGGGTCCAGCATCAGGGTGGCCGCGCATTCGCCCTTGCCTTCCAGATGCGCCGCAAGCAAACCGCCGGCCCGCGCCAGCGAAAGCTGGGTTACGGCCTCGGCCTTGCCCAAGGCCAGCACCACCACGCGGCGGGTCGACATCGCCTTCGGCGCGATGACATCGACGCAGGCGCCGGACTCCTCAAGCGCGGCCGGCTCGGAACACGCGCGGGACAAGATCCCGTCCATTTCAGCATCGAGCGCCGCTGCCCGGAGCCCAAAACCGTTTTGAGCGGTTTGCAGGATCAC
Organism: Mesorhizobium sp. CA5; assembly: GCF_020165105.1. NCBI lineage: Bacteria > Pseudomonadati > Pseudomonadota > Alphaproteobacteria > Hyphomicrobiales > Phyllobacteriaceae > Mesorhizobium > Mesorhizobium sp. CA5. Next base: position 54,408 of record NZ_JAIUHJ010000003.1, on the reverse strand, counting down.
GACGACCGAGGTTTCCGCGGAAATCTCCTCCGCCGCTTCAAAGACCGGCGCCGGCGACTGAGGCATAGAAGCTCATTCTCCCATTCTGGGGCGCCCCGCCGAGGCTCAGCTGGCGTCATACGCAAAGCTTCGCCGGTCCCCGGCGGAAGCCGGTCATACCGGTTTCCGCCGCTGGTGGAATGGCATCGGAGTGCCCAAACAATCGTTTTCGGATGGCGACTTGGTCGCTCTTGTCTTTTGGGTATCCCCGAACCGGCCAAGCGATCAAACGCCAATTTTGCCCAAGTCGATTGACAAAAACTCAACTGACATTTCATGATCGGCCAATGGCCCTGCCCTCACTCAATGGCATGCGCGCTTTCGAGGCCGCCGCGCGTCTCGGCAGCATCAAGGATGCAGCGGAAGAGTTGCATTTGACGCCCTCGGCCGTCAGCCGCCACATCCGCGCGCTCGAGAAGAACCTTGGCCAGGAGCTGTTCGAGCGCGGCTTTCGCCAGATCACACCGACCATCAGGGGCTCATATTATGCGCGCGGCCTCTCCGAAGCATTCGAGGCTATCTGGCGCGCCACCGACGATGTCAGCTTCGTCCATGGTCACGGCAGGACCCAGCGGGTCAGGGTTCTCTGCGTGCCGGCGGTTTTGAACCTTTGGCTGGCGGACCGGCTGCCGAATTTCCGCAAGCTGCATCCGTCCGTGAACCTGGAGATCTCGACGTCGGGCAAGCGCGCCAACTTCGATTTGGCCATTGTCGACGAGTTCGTCTACAAGGCCGGCCCGGCCCTGACGCTGCTGATCCCGCTCGTTCTGACGCCGGTCTGCGCGCCGTCGCTGCTTGAGGGACCGGTGCCGCTCAGAACGCCCGCCGATCTGGTCAATCATCACCTCATCCACGAATGCGAGAGCATGCGCTGGCGGCGCTGGCTGGAACAGGAAGGCGTTCTGGACGCCACGCCGAAATCCAGCACGACGCTCGATGACTGCACCTTGATCATGCGCGAGGTGATAAACGGCGCGGGGATCGCTTTGGCCGACACCATGATGGCCCAAGACCTTTTGCAGCAGGGCAAGCTTGTCGCCCCGTTCAGCGCCCGCCACACCTATCCCGCCGGAATCTACCTGCACCAGCGCCGCAGCATCGGAAACAAGCCAGGCACCGGCCTGTTCCAGGATTGGCTGCTCGCCGAGATCGCCGACCATAAGCGCACGATGGGTATCGCATAGCGCGTCTCCTCCGAAGCGCCGCGCAAGAAAAAAGGCGGCGACCGACCGGCCACCGCCTTCGCATTGTCGACGGCTGGGCTCAACCCTTGATGGTGGCGGTCAGCTCGTCATAGGCCTTGCAGGCTTCGTCGAGCGTCGTGGCGCCCTGATATTTCGTCGTCACAGCCTGCACCTTGGCGGTCAGATCAGCCGCCTTGCTCGGATCCTTGGTGATGGCTTCCTGGAGCGCGGCAGCCATGTCCTGCGCCTTCTTGGCGGCGATTTCCTGCGTGCATTCCGGCCCCTTGGAGCAAGCCGAACCGGCCAACGCCGCAACACCCACGGCAACGAGCAAAAACTTCTTCATGTCAATCATCTCCTCAAAAAAGGCAGCCGCCCATCGCCGCTGCCTCCACTGGCCGAAGCCGAACGTGCCATAACCTCCGATTGTGGCGTGAAGCAACGACCGGACCGCATAAACTTGTGTAATCAGGTTGCAACGTCGCGGCGTCCGTGTTGAGGCCGCCCGATGCATGTCGCCCAAAGCGCGCAACGGTTTTGGGTCGACGACGGGCATAAGGCAACAAGCTAAAGCGCGTCGTACGAGGCCATTCAGACGCGACGGCTTTAGAGCAATCCCAAGAAATGTACGAAACGGTTTTCAGCCCCGAAAACAAAGAGATAGTGCGTCTCACCGTTTTCGTGAAACGATGAGACGCTCCATGTCAGCTGGAGCAAAGTTCACCCGCGAGGCTGTAGCAGCGCCAGCACGACGGTCAATGCGGCAAGGACGGCGGTAAGGGTCAAAGGTCCCGTGGCGCCATGGGTATCCACGGCATAGCCGCCGACAACCGCGCCGATGGTGATGGCAACCTGGAAGGAGACGACCATCAGGCTACCCGCAGCTTCCAGCGCATCAGGTGCCGCGCGGGACAGATTGGTCGGCAGCACGACCGGCGCCATGCCGAAGGCCAAGCCCCAAAGCGTGACGAATGTGAACGCGACGCCAATGTGCACGCCCCAAAGCACCAATGCCAGCGCCGCAAACGCCATCAATGCGGCGTTGCCCGCGAGCGCCATGCGGATATTGGCGTCGGCCATACGGCCGCCGGCGACGTTGCCGATCACAGCCGCGATGCCAAATCCGAGCAGGGCCAGGGCAATTGGCCCGGTGGCGAGGAGCGTCACGTGTTCGAGGAAGGGGCGCACATAAACAGAGCCGGCAAAATGCCCCGTCATCAGCAAAAGAATGGCAAGCATACCGAGTTGGATGCCGCGCCGCTGTGTCAGCCGAAATACGTCAGCCAGACTATTGCTGGCCGTCGCAGGCAAGGTCGGCAGGCTCAGCAATTGCAGCAGCATGGCAATCACTGCCAACCCCGCCGTCAAGGCCATGGCGCTGCGCCATCCTAGCCAGTCGCTGATCAACGCCCCCATTGACGGGGCGGCGATGGTGGCGAGCGAGACGCCGAGGGTGACGATGCCCATGCCCCGACCTGTCGCATTGGCGCCGACCAGCCTGGCCACGACGGCAACCGACAGTGCCCAGAATGCACTGAGAGCGATTCCGAGCCCGGCCCTGCCCAGCAGCAACAGCCAGAAATTGGGCGCTAGCGCGGCAAGGAGGTTGGAACCGACCGCCAAGGCGCTGAGGCCAACCAGCACCGTCTTGCGGTTCAATCGTCCGATGAGAACATTGCTCAACATGGCCGTCACGGCGCCGACCGAAGCCGTGGCGGTGACGACCTGTCCGGCGGTTCCTTCGCTGATGCCGAGGTCCCGCGCCATCGGCGTCAGCAGGCCTGCCGGCAGGAATTCGGCTGATACCAGGGCAAAGCTGGTGGCCGCCAATGAAATGACCGCAAACCAGGTGGCTGCGTTCCACCGGGCTGGCGCGGCGTCATCGAGGTCTATCGCCGCGTCTTCAAGCTGTAATGTTGTGTCTGTCACTGAAAGATCTCCAAAGTCTGGAGGTCTTCAATAGACGAGTCTTCTCGGATGATATGTACCTTATAATCCGAAATTCATGTCCGTTCGTCCGGGAATTGTGCGGCGCACAACGCCTGGCGAGACATTGGTGATGCGTTTGAACGCGCGCGCGAAGGATGCTTCGCTATCATAGCCCAAACGCGTAGCGACCTCGGCAACCGACAGGCCGTTTTGCCCGAGCAACTCGCGGGCAAGCTGCATCCGCAGACGGGCGAGATAGTGGGCAGCGCCCTCCCCTAACACAGCGCTGAAGCGCTCGGCGAAAATCGAGCGCGATTGGCCTGCCAGGGCGGCAAGGCTTTCCAGGGTCCAGTTATGGCCGGGGTCTCGATGCATGGCTGCCAGAGCGCGGCCGATATGGGGGTCGCGGATGGCTGCAAGCCAGCCGGTGGTAGAAGCTCCAGTGCAATTGACCCAGCAGCGGATAAGCCGGGCGGTCAGCAAGTCCGCCATACGGGACAGAATCGTGGCGCTGCCCATCTGCGGTTGCGCGGCTTCCGCCGTCATAGCCGCCAGCAAAGGACGGACGACCGGATCGTTGCCGGCCACATCGCACCCCTTGATAATAGATGGCATCAACGTGATCAGTGGATTGAGCGCACAGACGCCCAGGGCCATGGAGCCGCAGAAAAGGGTACTTGTCGCGCCCGTCCCTTCCCGCACCACCTCACAGACATTGCTCCCCAACTTGGTAACCTGGCAACTCTCGAGCGAGTCGTCGACAACGTCCGGCGCACTAGCCAGCCGATGGGCGATGCCTTGCGGCAACAGCACCAGATCGCCATCGCGCAACTCCTGCCAGCCTTCCGCCTCGGTATAAATCCAGCACGGACCCTGGCCGACAAAGTGAAAGCGAAGCAGCTTCTGTTGCGGAAAGGCGATGCTCCATGGATGCCGCAGCTCGCAGCGGCCATAGTTGACCCCACTCAAGCGAAGGTCCTGTAGGACTTCGCTGAGCGCATCCATCGGGATATGCAGAGGCGGGCGGGACGAATAGTCAGGCATTCGGTTACTGTACATGCCGAACGTCCGGCAGGCAAGCTGAGGCCGCTTCAACGGCACCCTACCCTTCAAGTCAGTCCGCCCGCCCTTGCCTCTCGCTCCCGGGGCATGCAAGGAGTGCTTCGAGCAACGGGACGACAGGCATGGCAGTTGAAGCGTCGAGCAGCGATCTGGTGCAGGTGGTGGCGCTGCTCGCCGCGGGCGTCGTCGCCGTGCCGATCTTCAAGCGCATGGGGCTGGGCTCGATCCTGGGCTACCTCGCCGCCGGCGTGGTCATCGGTCCGTTCGGCCTGCGCATCTTTTCTGAATCGGAAGCGATCCTCCACGTCGCCGAGCTCGGCGTCGTCATGTTCCTGTTCATCATCGGGCTGGAGATGCAGCCGTCGCGGCTCTGGGGCCTGCGTCGCGAGATTTTTGGCCTGGGTGCCTTGCAGGTCGGCGTCTGCGCAGTCCTGCTCACTCTCGTCGGACTGGCTGGAGGCTTTCCCATCGCGCAGTCCTTCGTCGCCGGCGCCGGCTTCGTCCTGACCTCGACGGCGATCGTCATGCAGTTGCTCGAAGAGCGCGGTGAGATCGCCACGCCGAAAGGCCAGCGCATCGTCTCCATCCTGCTGCTCGAAGACCTGATGATCGTGCCGCTGCTCGCGCTTATCGCATTCCTAGCGCCCGGCGGCGCCGAAACCAGCCTTTCGGAGCGGCTGACCGAAGTCGGGATCGGCATCGCCGCGATCGTGGGACTGGTCGTGGCCGGCCGTTACCTGCTCAATCCGCTCTTCCGCATCCTGGCCGATGCCCGCGCCCGCGAGGTCATGACCGCCGCGGCGCTGCTGGTGGTGCTGGGATCGGCCCTGGCCATGCAGCTCTCCGGCCTGTCGATGGCGATGGGCGCCTTCCTGGCTGGCGTGCTGTTGTCGGAATCGACCTTCCGCCACCAGCTCGAAGCCGATATCGAGCCGTTCCGCGGCATCCTGCTCGGCCTGTTCTTCCTCGCCGTCGGCATGTCGCTCGACCTTGGCGTCGTAGCCCAGAACTGGCGGCTCATCGCCATCTATGTCGTCGCCTACATGGTCATGAAGGCATTCGGCATCTACGTCGTCGCGCGCATTCTGAAAAGCGGCCATCGCGAGGCGCTCGAACGCGCCGTCTTCATGGCGCAGGGCGGCGAGTTCGCCTTCGTGCTCTATTCGTCCGCTGCCGCAGTCGGCATCATCGACGGCCAGGCCAACGCCACGCTGACTGCCATCGTCATCATCTCAATGGTGCTGACGCCGCTCGCGATCTTGGCGCTCCGTTACCTCACCCCGCGCGACGAGCAGTCCCTCGACGGCGTCGACATCGCCGACGGCCTCACCGGCAGCGTGCTGATCATCGGCTTCGGCCGCTTCGGCCAGATCGCCAGCCAGCCGCTTTTGCTGCGCGGGATGGACGTCTCGATCATCGACAACGAGGTGGAGATGATCCAGGCGGCGGCCGATTTCGGCTTCAAGGTCTATTACGGCGACGGCACGAGGCTGGACATCCTGCATGCGGCTGGCGCCGGGCGCGCCCGCGCGGTGCTGATCTGCGTCGACAAGCCCGACGCCGCCGTGCGCATCGCGCAGCTTATCAAGGCCGAATTTCCACTGGTCACCATCCTGGCGCGCGCCTTCGACCGCGGCACCGCGCTGCAGCTCGTGCGCGCCGGCGTCGACTATCAGCTGCGCGAGACCTTCGAATCGGCGCTGGTCTTCGGCGGCTCCGCGCTGGAGGCGCTTGGCGTCGATCCCGAGGAGGTCGCCGAAGTCATTGAGGATGTGCGACGCCGCGACGAGGCGCGCTTCGAGACGCAATTGGCCGAGGGCGTGCGCGCCGGCCAGCGTTTCCTCAAGGGCAATATCGGCACGCCGATCCCGACGCCGCTCACGCAGCCACGCCGCGCCGGCCGCGCGCTGAACCAGGAAACCGCCGTCGTGCTGAATCAGGCAGAGACCAAGAACTGAGAGGCAAATATGGCAGAGCTTGATCCGCGAGCGCTTTCGGTCATCGCATTCTGGCGCGACGCCGGCGAGGACGCCTGGTTCGAAAAGAGCGACGCCTTCGACGCCGGTTTCCGCAGCCGCTTTCTCGAGCTGCATTACGCCGCCGCGCGGCGCGAATGCGACGACTGGAATGCGCATGCCGAAGGATCGCTGGCGTTGATGATCCTGCTCGATCAGTTCCCGCGCAACTGCTTCCGCGGTACCGGCCACATGTACGCGACCGATCCGCTCGCCAGATACTTCGCCGACAGGGCGATCACCGCCGGTCAGGACCTCGAGCTGGAAGAACTGTTTCGCGTCTTCCTCTATCTGCCCTTCGAGCATTCCGAAGTGCTGGCGGATCAGGAACGGTCGGTGGAACTCACCGCCGAGCGAGCGCCGGACTATCTTAAATACGCCAATGAGCATCTGGAGATCATCCAGCGCTTCGGTCGCTTTCCGCACCGCAACCGCATGCTCGGCCGTGCGACGACGGCCGAGGAGCAGGCATTTTTGGACGGCGGCGGGTTTTCGGGCTGACCGGCCGGCTGAACTAAGCGAGCCACCATTCGCGGCCCGAAGGCAGCCGCTCGATGCCGGACGTATCGACGGCTTCGAGCCGTTCCGACACGCTCCTGCCGCCGACCGAAAGCCCTGGCGCGATCTCGGCCAGCGGCGCCAGCACGAAGGCGCGCTCCAGCATGCGCGGATGCGGCACTTCGAGCCCGGTCTCGTGGATCACCCGGTCGCCGAACACCAGGATGTCGATATCGATGAGGCGCGGCCCCCAGCGCTCCTCGCGCACGCGCTTCAGCCGCTTCTCGACATCGAGGCAAAGCTCAAGCAGCGCGCGTGGCGAAAGCGCCGTCTCGATCGCGGCGGCGGCGTTGAGGAAATCGGGCTGGTCAAGCTTGCCCCAGGGCGGCGTGCGGTAAAGCGAGGACACGGCGGTGACGCGCGTCGCGTCGTCGCCGTCCAGCATGCGCAATGCCGCGCCCATGGACTTCGCCGGCTCGCCGAGATTGCCGCCGAGACTGAGGTAGACGGCGCTATTCTGGCCAGACAACGGTCACCTCGACATGATCGAGCACGCCCGGCACCGGAGCGTTCGGCTTGCGCACGGTGATCGCGGCTTTCCTGATCTGCGAGAATCGCGCTGTCAGCGCCTTCGCCACCTCCAGCGCCAGCGCCTCGATCAGGAAGCGGCGATGTCCGGTCACGATCTTTTCGATAACCGAGAAGGCGACGCCATAATTGACGGTGTCTTCGATGGAATCCTCAGTCAGCGGCCGGCTGGGCTCGACCGTCAGCTCGGCATCGACGTAGAAACGCTGGCCAAGCGTCTCCTCCTCGTCCAGCACGCCGTGGCGGGCGAAGAAGGCGCAGTTCTTCATGCGGATGAGGTACATGATCAGTGTCCGGGAGGAAGCTCGGTTTCGCGTTGAAGCATAGCATCGGTGACCGCCAGCGCATCCACGTTGATTGCGACATCGTGGACGCGAAACAGGTCGGCTCCCTTCAAGCGCAGGATGACACTGGTGGCCGCCGTGCCGGCAGCCCGTTCCGCGGGATCGCGCCCGGTGGCCGTGCCGATGAAGCGCTTGCGCGAGGTTCCGGCCATCAACGGGTAGCCGAGCGCCTGAAGCTCGGAAAAACGCGCCATCAGGTCGAGGTTTTCCTCCGCCGTTTCCTTGGCGAAACCGAAGCCGGCATCGAGCACGATCTGGCTGTCGGCGACATTGCCGGCGCGCGCGATCTCCAGCGATTTGCGCAGGAACAGGAACTGGTCCTCGATCACATCGGGCAGCTTCTGCCGTTCGCGCCCGGTATGCATGATGACGAGCCCGGCGCCTGTCTCGGCCGCGACGCGCGCGATGCCCGGCTCACGCTGCAGCCCCCGGACGTCGTTGACGATATGGGCGCCGGCGGCGACGCCAAGCCGCGCGGTGTCCTCGCGATAGGTGTCGACCGAGATCAGCGCCTCGCCGGAAGCGGCGAGCGCCGCGATGACCGGCAGCACGCGCGCCTGTTCTTCCTCGGCGGAGATCGGGGCGAAACCGGGCCGCGTCGATTCCCCGCCGACGTCGATGATCGCCGCGCCCTGCTTCACCATGCGGTGCGCCTGCTCCAGCGCCTTCTCGGGCGCGATGAACAGGCCGCCGTCCGAAAAGCTGTCGGGCGTCACGTTGAGGATGCCGGCGACGACCGCCTTCGGACCGAGGTCGAGATAGCGTCCATGCGCCAGCTGCCATCGCCTTGTCGTCATTGTCCATCAACCATGCGTGATCCGCGCGAAATCAATTCCGTTGCGCTGGCGACGGCCCTAAAGCAAGGTGCGTGAAGAGGCAATATGATGAACCGCTCCCTGCTCTGCGCCCTGATGCTCTCGCTCACTGCCCTGCCGGCGGGCGCGGCCAGTCTGGTCAAGACCTACAGCTATTTCAGCGTCGGCGGCCGCACGCTCGACGATATCCAGAACCAGCTGTCGAGAAACGGCCCCGAGGTGAAGAGCACCGGCTCGCGGCATCCCGGCGCCACGCAAATGGCCTTCACCACCCGCATCAGCTACGCGCAGAGCGCCGGGTCCTGCCGCATCGCCGACGCGGCCGTCACCTTAAAGGTCAAGGTAATCCTCCCCGAATGGCGGCGCCCGCGCAAATCCGATCCCGGCGTCAGGCTGGTCTGGGATACGCTCTCGGCCGACATCAAGCGGCATGAGGAGCGCCATGTCGAGATCGCCAAGAACCATGCGCGCCTGCTCGAGGATGCGCTGAAGGCACTCCCACCGCAAAAGACCTGCGAGCAGGCGAAGCTCAACGCCGCCGCGGTCCAGGCAGCCGAGCTCGCCAGGCACGATCAGGACCAGGTCCGCTTCGACCGCGTCGAGAGCGTCAATTTCGAAAGCCGTATGCTTCGGCTGATGCGCTACCGGATGGAGCGTGTCGAAGCCGGCCAGCTGCCGCCGCCTTGACTTGAGAGCCGAGCCCTGTCCGGGGCCAATTTCATCCAAGCATGGTGCCAGACCGGAAAAACTTTCGAGTGATGGTCGAAATCGGCCTATATCGAACGACATAATGCGGGTTCGAAGCGCCAAAGCCTCGGGTCCACGATGAGAAATGACAGGTGCGACCGGCCAAAGCCGTCTTGGCGCACCAAGCACCAGCCTTTGAAAGAATGACGCATGGACCAGACCGTCGAGAACCAGGCGATGGCGCCGAAAGCCGCGCCGATGATGAGCGAGAGCGAGAAGAATGCCATCATCGGCGGCGTGCTGTTGTCGATGCTGCTGGCGGCCCTTGATCAGACCATCGTAGCCCCTGCCCTGCCGACGATCGCCGGCGCGCTCGGCCATGCCGAATATCTGCCGTGGATCGTCACCGGCTATCTTCTGACCGCGACCGCGATGGCGCCGCTCTACGGCAAGATTTCCGATGTCTACGGACGCCGCCCCGTCATCTACGCCGCCATCCTCGTCTTCCTGCTCGGGTCGCTGGTCAGCGCGCTTGCTCCCAACATGCTGGTGTTGGTCATCGGCCGCGCCATCCAGGGCGCCGGCGGCGGCGGTCTCTTCGCGCTGGCCCAGACGGTCATCGGCGACCTCGTGCCGCCGCGCGAGCGCGCCCGCTATGCGGCCTGGATCGCAGGCACATGGGCGGTCGCCAGCGTCGCCGGCCCGCTGCTCGGCGGCGTGTTTGCCGAGCATCTGCACTGGTCGCTGATCTTCTGGATCAACCTGCCGATCGGCTTCCTGGCCATGGCCATCATCAACAACCCGTTGAAGAAGCTGCCGGTCGCGGCCAAGAACCATCGCATCGACGGCTTGGGCGCCGTGCTGCTGGTTATCGCCACAACGCTTCTGCTCCTGGCGCTCAGCTGGGGCGGCAGCGCCTATCCCTGGTTTTCCCGCGAAATCCTTGGGCTGGTTGCCTGTTCGGCGGTGTTCTGGGCCTTCTTCGCGCTCAGGCTGCTCAAAGCGGCCGAGCCTTTGATCTCGCTCGAAGTCTTGAGCAACCCGATCGTGCTCGCCGGCACACTGTCGATGTTCCTCTTGCAGGCCGCAAATATCGGCGCCTCGGTATACCTGCCGGTCTATCTGCAATCGGTCGTCGGGCTTTCGGTCAGCGAATCCGGCACCGCGATGCTCGGCCTCCTGCTCGGCACGGTCGCCGGCGCGACCTTCAGCGGCCGCACGATCCCGCGCTTTGTCCACTACAAGCGCATCGCGATGATCGGCGTCGGCCTGGCCATCGTCTGCATCGGCGTGCTCAGTGCCATTGCGGAACACGCCTCGCTGCTCGAGGTGGAAATCCTGACCACTCTGATCGGCCTGGGCAGCGGAACGACATTCCCGGTTGCCACCGTCTCGGTCCAGAATGCCGTCGATCGCGCGCATCTCGGTGTCGCGACGGGCGTTCTGACCTTCCTGCGCACGCTGGGCGGCGCGCTCGGCGTGGCCATGCTCGGCGCCGTCGCGCTCGGCTACGGCCTGCCATTGTCCTCAGAAGGCTCGCAGACGCATATCCATCCGGCATCGGCGTTGCCGTTCGTGATGATCTTCGTCGCCGCTGGAGCAACGCTCGTCCTGGCGCTGATCACGCTGGTCCTGATGCCCGAAAAGGAACTGCGCGGCCACGACGAGCAAACCGCGCCCGCGCTTGCGGAGTAGATCGCTTGAAGGTGTGTTGAGATTCAGGTCAGGCCGAGTCGAGAAGGGCAGTTTCCGAGAACCGGAGCGGAGCGTACTTGAAGTACGTGAGCACCGGAAGCGCAGGAAGCTGCCGTTCGCAGTCCGGCATCACCTGAATATCTATACGCCTTAATCATGCACGCCGAGCTTCTTCTGCAGGCTGGTCGACGAGGTCGTGTACTGAAAGACGATGCGCTCGCCCGGGCTGACGATCCGCTTGGCGGCCTGCGCCATCAGCGCCACCTCATGGAAGCCTGACAGGATCAGCTTGAGCTTGCCCGGATACCAGTTGATGTCGCCGACGGCAAAGATGCCCGGGATCGACGTCTGGAACTTCTCGGTGTCGACCGGGATCAGGTTCTCGTTGAGGTTAAGGCCCCATTCGGCTATCGGCCCGAGCTTCATGGTGAGGCCGAAGAACGGCAGCATGCGGGTGCACGGCACCTCGACGTCGCCATCCGGACCACCCTTGATGGTCGCCGATGACAGCTGGCCGTCGGCGCCGGCAAGGCCGCTGACCTGGCCGACCAGGAATTCGAGCTGCTTCATCTCCTGCATGGCATACATTTTGTTGACGCTGTCGGGCGCGGCCCGGAATTCCGGGCGGCGATGCACCAGCGTCACGCTTTTGGCGATCGGCTGCAGGTTGAGTGTCCAATCGAGCGCCGAATCGCCGCCGCCGACGATGACGAGATCGTGGCCGCGAAATTCCTCCATGCGCCGGACCGAATAGAAGACGCTCTTGCCTTCGTACTCCTCAATGCCCGGAATGGGCGGACGCTTGGGCTGGAACGAGCCGCCGCCGGCGGCGATCACCACCACCTTGGCCTCGAAAAATTCACCTTCATCGGTGGCGACGCGGAAACTGCCGTCCTCCAGCTTTTCAAGGCTCGACACCATGCGGTTGAAGGTGAAGTCCGGCTTGAACGGATGGATCTGCTCCATGAGCTTGTCGACCAGGCCTTGCGCGGAGATCGTCGGCCAGCCGGGAATGTCGTAGATCGGCTTTTCAGGATAGAGCTCGGCGCATTGGCCGCCGGGACGATCGAGAATGTCGATCAGATGGCATTTCATGTCGAGCAGACCGAGCTCGAACACGGCGAACAGGCCGATCGGCCCTGCCCCGACAATGAGAACGTCCGTTTTGATGGTATCGGTCATGCGCTGCGCCCTGATTGGGAATGCGGCGAGACTGCATGAGCTATGGGCCGCTGCCAAGCTGCCGGCGCGAAAGAATATTGGGAAGCTGCCAAGGTGTGTCGAGATTCAGGTTGGGCCGAGTCGGAGTCGAAGACGGGCGCGAAGCGACCAAACTGGTGACGTCCGAGAACCGGCCAACGCCGGCCGTAGCCTTCGTAGAGCAGAGACACTCATGAGGGCTTCGGCCGGCAAAGGCCGGAAGCGCAGGAAGTCGCCATTTGCAGGCCGGCCTCACCTGAATATCGACGCGCCTTAACCCTGGCGCGCGGGGACCCGAACGACCAGCCCGTCCAGCGCGTCGCGCACCTTGATCTGGCAGGAGAGGCGCGAGTTCGGCTGGACCTCGTAGGCGAAGTCCAACATGTCCTCCTCCATCGCCTCCGGCTCGCCGACCTCCGCTCTCCATGCTTCGTCGACATAGACATGGCAGGTCGCGCAGGCACAGGCGCCGCCGCATTCGGCTTCGATGCCCGGAACCGCATTGCGGATCGCGTTTTCCATGACTGTCGAGCCGTTTTCGGCTTCCACGTCAAATCGGGTCCCGTCATGGGCGATGTAAGTCAGCTTGGTCATTAAGTCACCTGAGGAGTCGCAGCCGAGATAATCACTCTGCCGGACAAGTCAACTGCGGCGCGAAAGCGCCACGAAATGACGTTTTTCAGAAAGGCGGGATACTAGCGGCTGATGCCGGCGATGAAGTCGCGCACTTCCTCGATCAGCGTGCTGAGCCGCTTGAGCGCCCGGACGTCTTCCGGCTGGGTTTCGATGATCGCAGCACAGTCGGCCACCGCAAAGGCGCCGATGCCGCGCGCCGAGCCCTTCAGGCCATGCGCCAGAAGCACCCTTTGCCTCGCGTCGGCATCCGCGATCTGGTCACGGACCGACAGCGACTGGTGCACGAACAGCGCCAGCACCTCGCGTTCGAGGTCGCGGTCGCCCATTGTCTGGCGTGCCAGATGGCCGAGATCCACCGGCCGGGCTCCAGCCGTTCCGGAGGCGTCGCCTCCCGGCATGGAAAACGCAATACCACTTTCGCCACGCATACGCACTGCAACTCCATCAAGCGGGCAGACGGGCCCACGAAAATAGGCGCTCCCGGTCGCCAACGGGTTAACGACTGCAGAGGAAAAATGTTGTCACGGAGGCAGCCGGATCACGTCTCCGTTAACCTTATATTTAAAGTTTTACGTATCGCCTGGAATGCATGTTTTCTTTACCCCGGTGTGTCATTACGATACGAAGGTCCATTTTTCAGCCTCCTGCGCGGGATAGACAAGCCAGAATCGGGCCAGAATCAGGCCAAAATCATAAGTCCCGCGGCAGCTAGTACAGGGTAGCGAAGGCATGGCTAAGAAACCAACGACGACGAAGTCTCTCGAGAATGACGTGGCCGCGGAACTGGAAAAGGCGCTTGACCTTGACCTTAACGGCGACGAAGGCGGCCTCGACATGGCGGCGTCGATGGAGGATCTCGAAGCGCAGATTTCGGCGGCGGCCGACGAGCTGGCGCGCGAAGGGCGCAGCCACAGGACGGAGCCGGCAAACAGTCCCCAGCCTGCCAACCCCCAGCCTCCCAAGGCGCCCGCGGCCAAGCCGGCCGAATTGCGCCCGGTCGAGCCGCGCAATGGGCAGCCGTCCGGCTTCACGCCTCCCGCCGGCTTCACGCCCGCCAACGACGACCGCCAGAAGGACTACAAGACGCTGCTGCACAGCCTCAACCGCCGTGCGTCCAGCACCGTCTACTGGGTGATCGCCTTTATCTCGCTGGCCTGGATCGCCGGCGCCGGCGGCCTGGCCAACCTGTTGTTCGGTCCCGGCATCTGGAAGATCCGTACCTTCGACCAGTTCTTCGCCCGTCCCGAGCTGATCGGCCTGGCGGTTGCCGCGATCGTTCCGGTCATCCTGTTCTGGGCGTTCGCCGCCATGATCCGGCGCGCGCAGGAAATGCGCCTCGCCGCGCAATCCATGACCGAGGTCGCCTTCCGCCTGGCGGAGCCCGAAAACCTCGCCCAGGACCGTGTCATGATGATCGGCCAGGCCGTTCGCCGCGAGGTGGCGGCCATGGGCGAAGGCATCGAGCGCACCCTGGCCCGCGCGGTCGAGCTCGAAACGCTCGTCCACGGCGAAGTCAGCCAGCTCGAACGCTCCTATTCCGAGAACGAGGCCCGCATCCGTTCGCTGGTCGACGGTCTCGGCAGCGAGCGCGAGGCGGTCGTCACCCATGCCGAGCGCGTGCGCGCCTCCATCGCCAGCGCTCACGAGACGCTGCGCGACGAGATCGGCTCGGCCAGCGACATCATCCGCGACTCGATCCTCAACGCGTCGACCAAGCTGTCGATGACGATCAACAATTCCGGCGACACGCTGATCGACCGCATCAATGAAAGCTCGACGTCGATCTTCGATTCGGTGGAATCGCGCCTTGACAACATCACGGACCGTCTTTCGACCTCCGGCGAGGCCTTCGCGAGCCTGCTCGACACCCGTATCGCCAAGCTCACCGACACCACGGACGGCCTGACACGCTCGCTAACCGACCTGCTCGACGACCGCACCAACGGCATGGTCTCGCTACTCGGCGGCGCGGCGCGTACCTTGAGTTCGGAGTTCGAGACGAGCCTCAGCGGCATCGAACGGACCCTGGCCGAACGCGGTCAGGCGCTGATCAGCGAATTCCAGACCCGCGCCGAGGCGCTCGACACCGGTACGCAGAAACTCAACGCCGCCCTCGAAGCCCGCGCCCGCCAGATCAACGAGACGCTGGTCGAGCGCGCCCGCGAGATCGCGCACACCTTCGCCGAGAGCAAGGACCAACTGTCGTCGATGATCGACCAAGGCAAGACGCAGATCGGCGCCGACATGGCGGACATCATCTCGTCGACCTCTTCCATGCTCGAAGCCCGCGCCACCGACTTCGCCGGACGCATGGAAGCGGCCCGGCATGTCGTGTCGCGCTCATTCGATTCCGACATCCAGCGGCTGGCCGATGCCCGTGTCGGCATCGAGGAAGCCGTCGAGAACCACAGCCGCGCGCTTTCGGAGAGCCGCGAGCGCATGGCGGCCGCCATGCAGGAGGACCTGGCGAAATTCGCCGAAGGCCGCGTGGCAATCGATGCCGCCGTCACCAACCAGGTGCAGAAGCTGGCAGAAGGCCGCAGCCTGATCTCGCGCGCGCTGGAAGAAGACCTGCGCAAGGTCAACGAGTCGCGCGCTGCCATCGATGCGTCGCTGGGCAGCCATCTGGAGCAGCTCGAAGAAGGCCGCAACCGCCTGACCCAGGTCTTGAACGAAGACTCCGGCAGGCTCGTCCAAGCCCGTACGATGATTGACGAAATGGTCGCCGGCCATGTCGGGAAGCTGGCCGAAGGCCGCAACATCCTGGCGCGCGCGCTGGAGGCCGATCTCAACAAGCTGCAGGACAGCCGCGCCTCCATCGACGGCCTTGTCGCCGGTCAGGTCGAGAAGATCGCCGAGGGCCGCGCCGTGCTCGCCAAAGCGCTCGAGACAGACATCATCGGCATCCGCGGCCTGATCGAGACCCACTCGACCAAGCTCGCCGAGGACCGCGGCGAGCTCAGCCGCGCCCTTGAAAACGATCTGAGCGGCATCCGCGGCCTGATCGACAGCCACGCCGGCAAGCTCGCCGAGGACCGCAGCCTGCTGTCGCACACGCTGGAAGCCGACCTGGCCAAGCTCGCCGAAAGCCGCGCCTCGATCGACGGCCTTGTCGCCGGCCAGGTCGAGAAGCTCGCCGAAGGCCGCGACATCCTCAAGCGCGCCCTGGAAGCCGACCTCAACGCCATCAAGGGTGCCATCGCGGGACATTCGGACAAGGTGCTGGAAGATCGCTCACAGCTTTCGAAAGCGCTTGAAACCGACCTGCAGGCCGTCAGCGGCGCCATCGCCGACCATCAAAACAGGCTCGTTCAGGACCGTTCCGTGCTGTCGAAGTCGCTGGAGGACGATCTCGCCAAGCTGGCGGAGAGCCGCTCCAGCATCGACGGGCTGGTCGCCGGCCAGGTCGAGAAGCTCGCCGAAGGCCGCGACATCCTCAAGCGCGCGCTGGAGGCCGACCTCAACACAATCCAGGGCGCGATCGTCGATCATTCGCAGAAGATCACCGATCACCGCGCCGAGCTTTCGCGTGCGCTGGAGACCGATATGGCTAATGCCAGCGGCCTCATGCAGACCCATGCCGACCAACTGTCGCAGAACCGGGCGACGCTGTCCAAGGCGCTCGAGGACGATCTTGCCAAGCTCGCCGAGAGCCGCGCCGGCATCGACGGCCTGGTCTCCGGCCAGGTCGAGAAACTGGCGGAAGGCCGCGACATCCTCAAGCGTGCGCTGGAAGCCGACCTCGCCAAGCTCGCCGAAAGCCGTTCCTCGATCGACGGCCTGGTCGCCGGCCAGGTCGAGAAGCTCGCCGAAGGCCGCGATATCCTCAGGCGCGCCCTCGAAGCGGACCTTCAGAAGCTGACGGAAAGCCGCTCGGAGATCGACGACGTCATCGCCGGCCATGTCAGCAAGCTGTCCGAGGGCCGCAACATGCTGGCCAAGGCCCTCGAGGACGATCTCCTCAAGCTTGCCGATGCGCGCAAGGACGTCGACCGTTCGGTTTCCGGCCATATCGACCAGATCGCTGCCCGAAGCAGCGATATCTCGGCGGCGATTGCCGCCGATGTCGAGAAGATCGAGCAGGCCTTCAGCCGGCAGACCGGTGTCATCGAGGAGCGCGCCGGCACCATGGAGCGTGCGCTGTCGACCGGCGTCGACAATGTCCGCGGCGTGCTGGAAAAGACCGCTGTGTTCGTGGCGGGCGCGCTGCGCGACAAGGTCATGGAGATCACCAGCACCCTGCACGAGCAGGCCGGTGCGGCTTTCAGCGACGCCGACCGCAAGATCGCCGAACGCGCCGAGCAGACTTCCGCCGCGCTGCTTGCCAGGGCCGAGGATATCGCGCAGGCTTTCGAGGCGGCGGACCGCCGCCTGCACGAGCGCGCCCAGGATACATCCAACATGCTGATGGCGCGAGCCGACGACGCCTCCAACTCGCTCATGGCCCGAGCCGAGGAAACCGCCGACAAGCTGGCCGCACGCGCCGGCGACATCGCCAACACCTTCGACGCGGCCGACCAGAAGCTGGTTGCCCGCGCCGTCGAGACGGCGCAGTCGCTGGCCGCCCGTGCCGGCGACATCCTGCGCAACTTCGAGGGCGCCGACGAGCGGCTTTCGATGCGCATCAGCGAATCGGCCGAAGCGCTGGCCGCCCGCGCAGCGGACCTCGGCCGCATCTTCGACAGCGCCGACCAGCATCTGATCTCGCGTATTGCCGAGGGCTCGGAAGCACTGTCGTCGCGGGCGTCCGAAATTGCCCGCATCTTCGACGACGCCGACAGCCGTCTGGTGTCGCGTATCGCCTCGAGCACCTCGACCATCGGCGAGCATGCCGACACGATCGTCGGCGCCTTCGCGGCGACCGAACAGCGCGTCGCCGACCGTGCCCGCCAGACCGGGCAGGAGCTTGCCGTGCATGCCCGCGAGATCGAGCAGGCGCTGGCCGGAGCCGACGAGCGGCTGGCCGCAAGCGCCTCGGCCGCGGCCGCACGTGTTGAGGACCAGGTGGCGAGCGTGGAAAACCGCCTCGCCTCCAGCGCCGAGACCATGGGCCAGAAGCTCAACGAGCAGGTCTCCAGCGCCGAGGCCCAGCTCATCTCGCGCGCCAATGTCATCGCCGAGACCTTCACGGCGGTCGGCCAGCATATCGGCCAGAGCACCAACGAGGCCGCGCGCACGATCGGCGCCAACACCCGCGAGCTCAACACCATGCTCGCGGCGCGTTCGGCAGAGATGGCGAAAATTCTCGACGAGACGGCCAAGCCGTTGGTCGAGCGCTTCGCCCAGGGCGGCTCCGAGCTGCAGCGCAGCATGGAAGAGGTCACCGAACGGGCGGCCGAGAAGCTGCGCAGCGAGAACACGAACCTCGTCAACGCTCTCGCCAGCCGCACGGCCGAGACGCTGTCGGCCGTCGAAGGCGCCCGCTCGTCGCTTGCCGACAGCGTGGCCGATCTTATCGGCCGCATGACGACCTCCAGCGCGCAGCTCGGCCAATTGATCGACCAGGCTGCCGTCAATCTCGGCCAGGTCGAGGAGCGGCTCTCCGGCAGCACGCAGAGCTTCGCCACGACCACGGAGAAGGCCGCCCAGACTTTCGCCAGTTCGGCGCGTCTGGTCGATTCCAACACGACACGGCTCACCGAGCTGTCCTCGGCGACGCTGCGCGAGGTGGCCTCGATCGCGACCAAGTTCGACGAACACAGCCGGTTGCTCTCCAGCGCCTCGAATTTGCTCAGCTCCGCGCAAAGCAATCTCGAGCACACGCTGGAGCGTCAGTCCTCGCTGGAAGACCTCGCCGTCGGCCTGGTCAAGAAGTCGGAAGATCTCGAGAAGGTGATGCGCTCCTTCGAAAACCTCGTCGGCCAGACGATGCAGACCGCGGAGGGCCGAACGATGGAATCGGCGGAAAAGATCCGCACCGCCATCGCCGACGTCGTCGATTCGGCGACACGCCGCTTTGCCGACGCGACCGAAGAGATGCGTCGCACCGCAGGCTCGATCAAGAGCGAGCTCGACCTTACCCGCGCCGAGCTGAAGAAGGGCGTGATCGAGATGCCGGAAGAGGCTAAGGAATCGACCTCGGCCATTCGTCGCGCTGTCGCAGAGCAGATCAATGCGCTCAAGGAACTGTCGGATATCGTTGCGAAATCCGGCCGCAGCGGCAGCAGCGAACAGGGCGAGCCACGCGGTCTGCGCCCTGCTCCGCAGGCGCCGGCCCGAGCCGCCGAACCGCCGCTGCGCCGTCCCCCGGCCCCGCAGCCACAGCAGCAATCGCAACCAACGGCCCGCGCTCCGCAGGCGCCGCTCGCCGAGACCACGCTGCGCGGCACGCTCGACCTGGAACGCCCCGCCGAGGCGCCGCGCCGCGATCCGAACGGCAAGCCCGCGCAGGGCGGATGGGTGCGCGACCTCCTGACCAATGCCTCGCGTGAGGAAGAGCTGCGGCCGGCAACGCCGGCGGAAGCGCCGCGCGCGACGCCTGCCCAGCGCTCGCCGCTGCATGTCATGGAGTCGCTCAACTCGCTCTCCGTCGACATCGCGCGGGCCATCGACCATGACGCCTCGATCGAGCTCTGGAACCGCTACCGGCGGGGCGAGCGCGACGTCTTCACCCGTCGCCTCTACACGCTGAAGGGCCAGCAGACCTTCGACGAGATCCGCCGCAAGTATCAGGCCGAGGCGGAATTCCGCGCCGCGGTCGACCGTTACTGCGAGGATTTCGAGAAGCTGCTCAAGGATGTCTCGCGCAACGACCGCGACAACATCATGGCGCAGACCTATCTGACGTCCGACACAGGCAAGGTCTACACGATGCTGGCCCATGCCAGCGGCCGGCTGCAGTGAGCGGCCAACAAGTCTGACAAAAAGGCGGGCCCGGCCCGCCTTTTTCTTTTGTCCGTTGATCGATGGAATTGGTTTCCCGGCGCCTTGGCAACCGCGCTCAGATCGTCGAATCCGTCCAGCGGACGATGTCGGCCGCCGCCTGGCCGAAGGCGCTGTCCAGCGCGCCGACATAAGCCGCATTGCCGCCGCCTGAGACCGGGGCGCTCGCGGTGAAGTTCTTCGAGGCGCGCACCTCGCCGTTGCGGTCGTTCAGGATGCGCACGAACAGATCGACATCGGCATGCTCGCCGCCATTGACGCGCACCTCGAAGGAGCGCACCTCGACGATGATCTGGTAGTCGATCGCAAGCCCCTCGCCCGGCTTTCCGACGCCGGCAAAGCTGCCGGAGCGCTGGAAGGTTTCGGCCAGCCTCGCCTGCACGATCAGCGGCAGCCGGTCCGCCCATTGCGCGCCCTTGAGGAACTGGATCGACCGGTCGGAAGGCCTGATGACGATGTTCTGGCTGTCCAGCGCCTTGAGCGCCGACGGCTGGGCGATCAGGATCTGGCGACGGCTGTGGGCACGCACATCGAGCGACGGCGCGGACAATTCAAACGTGTCGAGCGGCGCCGGCTTGCCGCCCAGTGCCGCGCAGCCGGCAACCGCAAGCACCAGCAACGCTGCGGCGGACGATCTCAAACTACCCGCAACCACCCCGATCGACTTCACGCGTGATCCCCGCTGTCCCCGGATCTTACGATCAACCCGCATTTGCGGTTCATTTCTTGACGGTCGCGACGGCCGAAGTCAACGCCGTGCCCTTCCATCGAACTGCCGGACCTCGCCGGCGCCGCCGGACAGAATGCGCTGCGGGTTGCGGCTGAGATCGGTCACCGCTTCCTCGATGCGGTTGATCGAGCGCCGGCTGTCCTGCACCAACCCCTCGACGTTCTGCAGGCCCTGTCCGGAGAAGCGCGACAGGTTGTCGACGATTGTGCCGAGGCGGGAGTTCAGCGTGTCGGCCACCTGCTTGAATGATTTCAATGTCGCCCTGGCATCGGCCATGACGCCGTTGGCCTCACCGGAGCCGAGGAGCTTGTCGACCTTGACCAGGATGCCGTCGACGCGCACCGAAGCGTCGTTGAGCCGCTGCGCGAGCTGGCGGGCGTCCTTGATGGTCTCGTTGATGTCGTCGGAACGGTTGGCGATCTTGTCGGTGACCTTGGCGATGTCGGACGCCGCCTTGTCGGCGTTGGCGCTGGCCTTCTGGATGTTGGCCAAAGCGGCCTTGACGTCGGCCGGATCGATGCCGTCGAGCACGCTGTTGACCTTGGCCAACGTGCCTTGCGTCTGCTTGGCGAAATCGTTGATCGAGCCGACCGCCGTGTTGACGTTATCGATGACGGAATCGAACTGCTTCGAGGTCTCTTTCAGGTTCGTCGTCACCGTGTCGACATTGGCCACGATGCTCTTGATCTGGTCCTTGTCGACGGAATTGAGCAGGCCCTCGGCGGCCTTCAGCGTGCTGTCGAGCCGGCCCGAGACATTCTTCAGCTGATCCGAAAGCGAGCTCACCGCCGACAGGAACTTGTCGATGCCGTCGGAATTCTTGGCCAGCGCGTCCGAGAAGGTCTCGACGTTCTTGACCGTCTGCGTCAGCGGACCGCGAACGTCCTTGGTGAAGCCTTCGAGCTCGCCAAGCACCTTGTCGGCGCGGGTAAAGATGTTCTGCGCCGTCTGCAAAAGGTTGGTGACCGCGGACGGATTGGCGACGATTTCGGCGACCTTGCCTTCCTTCTCCGCTTCGTCGAGCAGCCTGGTCTCCTTCGGATCGGCGCCCTTGAGCTCGATATTGGCCTGGCCGCTGAGGCCGGTCAGTCCGATATCGGCCTGCGTCGATTTGGTGATCGGCGTCCAACGGGCGATTTCGGTGTCGGCGATGGCGACGGTCGGATCGTCGCCGTCGATATAGACGTTCTTCACGTCACCCACCCTGACGCCGTTGAACAGCACCAGGCTGCCGCGGCTGAGGCCGGAGGCCGAGCCCGGGATGCGCACGCGCAGCATCGCCGTTTCGCCCCTGTCGCCGATGGCGGCCGTCCAATAGACGAAGGCGAAGGCCGCCAGGATCGCGCCAAGCGTGAAGATGCCGACAATTACGTAGTTGGCTCTTGTTTCCATCGCCCCACTTATGGCTATGCGCGCGCCGCAAGATCAAGTTGCCGGGCGCGTTTTCCGCGGAAATAGGATTTCACCCACGGCTCGTCGCTCTTCAGCATGTCGTCGATCGTGCCTTCGACCAGCACCTTCTTCTTGCCGAGCACCGCGACGTGATCACAAGCGGTGAACAGCGTGTCGAGATCATGCGTGACCATGTAGACAGTCAGATCCATCGTGTCGCGCAGCTTGACGACAAGCTCGTCGAACTCGGCGGCGCTGATCGGGTCGAGCCCCGAGGTCGGCTCGTCGAGAAAGACGATGTCGGGATCGAGCGCCAGGGCGCGCGCCAGCGCCGCGCGCTTGATCATGCCGCCGGACAGCTCGGACGGGAATTTCAGCGCGGCGTCGGGCGGCAACCCGACCAGCTCGATCTTGAGCAAGGCCAGTTCGTCCATCAGCGCCTTGGGCAGGTCGAGATATTCACGCATCGGCACTTGCACGTTTTCCATCACCGTCAGCGCTGAAAACAGCGCGCCATGCTGGAAGAGGACGCCAAGCCGCATGTCGATGCGCAGGCGATCGGCGTCGCTGGCCTTGTCGACGTCGACGCCGAACAGGCTGATCGTCCCCGATTGCTTCGGCATCAGCCCCAATATGGTGCGCAACAGCACCGACTTGCCGGCGCCCGAAGCGCCGACGAAGCCAAGAATTTCCCCGCGCTTGATATCGAGCGAGAGCTTGTCGAGGATCACCTTGTCGCCGATCGCGACGGTAACGTCGCGAACCGAAAGCACGATTTCGTCGTCATTCGTGTCCTGCGCTGCCGTGGCGCCGTTGCCGTTCGCCATCTCAGAACCCGATCGCTGCGTAGAACATGGCGAAAAGCCCGTCGAGGATGATGACGACGAAGATCGACTTCACCACCGACGCGGTCACGTGCAGGCCGAGCGATTCGGCGCTGCCGCCGACCTTCATGCCCTCGACCGACGCGATGATGCCGATGATCAGGGCCATGAACGGCGCCTTGATCAGGCCGGCAAAGATGGTGCTGAGGTCGATGGCGACGCGCAGCCTGTCGATGAACGCGGCCGGCGGGATATCGGAATAGAGCCAGGCGGCGACGATGCCGCCGCCAAGCGCGGCAAAATTGGCGATGATCGTGAGGCATGGCAGCCCGATCACCAGCGCGACGAGCCGCGGAAAGACCAGCACGCCGATCGGATTGAGGCCGATCACCTTCAGCGCGTCGACCTCCTCGCGCATTTTCATCGAGCCGATCTCGGCGGTGATGGCGCTGCCCGAACGGCCGGCGAGCATGATCGCCGTCATCAGCACGCCGAGCTCGCGCAGGATCAGCACGCCGACGAGGTCCACGACGAAGATGTTGGCGCCGAAATAGCTGAGCTGGTAGGCACCCTGCTGGGCGACGATGGCGCCGACAATGGCCGACATCAGCACCACCACCGGTATCGCGCCGACGCCCATCCGATCGATCTGGTTGAAGATCGCGGCCGGGTTGACCGCGTGGCCGCGGCCGAGCTTCATCTGCGCGCCGCGGATCGTGGCGCCGAGAATGTTCATGGAGGCGAAGAAATCGTCGCGCATCTCGTAGACACGCCGGCCAACCAGCTCCAGCGCGCGCAGGATGATGTTGGGCGGCCCGGACGGACCCGATTCGGGCTCCCGGCGAACCGCATCGCCGACCGCGCCGAGCAGGATCGAGGCGATCTCGCTCTGCCCCTGCAATTGGACCTCGACGCCTTTCTTCTCGAAGGCGCTGGCCAACCGGTCGATAAGCCATGCGCCGGCGGTGTCCATCTTTTCGATGTGGGAAAGGTCGAGCATCAGCTGTTTTGCGCCGCTTCTCTGCTCGATCTTGCGCATGTCGGCATCGACCAGCGCCACAGTGCGCGTCGTCCACACGCCAGAAAAGGCGCAGCCCAGCACGCCCCCTTCCTCGCCCACGGCAATGCGAGGCCGGTGCTCGGCGTCCTTGGCCTCGCCGCTTGCGTCGCGTTTGCGGATGGTCAACATGGCGTCCTGTTTAGCGTGACCGGACTGGCGTGTCGATTTGCCGGCAGACCGGTGTCGCACAGCCGGAGAAGAAAATTATGGCGCGTGTCATTTCGGTCGAGATGGAGCGGTTCCCGATCGCCGGCACCTTCACCATCTCACGCGGATCCAAAACCGAGGCCGAAGTCATCACCGTAACGATCGCTGACGGGGGACGTTCCGGGCGCGGCGAGTGCGTGCCCTACAGGCGCTACGGCGAGACCATGGAGGGGGTGCGCGCGGCCATCGAGTCCATGCGCGATCCGGTCGTCGCCGGCATCGACCGGACTGCCTTGCTCGCGGCCATGCCGGCCGGCGCCGCGCGAAATGCCATCGACTGCGCCCTTTGGGACCTGGAGGCCAAGCTGACCGGAACGCCGGTGGCGGCGGCCATCGGGGCCCTTCCGACGAGGCCACTGGAAACCGCCTACACACTGTCGCTCGCCGAACCGGACGCCATGGCGGCGCAAGCACGCGCCAATGCCGCGCGTCCCCTGCTCAAGGTCAAGATCGGCGGCGATGGCGACATGGCCAGGATCCGCGCGGTGACGGAAGCCGCTCCCGAAAGCCGCATCATCCTGGATGCCAACGAGGGCTGGACCGACGAAAATGTCGAGGCGAACCTCAGCTTCGCCGCGCAGCACGGCGTCGCGCTTGTCGAACAGCCGCTGCCGGCGGGCAAGGACGAGATCCTACGCCGGATCGCGCATCCGGTGCCGATCTGCGCCGACGAAAGCGTGCATGCGGCAAAGGACCTCGATGCGCTGGCCGGGCTCTATGACGCCGTCAACATCAAGCTCGACAAATCCGGCGGCCTGACCGAGGCGTTGAAGTTGCGCGACCGCGCGCGCGAACTCGGCTTCGGCATCATGGTGGGCTGCATGGTCGGCACCTCGCTCGCCATGGCCCCGGCGGTGCTGCTCGCGCACGACGCCGACTTCGTCGACCTCGACGGTCCGCTGCTGCTGGCACGAGATCGCGAGCCCGGTCTCGTCTACCGGGGATCGCTGGTTTCACCCCCCGACAGGGTGCTTTGGGGCTGAACGGGAAGCTAGGCCTATCAGCACCATGCCGACGACCGCGATCGGGATCATCGCCCAGAAACCGTCGACGCCCAAACGGTCATAGAGCGGGCCTGAAGCGAGCGTCACCGCCGCCATGAAGAAGCCGTTGAAGAAATAGGCGATGCCTTGCGCGGCGCCCGTGCGCTCTTCGGACACCGTTTCGCCGATCATCTTCTGCAGGCCGATCAACACCATCGCCACCGATACCGAATGCAGCGTCTGGACGCCGAAGAAGCCGACGACGCCCAGACCGAGCGGCCAGACCAGCGGAAAGGCGATCCAGCGCACGATCGAACCGATGCCGGCGATCACCATCACCCTGGCGACCGAGATGGAAGCAAAAATACGGTTGAAAAACAGAAACATGCAGACTTCCGACACCACGCCCCAGGCCCATAGCAAGCCAACGACGGAATCGCCGATTCCGATCGACTTCCAGTAGATCGAGACGAAGCCGTAGAGGAAGGCATGGCTGGCGGTGATGATGCCGACGCCAAGCGTGAAATAGAGGAAATAGGCATTGAACAGGCTCGGCGCCTTGTGCTGGATCTCGGTCGCCGAAAGCGGCGAGGCCTTGCGCGGCCGCCCCATGCGCGGCGACAGCAGCGCCGCGACCAGGGCCGCGCCGAGCGCAATGAAGATGATGACCGGGACCGCCTGCGGACCCGTGGCCGCCAGGATGAACCCGCCGACGACATTGGCGCACAGATACGAGATCGAGCCCCATTTGCGCATTGCCGTGTAGTTCGAGCCGAAACGGCGCACGCCCGAAAGCGCCAGCGAATCGGCCATCGGCGAATGCGGCGTCCAGACGATCGTCAAAAGCAGCGACACGGCGAGCACGACGGCATAGGTGGCCGGCAGGAAATAGCCGGCAGAGATGACCATGGAGGCCGCAACCACCGCGATATAGACATCGGCGCGATCGCGGGCCCGGTCGGCAAGCGCTGTCAGCATCGGCGTCGTCAACACGCGCAGGAACATCGGCGCGGCCAGGATGACCGCAATCTGCTCGGCATGAAAACCTTTCGCCTGCAGCCAGAGCGGAAAGTAAGGCAGATGCGTGCCTTGCGAGACGAACAAGGTCGCGAAGATCAGGCTCATGCGCAGTTCGAAATGGCTCGGCTTGACAAGCTGTTCGGGCGATAGCGGCGGCAGCGACATGAATCGATCCAATTTCGCTGCATTCGACTCCCATGCAACGTGTCTCGATCCCTAACATGCGGCAAAGCGCGACGGAACCGGCTGGACCAATCGATCGAGAGCTAGGCTGTTGAAGGACGGGGCCTTCGAGCGAGCGCCGCGCGAGCGCGAAGGCAGCAGGCTGAACCGGGGAAAGGCGGCCGGGCTCAAGCCGCCTGAGCCGCCCTGCCCTTGAGGTCGATGATATCGATCGGCACCAGCGCTTCATTGCCGGCCGACGCCTCAGGCAGCACATGCGCCCAGGTCAGGATTTCCATGCGGCCGTCGAAATGCTCGACCACCGCCGTGCAGCTTTCCACCCAGTCGCCGGTGTTGATGTACTGCACGTCGCCGTAGCTCTCGATTGCGGCGTGATGGATGTGGCCGCAGATCACGCCGTCGACATGCGAGCGCCGCGCCTCCTCCGAAAGCACGGTCTGGAACGAGCCGATGAAGTTCACCGCCTTCTTCACCTTGACCTTGGCCCATGACGAGAACGACCAGTAAGGCAGGCCGAGCAGGTGGCGCAGCTTGGTCACGACACGGTTGACCAGCATTGCCGCGTCATAGGCATAGTCGCCGAGATAGGCCAGCCAGCGCTGGTTGTGCACCACCGTGTCGAACTGGTCGCCATGGATGACCAGCAGGCGCCGGCCGTCGGCGGTCTCGTGAATGGCGCGGTCGGCGACGACGATGCCGCCGAAATGCACGCCCTGGAACTGGCGGGCGAATTCGTCGTGATTGCCGGCGATATAGGTGATCGAGGCGCCCTTGCGCGCCTTGCGCAGCAGCTTCTGCACCACGTCATTGTGGCTCTGCGGCCAGTGCCAGTTGCGCCGCAGCCGCCAGCCGTCGACGATATCGCCGACCAGATAGATGATCTCGGCGTCGTGATGACGCAGGAAGTCGATCAGGAAATCGGCCTTGGCCGCTTTCGAGCCGAGATGCACGTCGGAAATGAACAGGGCGCGAAAAGTGCGGGGCTCTGGGTCTGACATCACGATTTTACCCTTTGCTTTCGCGTGCCTATGCCCCGATTCATGCAACAACCGTATGACGGTTGCGGTTGGTCCAGCCCAGGCGCTAGCTTGCGCGCAACACAATCAGGAGAAAATCGTCATGGATCTCGGCATTCGCGGCAAGAAGGCCATCGTCTGCGCCTCGAGCAAGGGACTGGGGCGAGGCTGCGCCATGGCGCTTGCCGAAGCCGGCGTCGACCTCGTCGTCAACGGCCGCAACGCCGAACTCGTGGCCAAGACCGCCAAGGAGATCCGCGATCTATTCGGCGTCGATGTCATCGAAGTCGCCGGCGACGTATCGAAGCCCGAGGTGCAGAAAGCGATGCTCGCCGCCTGCCCCGATCCCGACATTCTGGTCAACAACAATGGCGGCCCGCCGCTGCGCGATTTTCGCGAGCTCGACCGCACCAAGATCCTCGAGGGTGTGACGCAGAACATGGTCACGCCGATCGAGCTCATCCAGGCGGTGATCGACGGCATGGCCAAGCGCGGCTTCGGCCGCATCGTCAACATCACCTCGCTGTCGGTCTATGTTCCGATCCCCGGTCTCGACCTGTCGTCCGGCGCGCGCGCCGGCCTGACCTCGTTCCTCGCCGGCGTGGCGCGCACGGTCATCGACCGCAACGTCACCATCAACAGCCTGCTGCCTGGCAAGCTCGACACCGACCGGCTGCGCGGCCCGCATGAAGCCGGCACTCCGGAAGACCCGGCCGCGGCGGCCGCGCGCAAGGCCCGCATAAGCGCCGACGTGCCGGCAAAACGTCTCGGCACGCCGGAGGAATTCGGCCAGATCTGCGCCTTCCTGTGCTCGGTCCATGCCGGCTACCTCACCGGCCAGAACATCCCGGTCGACGGCGGCCTCTACGTCAGCGCGTTCTGACGAGCCGCTATTCATCCGCCCGAAATTTTCATGCCAACCGGCAGGAATCGCTTGATTATTTCCGCTCAGGCATTGTGAAGGCCGGAGCCCGAGATTTTGGCGTCGCGAAATCGCCGACGCATGCTAAAAGGCTCCAAACCAGTATCGCAGGGAGGGGCCGCAATGGACGGCGAGAACAAGAAAACGGCCCGGTCGGACCTCGACGAGGCCGCCCTCTTCTTCCACAAGCACCCGACGCCAGGAAAGCTCGAGATCCAGGCGACGAAGCCGCTCGGCAACCAGCGCGACCTGGCGCTTGCCTATTCGCCGGGCGTGGCGGCGCCCTGCCTCGAGATCCGCGACGATCCAGCCACCGCCGCCGACTACACCGGCCGCGCCAACCTCGTCGGCGTCGTCTCCAACGGCTCCGCCGTGCTGGGGCTGGGCAATATCGGTCCGCTCGCCTCGAAGCCGGTCATGGAAGGCAAGGCGGTGCTGTTCAAGAAGTTCGCCGGCATCGACGTCTTCGATATCGAGATCGACGCGCCCGAGATCGAGCGGATGGTCGAGACGGTGGCGGCGCTCGAGCCGACCTTCGGCGGCATCAACCTCGAGGACATCAAGGCGCCTGAATGTTTCGAGGTCGAGGAGCGGCTGAAGGCCCGCATGGGCATTCCGGTCTTTCACGACGACCAGCACGGCACCGCGATCATCGTCGCCGCCGCGGTGCTCAACGGGCTGGAACTGGCCGGCAAGACGATTTCCGACATCAAGATCGTCACGTCCGGCGCGGGTGCGGCAGCACTCGCCTGCCTCAACCTTTTGGTCTCGCTCGGCGCCAAGGTGGAAAACATCTGGGTCACCGACCGTTTCGGCGTCGCCCATAAGGGTCGCGTCGAAGAGATGGATCGCTGGAAAGATCCCTATGTGAAGGACACCGAGGCGCGCACGCTGGCCGACGTCATCTCCGGCGCCGACGTCTTTCTCGGCCTTTCCGCCGCCGGCGTGCTGAAGCCGGAGCTTTTGCAGCACATGGCGCCGAAACCGCTGATCCTGGCCTTGGCCAACCCCAATCCCGAGATCATGCCGGAAGTGGCACGCGCCGCGCGGCCGGACGCCATGATCTGCACCGGGCGCTCGGATTTTCCCAATCAAGTCAACAATGTACTGTGCTTTCCTTACATCTTCCGCGGCGCGCTCGATTGCGGCGCCAGCGCCATCAACGAAGAGATGAAGATGGCGGCGGTGCGGGCGATCGCCGCCCTTGCCCGCGAGGAGCCTTCGGATGTCGCGGCGCGCGCCTATTCCAGCGAGACGCCGATTTTCGGCCCCGATTTCCTGATCCCCTCGCCCTTCGATCCGCGCCTTATCCTGCGCATCGCGCCGGCGGTGGCGAAAGCTGCCTGCGACACCGGCGTCGCGACGCGGCCGATCGCCGACTTCACCGCCTATATCGACAAGCTCAACCGCTTCGTCTTCCGCTCCGGCCTGGTAATGAAGCCGGTGTTCTCCTCCGCCAAAACCTCGAGCGCCAAGCGTGTCATCTATGCCGACGGCGAGGACGAGCGCGTGCTGCGCGCCGCGCAGGTGGTGCTGGAGGAAGGCATTGCCGAGCCGATCCTGATCGGCCGTCCGCATGTCGTGGAGGTCCGGCTGAAGCGTTACGGCCTGCGAATCCGTCCGGGCGTCGATTTCGGCCTGATAAACCCGGAAGACGATCCGCGTTACCGCCACTATGTCGACCTCCTGATCGAGCTTGCCGGCCGCCGCGGCATCACGACGGAAGCCGCCCGCACCATGGTGCGCACCAACAATACGGTGATCGCCGCTCTTGCGCTGAAGCGCGGCGACGCGGATGCCATGATTTGCGGCCTCGAAGGCCGCTTTGAGCGGCATCTGCGCAATGTCACGCTGATCATCGGGCCTCGCGCCGGCATCAAGGACCGCGACCTGTCGACATTGTCGATGCTGATCTCGCAGCGCGGCATCATCTTCCTCACCGACACGCATGTCTCGGTCGATCCCACAGCGGAAGAAATCGCCGAGATGACTGTGCTCGCGGCCGAGGAAATCCAGCGCTTCGGCATCGAGCCGAAAGCAGCGCTTCTGTCGCATTCGGATTTCGGCTCACGCGATTCACCCGGCGCGCTGAAGATGCGCCAGGCCGCGGCGATCCTGGCTCGCATCGCCCCGGAACTCCAGTGCGATGGCGAGATGCATGCCGACTCCGCTCTTTCAGAACATCTGCGCCAGCGCGTCTACCCGCATTCGCGGCTGAAAGGCGAAGCCAATCTGCTGGTCTTCCCGAACCTCGATTCGGCCAACATCACGCTGACGGCGCTGCGCGCCATGATGGACGCGCTGCATGTCGGGCCGATCCTGCTCGGCACCGACAAGCCCGCGCACATATTGACGCCGTCCGTAACCTCGCGCGGCGTCGTCAACATGACCGCGCTTGCGGTAGTCGAGGCGGCGCATAAGGCGCAGGCGCTCGTCGACTTGAACTGAGGTGACGCGACAAAGCGCAATTGTGCCGGGTTGCAGACTAAGGGAACAGTAACCACGAACGCGATAGCCTTCCGGCACGGGCAATCGGGATTCCACGAGAATGAAGGGGCTGAAGCTGATGCATCTTGCGACGCTGCTTGCAGCGCTTGAAGGCTCAGCTGTCGCCGCCGCTGAAACCCAGGCCGCCTCTCGCATATGCCGGCAGCTCGAAGCCGAACTCGCCACCGCCCGCGGTGGTGGCGGAGGCCCAGACATCGTGCGCAAATATGACGAAGCCATCCAGCGCCAGAGCGAGCAGCTTGCCAAGGCCCGCGGCCGGGCAAGCGACGCCGGTTGCGGCTTCACGCTGTTTTCGCGCAATGTCAGCCAATGCGCCGCGATCAACGCCTCGATAGAGCGCATGAACGCCAATCTCGACACATTGCAGGCCAAGCGCGAGCGGCTGGCCGCCGGCGGCACGCGGCGCGACCGCAGCCGCGTCCTGGCGGCGCTCGATGCCAATGGCTGCCGCGACGACGAGATCGCGCCGCGCCGCGCGCCGCTTCGGGAGGCGGCCCGCGACAATGGAAGTGGCAATCTGTTCGAGCAGCTTTTCGGCCGCCAGGACCAGCAGCTCGAAACGCCCGATGCCCCCGGTATGCCGGACTCGGCGGACGTGCCGTCCGATGATCCGAGCGTGCGCAACATTCGCCGCGTCATCAACCAGCCGGACGGCATGGACCTGCCCCGGCTGGGCGGCGAGTTCCATACGATGTGCGTGCGCACCTGCGACGGCTATTTCTTCCCGATGTCGAATGCCGCTTCCATCGGTGACTTCGAGCGCGACCGGAAGAATTGCGAGTCGAGCTGCCCAGGTACCGAGATGCAGGTCTTCTATTCGCGCGGAATGGACGACGATTCTGGCTCGATGACCTCGTCGGCGACAGGTCAACCCTACAGCGAGCTGCCGACCGCCTATCTCTACAAACAGGCCAATTACTCGCGCCCGCCCACCTGCGGCTGCAATGCGCAGGCCGGCAATTTCACGATCATCGGCGGCAACCCGCCTGATCCTGAACAATCGCAGCCGAACGGCGAGGCAGCGCGCTTCATACCGATGCCGGCGTCCAAGCCCGATCCGGGCGCCGATCCGGAAACGCT
Organism: Mesorhizobium sp. CA5; assembly: GCF_020165105.1. Taxonomy (NCBI): domain Bacteria; kingdom Pseudomonadati; phylum Pseudomonadota; class Alphaproteobacteria; order Hyphomicrobiales; family Phyllobacteriaceae; genus Mesorhizobium; species Mesorhizobium sp. CA5. Next base: position 22,909 of record NZ_JAIUHJ010000003.1, on the reverse strand, counting down.
CGCCAATGCCGAAGGCGGGCTCGACCTTGATGCGATCAGGCGGCTGACCACCAAAGTGCCGGTGTCGCCGGTCTCGGCGCTGCCGCCCGATCAGCGCAAGGTCAGGGTCGTCGGGCCAGCGTTCCTTCCCGACCCATCAGCGGCAATAGATCTGAAAGCTCCGGCCCCGAAGTCCGCCCGGTAAGGGCCAGCCTCAGCGGCATGAACAACGGCTTGCCCTTGCGCCCGGTGGCTTCCTTGATCTTGCCGGTCCAGTCCTTCCACACCGTGCCGTTCCACGGCTCCTCGGGGAGAACGTCGAACGCCTGATTGAGGAAATCGCGGTCTTCGCCGGAAAATTCCGCCGGCTCCTGCGGACCCTCGCTCAGGATACGCCACCAAGCGACCGCGTCCGACAGGCGGTCGAGATTGCCGCGCACGGCAAGCCAAAACGGCTCGGCCTTGTCGCCGGAAATGCCCAGCACCATCAGCCGGTCGCGCGCTTCCTCGAACGACATGCGATGCATCAGCGTGCGGTTGAGCACGAAGAGCTCGTCCGGGTCGAATTTGGAGGCGGACTTGGACGTCGCAGCCGGGTCAAAATGGCCGGCGAGCTCGTTGAGATCATGCGCGGCGGTGACATTTTCCGACGTGCCGACAAGCACCGCCAGCGAAGCGACGGCCATCGGCTCGATGCCGTCCTCGCGCAGGCTTTCGATCGACAGCGCGCCGGTGCGCTTCGACAACCCCTCGCCCGACACGGTGGTGAGCAAATTGTGGTGGCCGAAGACCGGCGGCTCGGCGCCCAGCGCCTTGAAGATGGCGATCTGCACGCCGGTGTTGGTGACATGGTCGTCGCCGCGGATGACATGGCTGACACCCATCTCGATGTCGTCGACCACCGAGGGCAGCGTGTAGAGATAGGTGCCGTCCTCGCGCACCAGGACAGGATCCGACAGCGAGGCGAGGTCGACCGTCTCCTCGCCGCGCACCAGGTCGTTCCAGCGCACCTCGGTGCGCTCCGGCTGCAGCGGGTCGTTGGTGTAGTTGGGCAGCAGGAAGCGCCAATGCGGCCGGCGGCCATCCGACTGGTACTCCGCCACCTGCTCCGGCGTCAGCGTCAGCGCTTCGCGGCCATAGACCGGCGGCAGGCCGCGCGTGCGGCGCACCTTGCGGCGCAGGTCGAGCTCTTCCGGCGTCTCGTAGCAGGCATAAAGCACCCGCGCCGCCTTCAGCCGCTCGACCGCCGCGTCATAAATCTCGAAGCGGCGCGACTGGTATTCGGTGACATCCGGGAAGATGCCCAGCCAATGCAGGTCGTAAAGGATGGAATCGGCGTATTCCTGCGTCGAGCGGGCAATGTCGGTGTCGTCGAAGCGCTGGATGAAACGGCCTTTGTTGTTCATGGCGAAAAGCCAGTTGAACAGCGCGGTGCGCGCATTGCCGATATGGATGCGGCCGGTCGGCGATGGGGCAAAACGTACGGTAACTGTCATGAGCGGGGCGTAGCGGATGCTTTTGGTGTTGACAAGGCGCGCCCCCGCGCGAACGCAACAGATAGTGCAAGCCAGCTAAAATGAAAAGCCAGCGGCCCGACACGGCTTCCGGCCTGGCCGGTCGCCGCGTCAAGCGCCTGCAAAGCCGGGCTTCTTATGTCCCCGTTATCCACATATGTGACACACAAGATGTTGGGGTCATAAAAGCTACGCAAACGAATCCTTGACGGGTCGGAACGAGTCGCTTTTTATAGGCCATGCGCTCCTGTAGCGGGCGCGACCGGAGAGTTCTGAGGCCGGTCTTTTTTCCCGGATTTTGTGCGTTTTGTCCCGAATTTCCGCCTGTTCACGAGGCCGGCGGAAGCGTTGGGATCGTTAGGGCTTGGGTGGGCGAAAGGGAGAATTGTCGGCCTGGAAAAAATGATCTGTTAACACTATATTTAGTGTTTGCAGGCAGGCTCGACGCTAGATAGTGTGAACCTCCCTCTGCGGAGGGAATCGACAAAAGTTTCAGTTCGAGGGACCCGCGGGTCGGCCGGCAACCTGGGTAAGCGCATGGAAAGGCGTTTGCTTGTCTGCATGGCAGTGCCCGCGACGAGGAGAGTGTCGGCGTCGCCCGCGATGCCGGCAAACGGCGGACTGCGCTTTTCGCCATGTGGGGCAGCAATCCCTTGGGAAAGGCGCTATATATAGACACAAAGGAACGGGACCAATGCGCATCGAGCGTCGCTTCACCAAGCCAGATCAGTCCGCCTATGCGGAGATCGAATTTCGCAAGGCTTTGTCGGAGATCAAGAATCCCGACGGCTCGGTGGTGTTCCGCCTGGACAATATCGATGTGCCGGCGCAGTTCAGCCAGGTCGCAGCCGACATCCTGGCCCAAAAGTATTTCCGCAAGGCCGGCGTGCCGGCGCGCCTGAAGAAGGTTGAGGAGAACGACGTTCCCTCCTTTCTGTGGCGTTCGGTTGCCGACGAGGCCGAGCTCGCCAAGCTGCCCGAGGCCGAGCGCTATGGTTCGGAAACCGACGCGCGCCAGGTTTTCGATCGCCTCGCCGGCACATGGACCTACTGGGGATACAAGGGCGGCTACTTCAAATCCGAGGATGACGCGCGCGCCTTCCGCGACGAGCTCGCCTATATGCTCGCCACCCAGCGCGTCGCGCCGAACTCGCCGCAATGGTTCAACACCGGCCTGCACTGGGCCTATGGCATTGACGGCCCGAGCCAGGGCCACTTCTATGTCGACCCCTTCACCGGCAAGCTGACCAAGTCGAAGTCCTCCTACGAGCACCCGCAGCCGCATGCCTGCTTCATCCAGGGCGTGCAGGACGACCTCGTCAACGAGGGCGGCATTATGGACCTGTGGGTGCGCGAGGCGCGCCTGTTCAAATACGGCTCCGGCACCGGCTCGAACTTCTCGATGCTGCGCGGTGAAGGCGAAAAACTTTCCGGCGGCGGCCGCTCGTCCGGCCTGATGAGCTTCCTCAAGATCGGCGACCGCGCGGCGGGCGCCATCAAGTCGGGCGGCACGACGCGCCGCGCGGCGAAAATGGTCATCGTCGACGCTGACCACCCGGATATCGAGGACTTCATCGACTGGAAGGTCAATGAGGAGCAGAAGGTCGCCTCGCTGGTAACCGGCTCCAAGATCGTCAAGAAGCATCTCGAAGCCATCATGAAGGCCTGCGTCAATTGCGAAGGCCAGGGCGACGACTGCTTCGACCCGGCGCTGAATACCGCGCTGAAGCGCGAGATCAAGGCGGCCAAGAAGGACGCCGTGCCGGAGAACTATATCTACCGCGTCATCCAGTTCGCCCGCCAGGGCTACACCTCGATGTCGTTCAAGACCTACGACACCGACTGGGATTCGGACGCCTATCTCACCGTCTCCGGCCAGAACTCCAACAACTCGGTGTCGCTGAAGGACAATTTCCTGCGCGCCGTCGAGGCCGATGGCGACTGGCAGCTCACCGCCCGCAAGGACGGCAAAGTGCTGAAGACGCTGAAGGCGCGCGACCTGTGGGAAAAGATCGGCTACGCCGCCTGGGCTTCCGCCGATCCGGGCCTGCACTTCAACACGACGATGAACGACTGGCACACCTGCGCCTCCGCCGGTGCGATCCGGGCCTCCAACCCGTGCTCGGAATACATGTTCCTCGACGATACGGCCTGCAACCTCGCCTCGATCAACCTTTTGCCCTACCGCCGCGAAGACGGCACGATCGACATCGCCGCTTACGAGCACACCGTTCGGCTGTGGACCATCGTGCTCGAAATCTCGGTGATGATGGCGCAGTTCCCGTCCAAAGAGATCGCCAAGCTCTCTTACGAATACCGCACGCTCGGCCTCGGCTACGCCAATATCGGCGGCCTGCTGATGACCTCAGGCATCCCCTACGATTCCGACGAGGGCCGCGCCATCTGCGCCGCGCTCACTGCCATCATGACCGGCGTCGCCTACTCGACCTCGGCCGAAATGGCCGCCGAGCTCGGCGCCTTCCCGGACTATGACCGCAACGCCCAGAACATGCTGCGCGTCATGCGCAATCATCGCCGCGCCGCTTACGGCGACAAGGACGGCTACGAGAAGCTCGCCGTCAACCCGGTGCCGCTGGTCGCCTCCGACCTGAAGCAGCAGGCGTTGGCCGAGCATGCCCGCGCCGCATGGGACCGCGCCATTGAGCTCGGCGAGGAGCATGGCTACCGCAATGCGCAGGCAACCGTCATCGCGCCGACCGGCACGATCGGCCTCGTCATGGATTGCGACACAACCGGCATCGAGCCCGACTTCGCCCTGGTGAAGTTCAAGAAGCTCGCCGGCGGCGGCTATTTCAAGATCATCAACCGCGCCGTGCCGGAAGCGCTGCGCACGCTGGGCTATTCCGAGAGCCAGATCGCCGAGATCGAGGCCTATGCGGTCGGCCACGGCAACCTCAACCAGGCGCCCGGCATCAACCCCGGCTCGCTGAAGGCCAAGGGTTTTAGCGACGAGAAGATCGCGGCGCTGAATGCAGCGCTGAAATCGGCCTTCGACATCAAGTTCGTGTTCAACCAGTGGACGCTCGGCGCCGACTGGGTGAAGGAGACGCTCGGCTTCACCGACGAGCAGCTCGGCGACATCTCCTTCGAGATGCTGCCGGCTCTCGGCTTCTCGAAAAAGGACATCGACGCCGCCAACATCCATGTCTGCGGTGCGATGACCTTGGAAGGCGCGCCCTTCCTCAAGGCCGAGCATCTGCCGGTATTCGACTGCGCCAGCCCCTGCGGCAAGATCGGCAAGCGCTCGCTCTCGATCAACAGCCACATCCTGATGATGGCGGCAGCGCAGCCCTTCATCTCGGGCGCCATCTCCAAGACCATCAACATGCCGAACGAGGCGACGGTCGAGGACGCCAAGAACGCCTACATGCTGTCGTGGAAGCTGGCGCTGAAGGCCAACGCGCTTTATCGCGACGGCTCGAAACTGTCGCAGCCGCTCAATGCCTCGCTGCTCGTCGATGACGACGAGGACGAGGACGAGGCGGTCGAGCAGCTGATCGCGGCGCCCGCCGCGCAGCGCGCCGTGCAGGTGACGGAAAAGATCGTCGAGCGCGTCATCGAGCGGCTTTACCGCGACCGCGAGAAACTGCCGAACCGCCGCAAGGGCTACACCCAGAAGGCCGTCGTGGGCGGCCACAAGGTGTATCTCCGCACCGGCGAGTTCGACGACGGCCGCCTGGGCGAGATCTTCATCGACATGCACAAGGAGGGCGCCGCCTTCCGCGCGATGATGAACAACTTCGCCATCGCCATCTCGCTCGGCCTGCAATATGGCGTACCGCTCGACGAATATGTCGAGGCCTTCACCTTCACCAAGTTCGAGCCGGCCGGCATGGTGCAGGGCAATGACGCCATCAAGAACGCGACGTCGATCCTCGACTACGTGTTCCGTGAGCTCGCGGTCTCTTATCTCGGCCGCCACGATCTCGCCCATGTCGACCAGTCGGACTTCGACAAGACCGCGCTCGGCCGCGGCATCACCGAAGGCAAGGCGACGCCTTTCTCCAAGGGCCTCTATCGCGGCGCCTCGCCGGTGAAGCTGGTGTCAGCTGCGGGTTCAGACCCGAAGGGTTTCGGCGGCTCGGGGCCGTCGACCGCCCCTGCCCGCGCGGCGCCCACCGCCTTCTCAGGCTCCAACGTGCTGGCGCTGAAGCCGGCAAGCGACGAGGCCATCGCCTACAAGCGCGACTATGAGGAGCGCGCCAGGGAGCTGGCCGAGGATATGGTGGAAGAGGAAACCGAAGCCGCCGGCGGCGCCGAGGCGTTATTCACCGACGCCGCCGCCAACGAGGCGGCCGAAGCGAAAAAGCTCGCCGCGACCAGGCGCCAGCAGTCGCTGCTCCAGGGCTACACCGGCAATGAATGCTCCGAGTGCCACAACTTCACCATGGTGCGGAACGGCACCTGCGAGAAGTGCGATACGTGTGGAAGTACAAGTGGGTGCAGCTGAGAGCTTAGATGCCGCCTCGGCTTACAGTCCGCGAAGTTATTCGCATGCTGGAGGCCGACGGCTGGTATTTGGTTGCAACCAAAGGCAGCCATCGCCAATATAAGCATAAGACCAAAGCCGGCCGCGTCACCGTGGCCGGCAAGCCGTCTGAAGAGGTTGCACCAGGAACGTTGAACAGCATCCTCAAGCAGTCCGGCCTGAAGGAGTGATGCTATGCGCTACGCCGTGGTGATCGAAAAAGCCGGAAATAACTTTTCTGCATATGTGCCCGACCTGCCAGGCTGCATCGCTACCGGAGCGACGGTAGCTGAGGTGGAAACCGAAATCCGTGATGCGATCCGCTTCCACATCGAAGGTTTGCGTGCTGACGGGCTGGATGTGCCGAAAGGCGTCAGCCTGGCGGAGTATGTAGAGGCGTAGCGTCTGGCGCCACGGCATTAGGGTAGAGGCATAACATGCCACAGGCCAGGCAAGATTAGCTTTTCGGAAATCGGGGCCTTGCTCGCTTACCCTTAAGGTCAATCTTAGTTTGGATTACTCATATACCCCAAGAGATTTTCTCTATGTCCCCCATGACGTTTGGCGCACATATGAGGACGCATGCAAGATTCTTCCTGTCAGCCCAGCTGGCTCGGCTGTCATTTCAAGACGCTGCCTTGAAGACCTATTGCTGTCGCTTGGTCACACCCAAAGAAGTCTAGCCAAACAGATTAGGTCAGCTACCAAAACCGATCGCCCAGGGGGAATGGCGGGAACTTATACAGCCTATGCCGATATGATCAGGTGCATTGGCAATCTTGCAGCACACCCTTTCATGACGAGCAACGGACTTCGGTCCTTCGAAGTCGAATATGAAGACGCTCATTGGTGTCTAGAATGATCGAGGAATTATTCGACTTTTTTTTTATGAAAAACCTGAGGCCTTTGAGACGCGCACAATGGAGCTACAAGGCAGATTGATGAGACTGCACCGTCCCTGACGAACCGCGGCGCAGGCCGACCGCCACCATGACCGCCGAGTGTTCCGCCCTACCATGATCGACCACATCACCATCGAAGTGAGCGACCTCGACAAGAGCAAGCTCTTCTACGAAAAGGCTTTCGCGCCCTTGGGGTATCGTCTCGCCTTCGGCAAGGACGGCGTGTTCTGGGCCTTCGATGTCGGCAACGGCTGCCTGTTCGAGATTCAGAGCACGGGTGAGAAACCTTCGCCGCTCACCCATCTGCATGTTGCGTTCCGGGTGAAGAGCAAGGCGGAGGTCGATGCATTCTATCGCGCGGCGCTCGATGCCGGCGCAGCCGACAATGGCGCGCCCGGGCCGCGTCCGGACTATGCGGAACATTACTACGCCTGCTTCGTGCTTGATCCCGACGGCTACAACATCGAGGCGATGATCAACGGGGGGTAGGTGGCGATGCCCCCTTCTGCTTCGTCATTCCAGGGCGGAGCAAGGAGCGAAGCGACGCGCGCAGACCTTGGAATCCATTCCGTTACATCGACGCGTTGCAACGGTCCAGAATTCTGCTCCGTTTGCACGCTTCACCGTGGTCACGGAATGGATCCTCGGGTCAAGCCCGAGGATGACGACCGCGCGGGGCCGAGGCATGAGCGCCCTCTCCTTCTCCCCTTGTGGGAGAAGGTGGATCGGCGCGCAGCGCCGAGACGGATGAGGGGTGTTCCAGCGAAGTGAGAGGCTGGCGATCTTGCTGCGGCGCCCCCAACCGGCAAGGCTTCCATCAAGCTGGAACACCCCTCATCCGGCCGCTTCGCGGCCACCTTCTCCCGCAGGGGGAGAAGGAGAAGAGCGCTCAATCCTTGAACGCGATTCCGTATTTCGCCGCCTGTTCCTTCGGCATATCCGCCAGCGCCTGGCGCACCGTGTAGCCGCCATAGACGTCGCCGCCGTTGCGGATCATCCAGTCCTCGACGTCGGCCTCGGCCACCGTCATGCGGTCGCCCATCTTGTACTGGTTGCCGTTGACCGGCTTGTCGGCCAGCAGGCCGACGAAGCGGCCGTCGCTGAAAGCCACAAGCTGCATCCAGATATGCTCGGTGGCGCCGTTCTGGGTCAGCGGAAATTTGACGGTGTAGGTGCCAGGCGTGCGTGCGGCTATCAGTTCATGGAAGCGCGGCAGCGTCGAATGGCCCTTGGCCTTGGCGCCCTGCATCGCCGCGTCGGTGGTGGAGTAGGCGACCACATTGTCCTTGGGCTCGCTGCCCCGCATGTGCGAATTGAAAAATCCGTAGCCGACGGCGGCTACCAAAGCGGCAGTAACAATCAGTTTGCGCATCGAAACCTCTCCGAAATGCGATCACGGACACGTTACCGGAAGCCCGTTGCCGCACCTCTAAGAGACAGGGTGAGCGCATGGTTAGCGAAATGCCGAAATTGCCATCGACCTCACCGGCGACGCCCGCGCGTGAGGCGCCGGTGCTTCCCCTCCTCCCCTTATGGGAGAATGCGGGTCGGCGCGCAGCGCCGAGACGGATGAGGGTTCCAGCGGAGTGAGATGCTGGCGATCATCAGTCGTTTGCGAAGGTCTGCATCAAGCTGGAGCACCCCTCATCCGGCCGCTTCGCGGCCACCTTCTCCCGCAAGGGGAGAACTGAAAACTCCGCCTTAATCCGCGTCGGCTATCATCTGCCCGCCGCCCAGCCACGCGCGCCATTGGCGCTCGTCGCCATGGAAGACGTTGAGGTCGATGCGGCCGCTGACGCCATGCGACAGGCCGGAGCCGGAATACTGCCAGAACAGCCACTTGCGGCCCGGATAAACCTTTGACGGATGCGCGGCCACGGCGCGCAGCCAGAATGGGTAGTCTTGGAAGGCGCCGCGCAGGTTGTCGCGATAGAAATCGGGGCTGGTGTAGATGATGGGCCGCTGGCCGTAGTGGCGCTCCAGCCTGTCCATGAACACCTGCATTTTCTCCAGCACCTTTTCACGCGAAGGCCGCCGCTTGCAGGAAGACTCGCCGTTCCACTCGACGTCGATGACCGGCGGCAGCGCGCCGTCGACCTTCGGCACGTTGCGGATGAACCAGTCGGCCTGCTCGCCGGCGGTGCGGCACCAGTAGAAGAAGTGATAGGCGCCCCGCTTCAGCCCGGCGGCATCGGCGTTGCGCCAGTTCTTCATGAACATCGGGTCGAGATGGTCGCCGCCATCGGTCGCCTTGATATAGGCGAAGTTGGCGCCCTGGGCGCGCAGCTTTCCCCAATTGATGTTGCCCTGCCAGCGCGAGACGTCGACGCCGTGAACGGCAAGGTGGCGCGGCGAGGAACGGCCGAAATTGATCGGCTTGGCGTCGCGGAACGCATAGCGGGTGACCGGACCGGCGAGCATCGCGGGGGCGGCGCGCGACAGCCGCTTCGGCAGCGAGACGAGTGCTGCCTCCTGCACCGGCGGCTCGACACTCTCCGGCAGATCGGCCGCCGGGAAGTTCACCGTCTCCTCCTCGGCAAGGCCGAATGGGCGCGAGTTCTCGTCGCCGGGGCGAGCGTTCTCGTCGTCGGGGATCACATTGTTTTCGTCGAGCAGCGGCGCCGGCGGCTTGATGCGCGCGGCACCCGACATCGACGCGGTCTCGACGGTTCGTTCGGCGACTGCGGTCCTCACGCCCTTCGACACCGGCGCGCTCGGCCGCACGACCGAGCTCGTCGTCTCATTGGACGGCATCTGCAAGGCATCGACGCCGGACGTGGACGAGCAGCCGGCGAGGCAAAGCGATGCGAGCACGAAACTGACGACGCTAAAAATCCGCATCTTGACCTGTACGCAAAACAACACAGACCGAAGGCAGGAACAGCGCCGCCGGAAACGCCATTCCTAATGAGAAATTACCAACAAAGTTTGAATCAAAATTTACCTTTGGCGCGAGCGGATGATTCGGGATGGCGCCGAAGCGGTTCTCGGCTAGCGCCGGAACACGCCGATCATCGGCCCCAGATTCCAGAAATCGTCGTTGCGGCCGATCCCGGGCGCATAGAGGCTCGAGATCGAGCCATCGAGGAAGAGCGCGTTCGGGCAGCCGAGCCGGTCGCGGAACAGCCGCGCGAATTCATGGAAGGTCACGACATCATTCGAGATCGCGAAGACCGCGACCCCGTCGGCGCGCACGCCGACGCCATCGCGGATCTTGCGCGAGGTGCCGTCGTAACGGAATTTCGGATGCAGCTTGCCGTCGATGACCAGCATCGGCCCGGATTGCGTGGCATAGTCGACGCGCGGCGGGCGCTTCAGATAATCCTTGGTCGCGCGAACCCCGGCCTTGCCGGCGCTGACATAGAAGATGCCGTTGGGCTGCATGGAGAAATTGCCGGTGCCCGATCCCGTCTTCGCCGGCGTGACCTGCTCGCCGCGCTCCACATAGAGCCCGACCGGCGCGAGGTTCGGATGATACATGCCGGCATTGATGCCGAAGAGCATGGTGCGCCCCGCCGCCTGCTGCGCGCTTCGCAGATTGTGCAGCGATCGGTATAGATCGCCGTCCTTGTTCTTCCAGAACAGCTCGATGGAAAAATGCTTCGGATCGGCCTCGCAAACCAGATAGGTCGCGTTCTCAAAAACCTGGTTGCGGCAGGGCGGCAGCGCCGCCAGCCATTGGCCGAGGCCCATGCCCGCGCCAATTGCCGCCGGCGCCGCCGATTTCACCAGCGTCGCAAGCAAAGGCACGGATTGCAGCAGAGTCCCAAGATCCATCAGCGCACCCGGGCGTCGGCGTCGATATAGCGGAGTGGCCGAGACCTCTAGACAAGCCAGCCGGTCGCGACGCCGATCAGCAGCACCACGCCGAGCAGGCCGCGATAGACGACGAACGGCCAGGCGGAGAAGCGCTCGAGCACGCGCATCAGCCCCCAGATCGCGAAGAAAGCTGAGATCGAGGCAACGACAAGGCCGACGGCCAGGATCGACCAGCCATGCGCATCGAGATGCACCTTGTGCAGTTCATAGAGCTCCTTGAGGCCGGCCAGCGCGATGGCCGGCAGGCCGAGCAGGAAGGACAGGCGCGCCGCCTCCGGCCGGGCGAAGCCCAGCCCCATCGCCGCCGTCAGGGTCGAACCCGAGCGGGAGACTCCGGGAATAAGCGCGCCGACCTGGGCGACGCCCACCAGCAGCGCGTCGAGGATCGAGGCCTGGCGCAGCACGAGCTTGTGGCTGGCAAATATCTCGGCGAGCGCCAAAAGGATCGCCATGGCGATACAGGCCCAGCCGATGACGGCGAGCCCCCGCAGCGGCGAGTTGCAGGCGTTGAGCACGCCGGAAAGTGCGAGGCCCACAATGACGATCGGGACGGTGGCAAGCACGATGCTGATCGCCAGGCGGAAATAGCGGTCGCCGAAATCGCGGCGCGAGATCGCCGCAACCGAACCGAACAGGACGTCCCTGACATCGCTCCAGAAATAGCTGACCACAGCCGCCAGCGCCGCCAGTTGCATGGCGGCGGAGAAGGCCGAGCCGGGGTCCTGCCAGCCGAGAACGGCCGGCACGATGCGCATATGCGCCGTGGACGAGATCGGCAGCAATTCGGTGATGCCTTGCACGATGCCGAGAAATGCCACCTTGGCATAACCCAGGCCGACAAAGCCGGTGTCCAGTCCTTGAGTGCAGACGTCGGTCATCCCGGTCCTTTCCCCGTGCCCAATCGTTCTTGGGGGCAAAAAGTGAATCGTCATTCGAAAAGCCTGGAGGACAGGCTTAGCCTCACGATAGCGTGATTCCAACTCACGGATTTGTAAGGTGCCGCTAATCCTGCTTGACAACTGGCGCCGCCATATTATTCTCCGCTAATCTTACACTGTAAGGCAAATCGGAGGAGCATCACGATGTCGACCGCCGCCCTCTCGGAATTGGAGCCGGTCACGCCGCCGGAAACGCATGCTGCAGAAATCACGATCGAGGAGGTGTCGCGTGATACCAGCCGCGCCATCGAGCGCGCCGACGTCGCTGCCTGGCTCGATCTCTACGAAGCGGCGCCTGCGGATTTCGCTGCGCGGCACGGGCTTTCGATCGCAAGCGACGGCGACCTTGTGTGGACCACCTGCACGACGATCCCGTTCATTCATTTCAACTGCGTGAAGAATATCGGCGTCGATGGGCCGGCGACGGAAGAACAGGTCGACGCGCTGCTCGCGCACTACCGCGCCGCCGGCGTCATGCGGCCTTGGTTCTATACCAACCCGCATACCGAGCCATCGCGGCTGAGATGCTGGCTGGAAGCGCGCGGGATGCAGCAGCAAGGCGGCTGGGAGCGCATCTATCGCGACGCGACGCCGCTGGCGGACGAACCGCTTTTCCCGGGCGACCCGCTGATCCCGGTTGACGATCTGGTGATCGAGGAGGTCACGCCCAGGACAGCTTCGGAATGGGCATCTTTCATCGATGCCAAATACAGGCTCCCCACCTCGCCCTGGCTGATGGCGCTTGTCGATCGCAAGGGCTGGCATCATTACATGCTGAAACGCAGGGGCGCGGTCGCCGCCGTGCGCTCGCTCTTCATCTCAGACGGGGCCGCCTGGAGCGGCATCGACGCGCCGGTACCGGGCATCATGGCGCCAAGTTTCGATCTTGACGCCATGCTTGGCGAAAGGCTGGTCCGCGACGGCATAGCCGCCGGTGCGAAATTGTTTGTCGCCGATATCGAGGCGCCGCGCCCCGACCGCGACGGGCCGGCCTATCGCAACTACGACCGGCTCGGCTTCAAGCTCGCCTATTTGCGTAGCCATTACAGCTACTTGCCCGCGAATTCGAGCTGACCAATTTCCCTGGAGTTGCCTCAGCGGTACAACCACTGCTTCAGGCAGCTTCTTGCCACCACATGCGCCGGCGGCACCGAAGCCTGATCGATGCGGGAATCATCGCTTGCCCTGTCGCGAGCCTTTTCCAGAAGCAGGCGAAGCTCGGCCGGGCGCACGCGGTCGCGCGCCATCACGAGTTGGACCATCGGGTCGTTCAAAAGCTCGTCCAGGGTGTTGATGCTCTCGCTCATCCGTCGCCTCCTCGATGCCTTCCCGCATGGCGCGTAGATAGGCAGCCAAAGATGGCCCGCCAATGACGCTTTGCCGGCTATGTCGTGAATCGAAGATGAAATTTTTGTGCAGGCCTTCTTCCTTCTCCCTTTGTTTGTGGGAGAAGGTGGATCGGCGCGCAAGCGCCGAGACGGATGAGGGGTGTTCCAGCGGAGTGAGACGCTGGTATTCTCTGGAACACCCCTCATCCGACCGAGCTTCGCTCGGCCACTTTCTCACACAAGGGGAGAAGGAAGAAGCTACGCTGGCGGCGCGCCTTCATATTGCGGCAGGCCATCGTCGAGCATCACCCAGGGCTGCTTCGACGCGGTCCAGAAATGCATGTCGGGCTTGAACAGCGACGGGTCGTCGAGCGAGCCGGAGGTGATGCCGAGAATGCCCCTGGAATCGCGGCGTGAAAACAAAGTCGTGCCGCAAACCGGACAGAAGCCGCGCTTGAGGTCAGGCGTGGAATTGATCGTCGCCACCGGTCCTTCGATGGTCACATCGTCGATGCGAAACAGAAGCCGCGCATTGAAGGCGGCGCCGATCGCTCTCTGGCAGATGCGGCAATGGCAGATGCGTTCGTTGATCGGCTCGACCTCGGCCCTGTAGCGCACCGCGCCGCAAAGGCATCCGCCCTCATACTTGGTCATCACCAGACACCTGCCTCGAGGAAATGCCGGGCACCGTAGTGGCCGGCATGGCAGGGTCAATCAAAAAACATTGATGGGATACGATCGCTTGAGCTGATGCCGCTGGCCGGCTGCCTCAGGCGGCCAGCGGCCAGGATTCATTCGCTGACGATCTCGTCCCAGGTCTTCACCTTGGTGACACCGTCGAGGAACGGCAGCGTGCTGGCGACCAGTTCCGGCGCGAAGAACACGTCGTAATGCGTGCGGTTGGGGATGATCGCCAGCCGGTTCTGCGACAGGTGCTCGCGCATCCAGCCGGCGTCCCTCAATCCGCCGCCGAGCATCTGGAAGAACTTGATCTCGTGCTCGGGCTTGTACATGTCGCTGTCGCCGTAGACGAGCATGACGGGCATCTTCAGCTTCGGCACGTCGGCCGAGAAATCATACTCCTTGCGCATGAAGGCGCCGAGCGCATCGAGCAGTTTTGGGAAATCCTCGGGCTTCGGCGCCACGGCGACATAGGATTTGTACATCGGCGTGTCCTTCATGAACTCGGCGGCCGCCGCGCTCACCTGCGCCTGCTGCGGACGCATCTCGTCATAGAAGCCGTTGGCGGCGTAGCCGGTCGACACCATGACCAGCCGACGCACCGCTTCGGGATGCTGGACGGCCATGCGGAAGGCGACGCCGCCGCCAAGCGAATAGCCCATGACGTCGACCTTGTCGTAGCCGAGCGCCTTGACGATGGCCGCCATATCGTCGCCCATCGCCTCAAGGCCGAAAGGCCGTTCGCCGAGCGCGGTGCGGCCATGTCCCTGCAGGTCGACGGCGATCACCGTGCGATGTTCGGCAAATTTCGGCAGGATCGGCGCGAACATGTCGCTCGAACCCAGGCCGCCATGCAAAAGTAGCAGCGGCTCGCCCTTGCCGTAGACGGCGTAGTAGTAGTTCACGCCGTCGATCGGCAGCAGGCCGGATTTTTCCGGCTTCAAGAGAGCTTTGGTTTCACTGGTCATGACAGGCTTGGTCTCCTCGGATTGTGCGCTCGGCGAGGCTATGAGGGTCATTGCCGAAGCAAGGATGGCGAAAAACAGGGTCTTGGGCATTTCAGTCTCCTCTCCGCTTGCGTTGCCTCAAGGACGCGGTGGGAGAACCCAAGCCGACATGGCCCGCTAAATAATTCGAGGGAGAGTGGAAGCGCCTCGGCAGGCGACTCCAAAGAAGAAGGATCAGTGGCGCTTGGCCTGCACGAGATAAGCGTCGATCATGGTCTCGCCGAGCCACTTCGCGGCTTCGAGCCTATGCAGCCCCTCGACCAGAATGTGGCGCTTGCCGTCGTGCCGCACCTGTATCGGGGTCTTCATGCCGTTTTCGAGAATATCCTCGGCGAGATGGCGCACCGTCTCGGGATGCAGCGTCTTGCGCCGCGCCGTCGGCACGTAGATGTCGTCGACCTTGACCTTTTGTACACGCAGCATGTCGGCTCCTCGGCGAGAATGTCGCCTCAGCATGAATAGTTGGTTTGCCGGCGGCGGCCAAGCGCGAGCGCGCTGGCCCGATGCTTTCCATTTGACGCTTGGCCAGCCGATGGTCTCAATGACGGCCTCGTGATCTCAGGTGTTCCTTGACGCAACTGCCCAGTGAATTCCCCGATTTCGGGCTGACGCCCGAGCAGCGCCGCGAGGCGGTGCGCGGCCACTATTACGAATGGCCGGGAATGGATGGCCCGAGCGGCGAGATCTGGTGCTACAGCGACCGGTTTTCCTATCGCCCCGGCGAGACGGTAACGCTTTTCGTCAGCGCGTCGGCGCCGCAATTCAGCCTCGCCATCATTCGCGACGGCGACAACGAAACAATAGTCTTCGAGGGAGCGGGGCTGTCGGCGCGCTGGCAGGATACGCCCGACCAATGCTCGGTCGAAGGCTGCGGGTGGGAGGCTTTGTTCGAATTCCGCGTCGGCGACGATTGGCCATCCGGCGCCTATCGCGTGACGCTGTCGGCCGAAGGCCGAAACGGCACGCCGATCCACAGCCATCATCTCTTCATTGTCACACCCCTGCCCGGCCGCAAGCCCGGCCGCCTGCTGCAGGTCGCCGCTACCGGCACCTGGCTCGCTTACAATACCTGGGGCGGCTCGAACCACTATCAGGGCATCACCGGTCCGAACCGCGATCAATACGCCACGACAGTGTCGATTGAGCGCCCTTGGTGTCGCGGCTTCGTGGTGCTGCCCAAGGATGCGCCGCGCGTGCCGCTGGAAGTCGCGGTGCCGGTGAGGACCGTGCCACGCTATCCGCACATGGAGTGGGCCTTCGCCACTGGACATTCGAAGAAATATGCCTCTTCGGGCTGGGCGAGCTATGACAGCCATTTCTTCCGCTTCGCCGAGCTCGCCGGCTATCAGGTCGATCTCGCGAGCCAGCACGACCTCCATTTCTCGCCCGAAATCCTCGACGGCTATGACTGTGTCGTCTTCGTCGGCCACGACGAATACTGGACCTGGGAGATGCGCGACGCCGTCGACAATTATATCGAGCGCGGCGGGCATGCGGCGCGCTTCGCCGGCAATTTCATGTGGCAGACGAGGCTGGAGGACCAAGGTCGCCGCCAGGTCTGCTACAAATATAAGGCTCGCGCGGAAGACCCCGCCTATCGCGGCGGCGACGTCACCCGCGCAACCAATTCCTGGGAAGCGCCTGAGATCGGCCGTCCAGGCAGCGCCACCTTCGGCCTCAATGCGACCCGAGGCGTCTATGCCGGCTGGGGCGGCTGCGCGCCGCGGGGCGTGCGTGGCTTCCCGGTCTACCGGCCCGAGCACTGGGCCTTTGCCGGCACCGGCATCTATTACGGCGACCTGCTCGGCGCCGACAGCCATGTCTACGGCTATGAAGTCGACGGCCTCGATTTCGAGATCCGTGGCGGCCTGCCCTACCCGACCGCGACCAGCGGCGCGCCGGACGGCTTGCAGGTGCTGGCGGTCGGCATGGCGAGCCAGGTCGAGGAAAGCGCCGACATCCCGGTCGAGGACCAGTTCCTCACCGACGAGGATGGCCGCTTCACCGCCGAGACGTTGTTCGGCGAGGCGAGCGACGCCAATCTCGACAAGGTCAAGCGCGGCAACGGCATGATCGTCAATTTCCCACGCGGCAAAGGCGAGGTCTTCCACGCCGGAAGCTGCGAATGGGTCGCCGGCCTGCTAAGGCAGGACGCGATGGTCGAACGCGTGACCAAAAATGTTCTCGACCGCTATCTCGGAAAGTCCTGACATGTCGAAACTGGAAGTCCAGCCCGTAGTAGAGGCCGAAGCGCGGCCGCCGTCGCACCTGTTCTATTTGTCCAGCCTGCGCCGGCCGCTCGTCGACCGGGCCGAGGGCATCTATTTCTGGACGAAGGACGGTCGCCGCTTCATCGATGGCTCGAGCGGGCCGATGGTCGCCAATATCGGCCACTCCAACCGCAACGTGCTCGACGCCATGAAGCGGCAGATGGACAAGACCACCTTTGCCTACCGGTTGCATTTTGAGAACGAGCCCGCCGAAGAGCTGGCGCGCGCGCTTGCTGGCAAGCTGCCCGAAGGCATGGACCGCATCTTCTTCGTTTCGGGCGGCTCGGAAGCGACCGAATCCTGCATCAAGCTCGCCCGCCAATGGGCGGTCGCCACCGGCCAGCCCAAGCGCTGGAAGGTGATCACCCGCTTCCCCTCCTATCATGGCGGCACGCTGGGCTCGCTTTCCATCACCGGCGACGATGCGCTCGCCGAAACCTTCACGCCGATGATGAAGGTGATGCCGACAGTGCCTGCGCCCACGGCCTGGCGCGACCGCGACAATCTCTCGATGGAGCAGCGCGGCCTTCGCTATGCCGACATGCTGGAGGAGAAGATTCTCGCCGAAGGGCCGGAAAGCGTTTTGGCCTTCATCATGGAGCCGGTCGGCGGTGCCGCGACCGCAGCCCTTGTCGCGCCCGACAGCTACTATCCGCGCATCCGCGAAATCTGCGACCGCTACGGCATTCTTCTGATTCATGACGAGGTGATGAGCGGCGCCGGCAGGACAGGCAAGTTCCTCGGCGGCGACCACTGGAACTGCAGGCCCGACATCGTCGCCCTCTCGAAGGGGCTGGGCTCGGGTTACGCGCCACTCGGCGCCCTCGCCGCGCCGATGCGCCTGGTCGAGCCGCTGCTGGCCTCCGGCGGTTTCCAGCACGGCCACACCTATGCCGGCAATCCGCTTGCCTGCGCCGCCGGCCTCGCCGTGCTCGGCGAGATGGACCGGCTCGATCTCATCGTCAACGCCGCCGCGATGGGCGAGGTTCTGATGGCAGAGTTGAAGGGCTTGCAAAAGCGCTTCCCCTTCATCGCCGACGTGCGCGGCAAGGGCCTGCTCACCGGCGCCGAAATGGTCGCCGATCCGGAGACACTGAAGCCCATTGATCCGGCCAGCAAGGCGACGCAGCGCCTGCTGGACCACGCCTATGCGCGCGGCCTGATCATCTATGGCCGCAAGGTCAAGGGCGGCATCGACGGCGACAATTTCATGGTGGCGCCGCCGATGATCATCACCAGAGACCAGATCGGCGAGATGATTTCCATCATCGGAGATTCGCTGGAGGCGCTGGCGGAGGAACTCGATCTGCCGGTGGAGGGATGAGAAAGGTGTTTTGATGCCGGCACCAATCACCCTCCGCCCCGGCACCATCGATGATGTCGAAACCATCCACGCCGCCCTGCTGCGCCTCGGTACCGATATCGGCGCGCATCAGGAAATCACTTCGACGCCCGAGGATCTGCGCCGCTACGGCTTCGGCGCCAAACCCGCCTTCTCGACCCTGATCGCTGAGATCGACGGCGAGTTCGCCGGGCTTTGCCTGCATTTCCCGATTTTCTCGACCTGGATGGGCCGTCCCGGCGTCTATGTGCAGGACCTTTACGTCGAGGATCGTTTTCGCGGCCGCCGGGTCGGCGAAAGGTTGCTGCGGCGCGTGGCGAAGGAGTGCCGCGCGGCGGGCGGTGGCTATCTGAGGCTGTCCGTCGATACCGACAATGAGACGGCCAAGGCCTTCTACGAAAGACTGGGCATCGGCCGGTCGAGCTACGAGCAGGTGCAGAAAATCGTCGGCGATGCCTTTTTCGCGTTTGCCGATACACCGGAGGAATGACGATGAAAGCCTTCTATGCCGAGGAGCAGAAGCGCCATGACCCGAAAGCTTTCCTCTCCAGCGGCGCGCAGCAGCCCAACCCGGAAAAGCCGGAGCGGATTGAACGATTGTTAGCCGGCGCAAGATTGGCCGGCTTGACGGTCGAACGTCCAGGCAATCATGGACTTGGCCCGATCGCCGCGGTGCATACGCCTGAATATCTCGATTTTCTCGAGCACATTTTTGCGCGCTGGCAGCGCATCGAAGGCGCCTCGGCGGAAGTCATCCCAAACATCCATCCGATCGCCCGCGCCGGCTCCTACCCGGCCTCGGCTGTCGGCCAGGCCGGCTACCACATGGCCGACACCGCCTGCCCGATCTCGGCCGAGACCTGGAACAGCGCGCTGTGGAGCGCCTGGAGCGCGGTGGAAGCCGCTGAAGCGGTGATGGCCGGCGCGGCGTCGGCCTATGCGCTCTGCCGCCCGCCGGGCCATCACGCCTTCGCCGATGTCGCCGGCGGCTTCTGCTTCATCAACAATTCGGCGGTCGCGGCGCAGGTTCTGCGCAAGAATTCCGCCCGCGTCGCCATCCTCGATGTCGACCTGCACCACGGCAACGGTACGCAAGGTATCTTCTATGCCCGTCCCGACGTGCTCACCGTCTCGCTGCACGCCGACCCGGTGCGCTTCTACCCGTTCTTCTGGGGGCATGCCGGCGAGCGCGGCGAAGGCCCCGGCCTCGGCTACAATCTCAACCTGCCGCTGCCACGCAAATCCGGCGACGAGGCCTTCCTCGAAGCGCTGGCGGCGGCCTTCCAGCGCATCCGCGCCTTCGCGCCGGAAGCGCTGGTCGTGGCGCTCGGCCTCGACGCTTTCGAGGGCGACCCGTTCGGCGGCCTGTCGGTGACGACGCAAGGCTTCTCGCGCATCGGCGAAGCGATCGCCGGACTCGGCCTGCCGACGGTCATTGTCCAGGAAGGCGGCTATCTCTGCGATGCGCTCGGCGACAACCTCACCGCATTCCTCACCGGCTTCGGCGGCAAGCAGGGCTAGAAGCAATTCCAGGAAAAGTGTGTAGCGGTTTTCCGTCCGGAATTGCGTAAAGCTAAAAAACTAGGAGCGCTGCTGCCGCAGCATCGCGATCACGCGATGCGCGCTTTCCAGCGTTTCCTTGATCTCTTTCGCCGTGTTGTAATGCGCAATGCCGATGCGCACGACCCCTTGCTCGGCCGGTAGGCCGAGCTGGTGGACGACCTCCCACGCATAATTGTGGCCTGACCAGACGAAGATGTTCTCGGCGTTCATCTGCCGCACGATCGTTTCCGGTGCGATGCCTTCCACGGTGAAGGAAATGGTCGGCACGCGCTCGGCGAGGCGCTTCGAATCGGTAATGCCGTGAATGACAAGGCCCTCGATGTCGGACAAGCCGTCGATCATTTGCCGTGCCAGCGCGTTCTCATAGGCGATCGACATCTCGAACGCCCTGGCGATCCGCTGCCGCCGCGAGCCGCCCTCGCCGGCCGAAGCGCCGAGATCGGCGAAATAGTCGATTGCCGCCGTAAGCCCCGCCATCAGCTCGATCTGCGGCGTGCCGAGTTCGAACCGTTCGGGCAGGACGTTCGAAGAGCAGCGGCATTTGTAGGGCTTGAGCGCGTCGATCACGTCGCGGCGGCCCCACAATATGCCCATATGCGGGCCGAAGAATTTGTAAGCCGAGCAGATCAGGAAATCGCAGCCGAGCTCCTGCACGTCGACCAGCCCGTGCGGCGCGAACTGCACGGCATCGACATAGACCAGCGCGCCGGCCTGCCTGGCGATCGCCGTCAGCGCCTTCACCCGGTTGATCGAGCCGGTGAGGTTGGAGGCATAGTTCAGCGCGACGAGGCGCGTCTTGTCCGAAAGCAGCGCCTTGAGCGCCGTCTCCTCCACCTGCCAGCTCCGCTCGTCGAACGGCAGGAAGCGCACGACAAGGCCGAGATCCTCGGCAAGCTGCAGCCAGGGCGAGACATTGCCCTCATGGTCCATGCGCGTGACGATGATCTCGTCGCCAGGTTTCATCATGCGGCCGAGCGTGCGCGACATGTGATAGGTCAGCGTCGTCATGTTGGCGCCGATGACGATTTCCTCGATGCTCGATGCGTTCAGAAAATCGGCCATTGCCGCATGGGCGTCGTCGACCACTTTTTGGGCCGCGACCGTGGTCTCGAAGAACCCGCCCAGATTGGCGTTGGTCGAGAGCAGGCAGCGCGACACCGCGTCCGCCACCGTCAGCGGCACCTGCGTGCCGGCCGGATTGTCGAGATAGATGCGCCGGCGTCCGTCATCGGTCAGCGAAAGCGCCGGAAACCTGCCGCGCACGGCCTCGATCGGAAAATCTGCCATCATCTCCACCCCTTTTTGTTTTTCACCGATTCCCGCTCAAGGGCACGGATTGCCGACGCGCTGGTGGATGGCGTCGACCGCTTTCTGCATCTCATCCGTCCAAGCGACATCGACCGAGGACAGCGCCGTCCCGAGCTGCGCGATCGTGGTCGCGCCGACGATGTTCGCGGTCACGAAGGGCCGGCTCGCCACATAGGCGTTGGCGAAAAGCGCCGGCTCCATGCCGAAGGAACGCGCCAGCTCATTGTACTGAAGCAGCACCTCCGCCGCGTTCGGCGTCTCGTAGCGCTGACCGCGGTTGAAGAGCTGCGAGCGCGAGCCCCGCGGTCGCGCGCCATGATCGTATTTTCCGGTGAGATAACCCTGCGCCAACGGCGAATAGGGAAGAAACGCGATCTCCTCGCGCTCGCAGACCTCCGCAAGGTTCACCTCGAAGGTGCGGTTGACGAGGTTGTAGGCGTTCTGCAGCGAGGCGACGCGCGGCCCGGAGCCCTTCTCGGCTTCGAAGACGAAGCGCATGACACCCCAGGAGCTTTCGTTCGATAGGCCGAGATGGCGGATCTTGCCGGCTTTCACCAGGTCCTGGAAGACGGCGAGCGTCTCGGCAATCGGTGTTTCGTCTGCGGGCGCGGCTGCGGCATCGGCCCGGCGCGCCACCGCTCCGATCCGCGTCGGGTTCGAACCCCACGGAATGTCCCGGTCCGGCCAGTGGATCTGGTAGAGGTCGATATAGTCGGTGCCGAGCTTGGCCAGCGATTTCTCGACCGCGTCGAAAATGTCGGCGCGCACCAGCTTCGACGGACGATCGCCGCGGAACCATGCGTTGGCCGTGCGGCCGACCACCTTCGAGGCAAGGATGACCTTGTCGCGGTTGCGATTGGCCTTCATCCAGCTGCCGATGATCCTCTCGGTTCGCCCTTGCGTCTCTGCCTTGGGCGGGATCGGGTAAAGCTCGGCCGTGTCGATGAAATTCACCCCGCGCGAAAACGCCAGATCCATCTGCGCGTGGCCCTCGGCCTCGCTGTTCTGCTGACCCCAGGTCATCGAGCCGAGGCAGATTTGCGAAACAAGGAGATCGGTCCGACCGAGGCGGCGCTTATGCATGGGATTCTCCGGCGGGAGGTTTGCGCGGACAGCGCGGGGAGGAGGTTGAACATAGAGCAAAACGCTTGCGTTTTGCAAAGTCGCCCAGTTTCGAGATTGGCCGAAGCGTCAGTCAGTTCGTCATTCTAGGGCGGAGCAAGGAGCGAAGCGACGCGCGCAGACCCTAGAATCCTGTGTGTTGGTTCTGGTGTATGGTTGAAGTGGGAAGGAGACCGAATGAATCCTGGTCGTCCTTTCGGACAGGCCGTGGCATGGCTCGGTCCCTTCCCACCGGTGAACCATCAACCTGAACAGTTGCACGGGGCTGTTCCAAGCAGACCCCGCACCACAGGAAGAGGCGTGGACATGATAATGCAGAACTATGTCGGCTGCGACATCTCAAAACAGTGGCTCGACTTTTTCGATGAGACAAGCGGCCGTCTTCGGCGCATCGACAACCAGGCCGACACGATCGCGGCCTATGTGGCGGGCCTTGATCCCAGCCGCGACTTCGTTGTCATGGAGGCGACAGGGGTCCATGACCGGCTGTTGCGCCATGCGCTGGCCAAGGCCGGCGTGCCGTTCTCGCGGCACAACCCGGCGCACACCCACCACTATGCCAAGTCGACCCGACGGCGCGCCAAGACCGATCCTCTCGATGCTAGGATGCTGAGCGACTACGGCCGCCGCTATCAGCCTGAGGCCGA